>JAFLUO010000001.1 GCA_022508705.1 Oscillospiraceae bacterium
AAATCCGTGAGAAGCGCTGTTTTCTTTTTCACGGTTGTTTACTGCCTGCAAGCAAGCATTTGCCAGCTCTTCATCGTGCTGAGTTTCCATAAGCGGCCATGCACAGTAAAGATGGCTTATGTGGCGGTGTCTGTTGTTTTCCTCATACTGATTTGCGCACCATTCTTTAATAGCGCCCGTGCTGTCAAATAGGTAATCGGGCATCTTATTCAGCAATTCAGTCCATTTTGCTACTCTTTCTTCGTAGCCTTCAAGCTTTGCATCATTTTCGCAGTCTATTGTCATTTGAAGACCGCTCTTTGCGGCGGCAATGTCAATAGCGGCATTGGCGGCAAGGGTTGAATTGTAAACCGAACCGCCTGTCATGTTTTCGGGAGAATAGGAGGGGATAATCAAATATTTTTCGCCGTCATTGAGAGTTGTTTTGCCTTTCTCGTACTTTGCGTTGCCGTCTTTATCGGTGTAATATTCGGGGGAAACGAGCTGTTCCCAGAAATTTGACTGCATTGTAAGAAGGGGAACTAAAACGTCTTCAAGAAGTCTGAGCTCTTTTCCGTTATCATCTTTAAATGTTACATTGCCGTAGCATTGATACATTTCAAAAATCGGCTGAAGCATCCAGCTCGTACCTGCATTCCAATACTGGAACGGGTACTCCTGACAGTATTCAGCACCTAAAGCGCCGTCGCCGTCACAGTTTACGGGAGCCATTAAAGCATCGTGCATGCCGTAGCATTTTTCTGCATTTATCTTCCAATCGTCAACCTGGCGCAAAATAAATTTAACGTAGCCTTCGCTGAATTCAATAAGATTTGCCGTGTTCATTCCCGAAGATTGAAGGTTAACGTTTGCATCCATTGTGTATTCGCTTCGCCAGCCAGGGTTCCATTCGCCCGTCCACATTCCCGAAAGACGGGTCATTGAATAACCGCTTGCGCAAACAGCGGCAAAACGTGCCTGCATATAAATTCTTTCCATAAGAGCATCGTTGATATCTCTTGAGAATTTCTGCTTGGTAAGAAGCTCTTCATTGGAAAGGTATCTCATAGCGTTTTCACCTTCACCCAAGGTAAAGGAAACGCGGTTGAACATTTCGGAATGAATTTCTGCACTGGGTTTAAGTGCGGCATCATAATCAAATTTGCCATCAACGGTATATTTTTCCGCAACAGCTTTGCAGTCCTTTAAAAGAGAGTCTGTAAGCTCATAAGATGTTGCCGTGGCAAAGTCTGAAATATCTCCCATTGAGAAGGTGCGGTCGTTTTTGGTAATAAGGTAAACCTCGTCTGCATCTGTAATTTTAACGGCAGGGGATTTTTCACCCACATTTACTGCTTCATCTTTTTTAGACTCAATAGAAATCTTTTCTTTTGTTCCGCCGACTGTTACAATATATGTTACGCCAGCATAGCCGCCGTCTTTAAGAGAGGCCAGCTCATACCCTGGGTAGTGTGCCACAAGGGTGATTACGGAAGCGTCGTCGGAAACGATTTTTTTGTACTGCATATCCTTTTCATAGCCGTTTCCGAATTTATACATTCCGCTTAAATCGTCAAGAGAGAGTGTCATATTGATTTTTGCACCTGTTGACGATTGTGAGATTTTTGTAATTGTTACATCATCTGTTCGGGAAGTAAAGGTGGTTCTTTCCCAAACTCCGTTTTTATCTTTGTAAGAAACGCCAACCTCACCCGTTTCATAGTCTGTCCAGCGGATATAATCTTTAAAGAATGTGTGCTTATCCTGCGTAAGTCTTAATTGCTGACCGGGGTGGAATGCGTAGCCGTAATTCCATTCGCCGCAGCCCGAAACGTAAAGACTGTTATCAAGATTGATAATCTTTTGTTTTGTGCTTTCAAGCTCCCAAGTAAGATCGGGCAAATCGTAACGGTCACGGTTTGAGGGCATTATGTAATCAACATCCTGATATGTTATGGTGTCGCTGTACGGTGAGCCGGATGTTACAAATCCCAGCTTTCCGTTTCCGCCTATCATACCGTCACGCCAATATCTTCCAACGGTTTTCGTTTTAGAGTATTCCTTTACTTCGCTGTACTCAGTCGCAAAAGCCTTTTTTGTGTCGCCTTTCAAAAGCTCATAATCTCCTTTTAAGGAATTTCTGTAAAGTGTAAGTGTGCCGTAAACGGCAGAAAATAAAATACACAGTGAAAGAATAACGCAAAGAAAAATCTTCACGGTTTTTACAATTACTGTTTTAATTTTATTCTTGTTTAGAATTATTTTCATTTTCTTTCCCCTTATAATTTTGAAAATATAGTACCATACCTTATTGAAAAATGGAATAGTTATTTTGATATAAATCAGCATAGTTTTTTTGTCAAAATGCAAAAAAATATTGGAAAGATATTGAAAAAAAAATATAATTATGATAAAATTACATGATAATTTTTTTGCTATGGAGTGAAAGTGAATGAGGAAAAGTTTTATCAAATCAATGGGAGTTTTACTTTCCGTTTTATTTGTGATTTCTGCATTTAATCCGGCGTTTTCGGTGTTTGCTGTAGGTGAAAAAATCGTAATCACAGATTCTAACGGAAATGAAATTACCGAAAGAGTTGAGGTTCAGGAGTACAGAAGCGTTCAGCTTTATTATTCTGTTACTCCCGAAATGCCGGAAGGGGCTTATGTTGTATGGGAAAGCAATCTTCCTCTTTTGGCAGACGTTGACGAGAACGGTAAAGTAACCGGTTACGACTATTCAAAGGCTGCAATTATTCAGCTCTGGATAGATGAACAGGTAAGACCGACTCCGTTAGTAGGCGAAACAATGGCGAAAGCTATTGAAGACGCTATTGCTTCGAGCGGTGTTGACCTTGAAACTGTTAATACGGATATACTTGTATCAATAGTTTCAGGCGTTGTCGGTGAACAGTTAGGAGAAAGCCTTCGTAACTATCTTGACAACATGAACGTTGTTGTAACGGCTACTCTTTACAGCGCTGACGGAGTTAAAATCGCAAGTGATACCGTAGACATTCTCGTTACTCAAAGTATAGTAGCACAGGCAATGCCGACAGGCGTTCACATTACAAACAAAAAGGTAGTGCCGACGACGGTAGCAGTCGGTACAACGGTTCAGCTTTACGGTGCAGTTACTCCCGTAAGACTGAAGCAGGGTGTTAAATGGAGTGTTGACAAGGGTCTTTTTGAGACTGCAAAAGGCGACGTTTCCGAAAACGGACTTGTTTCATTTACAAGTCCAGGTAAATTAAAGATAAAAGTCACTCCGTCAAGTACCCTTTATGCAGCATTTTCAGATTCAATCACATTTAACGTAGTTGCAAAGGAAGACCTTCCCGTAACTGATTTTGCAATCAGCGGTACGACGAGCATTCAGGAAGGTGATACGGCAAATCTTGAAATAACTAATGTTATTCCCGCCGGTGCATATACAGGTGACGCAGTTTGGGAAAGCTCTGACCCTTCAATTGTTATCGTTGACCAGGAAGGTAATATTACGGGTCTTGACGGCGGCAGCGGACTTATTTATTCTAAAAAAGCAACAATTACAGTAACGATAGGCGATGTTACAAGAAGCGTTGAGGTTGAGGTTAAGCGTGGCTTACTTCAGGGAAATATTACTGATATTGATATTGAGGGTGAAGATGCTCTCGGCATAGGAAGCACCTCAAAATACACATCAACGGTTTATCCTTCAAGATATAATACTAACAGCTCTGTTGTAAGAGAGTGGGGCATTATTGACGATGAAGGTAATTATTTAATGGCTACATCGGCGGAGCCTGCAACAACTATGTACGGCTCAATAGATTCAAACGGTAATCTTACTGCGGCTGCAAGCGGCGTTGTTACCATTGTTGCAAAAGCAACCTTTAACGGTGTAACTCTTGAAAAGACAAAGAGCGTATTTATCGGTAAGCCCATTACCGATTTCAGCATTAGCGGCACTTTGACGGTTAATGCGGGCAGTACCGTTCAGCTTTCACTTGTTAACATAGCTCCTTCGGACTATGATGAAGAAATTCTTGAAACAATAAAATGGACCTCAGCAAATCCCAAAATTGCTACGGTTGATGAAAACGGTTTGGTGTACGGCGTTGACGGCGGTGACTATGGTTGGCGCGGCAATTCCCAAACAGTTGAAATTACTGCAACTGTCGGCGGCATTTCCAGAACGGTGACTGTAACTGTTAAAGCGACTCTTGTCAATAATTTAACTCAGGCAAATATTGACGGCTTTGACTATGTAATTAAAGATTTTCCCGTTACGTTTAACGGCTCGTTCTCTCCTGCAAGTGTAAGTGCATCTGTAAGCTATTGGGGCATTGTAAGCAATGACGGAGACGTTCCCTTTGATCCTTCGTCATCTGCCGCATCGGATGTGACGGGCATAAGAGGCGCAAAATATACTGAAAACGATTATGCATCAATATCTGAAAACGGAACGGTTACAGCACTTACTCCCGGCGAAACCGACATTTACCTTTACGGCAGACGAACCACCACATCTAAGGTTATTACAAGTAAGCATTTAAATATTATTGAAATAGAGCCTAAGAGCATTACTGTTACACATCCCACAAGAACAGAATATGTTGAGGGCGAAACGAAGCTTGACCTAAGCGGGCTTAAAGTTGAGCTTACCTATGACAGAAGCGAAATAGAAAAATATTACGGCGACACCTCAGAACTTTATCAGGACAGCGACCTTACGGTTGAGGTTACCGATTACACGGTAGCTGAAATCAATCCGAAGATTCTTGATACGGAACAGTACATTGTTTTAACCGTTACAAGAGCAGGAAAAAGCTACCGAGGCGTATTTGCGATAACTCTTGCTTCCAAAAAGGTTGAAAGCATTGAGCTTACAAATCCCAGATACAGATATCTGGAAGGTGAGACCGAGCTTGACCTTACAAATCTTACGGTAAAAGCAAATTACTCAAATGCTCCGTCAGAAATGGTTGAAGGCTACAGAGTTCACACGGAAGATTTTGACCCGACTCTTTACAATGTTGAGCAAAATATAACCGTTACATATACTCACGAGGGCAGAAGTGCTTCGGCTACATTCCCTGTAATTGTTTACGGAATCCCCGTGGTATCTGTTGATACAAACGGCTATGACGGCGAGTGGACTCCAAATAATATTACGTTTACTTTATCTGCAACAAATGAGCTTGACGGATTAACGTATTATTACAGAACAGAGGATAGCTCAGACTGGATAGCTCTTTCGGGCAATACCTTGGATATTACCACTAATTTACAGGATGTATATTATTTCAAGGCGATAAACAGCGAAAACGTTGAAAGCGCTGAAACGGAAGGCTTTGATGTAAAGCGTGATAATGTTACGCCGTATTTTGTCCTCAATAAAGAAATAAATACAGTTACTAACCAGAGCTTTAAAATTACAATAGATAATATCAGAGTCGGTATTTCGGGAATTAAGTCAATAACCGTAAACGGCAAGGATATTACGGGCAGTACAGAGTTTTTAGTAACCGAGAATGACGATTATGAAGTTACTATAACAGCAAATAACGGTCTTTCAAAAACACTTATAAAAACAGTAAGTAATATTGACCGTGATGCTCCGGTTATTAAATCCCTCACCTTAAAGCATAAGCTTACAGGCGACAATGCCCGAGAACTCTCGGAAGAAGAATTCGGACTTTACTTTAATGAAGTAGTTGAGCTTACTGTTATTGCAGAGGATATAGGTGTTGCAAGCATTGACAGAATTGAATACCGCTTGCTCGATGAATACCGTATTCCCGTGACGGATGAATGGTCAATATACAGTTTATTTGCAAAGCCTCAGTTCTCACCGAATTTTAAAGGCTATGTTCAGGTAAAGGCATTTGATAAAGCAGGCAATGAGTCCGAAATAGTTTATTCAGACGGATTTGTTATTGACGGTGATAAACCTACTGACGTTGAAATCAATGCCGTAAGCAAGGGCGAGCCTTATGAAAGCGGCAAATGGACATCTGATTCAGTAAGCATTTCTGTTGAGTCCTATGCGTTCTCAGGTATTTACCAATATCTTTACAGAATTGACGGCGGTGCCTGGACTGCAATGGATGCCCCTGAGGTTGTTGTCAGCGAAGACGGCGAACATCTTGTTGAGTTTAAAACTGTGTCCTTCTCCGCACTTGAAAGCAACATTTCTTCAATAGAGGTTAATATTGATACTCAAGTTCCTGTTATCCGTGTTGATTTCCAGGGTACGTTTAACCGTTGGACCGGCGAGGATATGACGTTTATCCTTTCAACTCTGGAGCCGTCGCTTTCCGGTATTACATACTATTATAATGACGGCAGCGGCTGGACTGAAATTACAACGGGTAATGAAATTGTGCTTTACGACAATATTTATGCCGAATATCAGTTTATGGCTGTAAACGGCGCAGGCACTCCAAGCGCTCCTTCAGACAGCTACATTGTAATGATAGACACGGTTGTTCCCACTGTTGAAGTCACACAAGAGGTAACAGACATAACTATTGACCCGTATAAGGTGTATCTGAATTACACCTGCGGTGTATCAGGTATTCAGTCCGTTACCGTCAACGGAGAGGATATTACGGGTGCAGAGTACTTTACCGTAAGCGAAAACGGAAGTTATCTTATCACCGTTACAGGTAATAACCTTAAAACATATAACTATTTACTTATAATTGACAATTTCTACGATTTGAATAATCCGGGTAACAAGCCGGTGCTTCACGTTACAGTTGAAGGCGCAATAGGTATCCGTACGGGTAACGACATTACGTTCACTCTTTCAAATCCCGACGGGCAGGAGGTTACTTATTATTACGATAACGGCAACGGCTGGACTGAAATTTCGGGTAATACGTTAACTCTTTCCGAAAGTATTATAGCGGACTATAAATTCAAAGCCGTAAACAAATACGGAGTTGAAAGCTATGAAAGCCCTGTTTACAGCGTTATTCTTGATAAATCGCAGAAAACAGGTGCAAGCCTATATGGCACCATTACACTTGCAGCTCCCGAAGGAATTGATACGGTAACTGTTAAAATTTATGATTACAGTACGGGCAGTCTTGTAGGTAAAAAAGTAGTAAATACAACTGACGGTTCATATTTATTCGACGGTGTAGAAAACGGCGCATTCATCTTAGTAGCCGAATGTGACGGTCATGAAGTGTTCCGCACTTATGTTTACGTATCAGGTGACACGGAACAGAATATTGACCTTTGTAATGGCAGAGAATTGTTAGGTGACGTTGACCTTGACGGTGACGTTGACTATGACGATTACAACTTAATGATTGAATATATCAAATGTCTTATTACGCTTTCAGAGCTTCAGATGAGAAATGCCGACATCAACGGCGACGGAGTGGTTGATGCTATGGACGCATTTTATCTTGAGTTGTATTTGAACGGAGTTAACATATTCCCGTAATAGAATCACGGCTAAAAAAGAGATGCCCTGATTTCAGGGTATCTCTTTTAATTTATGAATACGGAGCAACTTATATGGATACAACTAAGCTTAAAGATAAGTGTGATGAGTTAATACAGGAATATGCAAAGACATTGCAAAGTGAATATTATGTTGATTGTGTTGAGAATAAGAAGAGAGCGTTTTGGACAATCACACTGCAAACAGTAAAAATTGAGTTCGTATACACATTAAAAGGCAGTCTCAACGCTCCTGTCAGCACACTTTTTTGCTGTATATATTTAGAAAAAAATGATCCGTTCCCGTATCATATTCATCAGGTTATTGATTATTTGGGACTTGAAGATTATCATTGCTATACTTTTTCTTTTATTGAAAATGAAACACGGCTATGTGCGTGTTTTAACACAATAAAGGGCTTTTTAGACGATAACTTGCCGTCTATAACGAAGCTCGTAATCAGCGGTTTTGATTTCCACGGTAAAAGAAATAATGAAGTAATGCGTGTAATGAAGCTGAAAAATGAAAGTGACCTTGAAACATTTGCACTTTCGATGACATTTGATAATCAAATTGCAAGATACGGT
This sequence comes from Oscillospiraceae bacterium, assembly GCA_022508705.1. GTDB lineage: Bacteria > Bacillota > Clostridia > Oscillospirales > Acutalibacteraceae > Fimenecus. Next base: position 8,011 of record JAFLUO010000001.1, read on the forward strand.
GATTTTCCTGCTTATAATTTCTTCCTTAAAGGGCAGTACGAAAAATCGCTTAAACAGTATTATAAACTGCAAAAAAGAAATACCCTTTATGACTATGAAATAAAATTAGTAAGCTTAATAGAACACCTGTTAAAAACGGGTGAGCAGTATGAAGCAATAAAGCCTGAAACTGCATCAATGATAGAAGTGAAAAAGTATAACAATACGTCTAAAAGAGATGCTTTAGCCTTACTGCTGTCGTTTCTGATTGCATACAGTGTTCTTTTGATACCGTTTTCAATTGTTACAGTTATTGTTTTGAAGATAATTTATCAAGGAGCAATAATAAGTCCGGGCTTTGCAGAACAGTTAATATGGATTTTGCTGATTCCCGCAATGCCTGCCTTGGTAGGCGGTTTATTTATTATAGATAAAGTGAGTATACATATTGATAAAAACAGGCAGAGCGCACGCGATTTTTTTGAAATATTATCGTCGCCTAAAACACAAAAGGCAATTAGAATAATATCAGTAATATTATTTGTGATTGCGACAATTTTTTCGTATGCAATGACAGTACCTCGGGCAAAATGTTATGAAGAATATATGCTTTGCAATATGTCCGAAAGTGATTTTAAATATGACTTTCAAAGATATGATTACAGTGATATTGTAGAGATTTATAAAATTGACGGAACTTATAACAAATACTCGGGCAAGATTATAGACAGAGAAGCGTATATTATAAGATTTAAAAGCAAAGATATAAATACTGATTATTATCTTGAGTTTAAAGATGTTGAACAGACGCTCATACCGCAAATAAGTAAATATTACGATGGCGAAATAAAGTACGCCAAAACAGATTTAGACGTTTAATAAAAAAATAACGCCGCTAAGACACACAAATGAATGTCTTGACGGCGTTTTCCTTTTACCTGTTTATTTTGAAATTCTTTTCTTGCACCATGATTTTTTATGGCACTCGGGGCATTTCATATATCTTGTTCTGTTAACGTGCATAGCCCAAAAAACTTGATTGAACGTAGGCACAAATTTATGATGGCATTTTTGACATTCATAATATCCTGCTACTTGTTCTATTCGTATAGCATACATAATGCCGATAGCAAACTGAACAATACCGATAGTAATCAATAAAATTTTTAAAGGTGTCGGGATATTAACAAATGATGCCGTAAATATACAAACAAGCATAATAACTGTTATAAGCACACCAAGAAATATTTCTACCGATAATAGTTCTTTGTCTCTTTGCTCTTTCATTCTTGTCATTTCAAGTATAATTTCTTCAGCTTTTTTGTTGTAGTTTTCCATATCAATTCTCTCTCCTGTAAGTAATTCATTAACATTGATGCCGAGTATTTCGCAAAGGGGAAGCATCGTTGATGAATCGGGCAACGATATACCTCTTTCCCATTTTGAAACTGCTCTGTCGGTAATGTTCAGCTTCTCAGCTAAGGCGGATTGCGTAAGCCCCTTTTCTTTTCTTAATTGAGAAATAAACATACCAATTTTGATTTGATCCATTGTTATCCTCCTTTCATTTATAAGAATATCAAAAAATCAGTACAAAATACACATACCAAAGGTTGAGTTTGAGAGAATTTTATAAAAATACAGCAAAACTGTAAATTGATTTTAAAATTAAACTTAAAAATTATATATTTTATCCCAATGCAACGTCTAAAGCCATCATAAGCGAGAATCCAAGCATAAACATTAAATTGCCGCTCACGAAGTGTCGCCCTTCGCTGATTTCAGGAACAAGCTCTTTCACAACCACATATATCATAGCGCCTGCCGCAAATGCAAGCAGATACGGTAAAACGGGGATAACAAGCGCCGAAAGAAGAATGGTAAGCAGTCCTGCTAAAGGCTCAACTGCACCTGAAAGGAAGCCGTAAAAAAATGCTTTGCCTTTACTCATACCGCGGGCGGCTAAGGGCATGGAAATTATTGCACCCTCAGGCAGATTTTGTATGGCTATTCCCATTGCTAAAACAAAAGCGGCTGAAAAAGCGACGTTTTCTTTGCAGGAAATTGCATTGGCATAGACCGCGCCGACCGCCATTCCCTCAGGGATGTTGTGAAGCACAACTGCAAGAACGAGCATTGTAGTTTTCCTGAAATAAGAACTTTCGTGACTTTCTGTGCTTTTTTGTATTTTTTCTGTTACTCTATCTATAAGCATAAGAGAAATCATTCCTATGCAAAAACCCGCTACGGCGGGGAAAAATGCCAATTTCCCTAAATGCTGTGACTGTTCAATTGACGGGATAAGTAAACTCCAAACAGATGCAGCAACCATTACTCCTGCCGCAAAGCCCATTAAACTTTTTTGAAGGTTACTGCTGAAACATTTTTTCATAAACAAAACGCACGCGGCTCCCAAGGCTGTTCCGAAAAGCGGAACAAGAAGCCCCTGTACGGTTAAAAGTGTCATAATTATTCCTCCGATAATTTAATCCACTTTTATGTTATGCCAATTTATTCCAGTCCGTTACCTGATAGAAATCACAGTATATTTTAAAACAGCCTCGGAGAATTCACAAGGCTGTTTTAATACAACGAAGGAACATTTATTTAATTGTTTTTCTGATGAACAAGCTTTAAAATTGCAACAAGTGCAGAAAAAAGAACACCTGCTATGGGCCAAACTATCCACGTTATTCCCCACTTGTTTGTAATAAAGCTCCATGTAAGGTACCCTGCCAGAACAACAGTCCAATAAATTGTTTCAATCGGATCTAAATATGCTTTTTCTTTTTTTTGCTTTGCAGAATAATCGTTTTCCTGTAAAAGCTTTTTGAATCCGCCTGAGATTATGCTTGTTCGTACAATCAAATTTACACCTGCGGCGACAATACACAGGAGAAGACTCACCGAAGCGGTAAGAATATACGCCTTATCTTCAAAAAAGATTGCCAGCGAAATAAGCGGAATAACGCTTAATATGCAAAGCATAACGCCTAATGATAAGCGTGCTGAGTGTGTGGGAGCGTAGTTTTTTTGTTTTTCTTTAACCATACCCGTAACACCGTAAGCAGTTTCAAAAACTTCTTTTTCAAGGAATTCATATTCCTGATTTTTTGACGAGCTTGATATGAATAAAAATACTGCAATCGCAACTAATACAAGCAAAGCTACAAGACCTAAAGCTACACAAAGGTTTTCTGAACTGCTGTTGTATTCAATAAATCCTGCAAGGAAAATTAAAAGTGCAGGGGAAATAATACAAAGTGAAACGCCAAGAGCGGTTAAAGATGCGGTTTTTTCCTGAATTTTTAAAAATTCATCGGCTTCGTTCAGCGTAACGGTTCGGAAATCGGAGCTGTCAGCTTCAGGATTTTTGGAATAGCTTTCAGGTAAAGCATTTTCCGGTTCAAATTCATCTTTAAGCAGATAATCAGTCGACACACCGAAAATCTCTGCCATTTTTAATATTCTTTGTAAATCAGGAACAGCCTGCGCGCCTTCCCATTTTGAAATTGACTGTCTTGAAACTCCCAGCATTCCTGCAAGCTCTTCCTGAGACCACCCGTTCTTTTTCCTTTCGTTGATTATTTTGTCAGCTAAAATCATAAATTCATCCTCCGATGCAAAATTTTATGACAAAATTGTAGCGCTTTAAAGGGTTGCAGTCTACCAACTGCGGTTGGCAATTTGTCAATTCACCGTTGCATTTTAAGTATTTTTGATTTTATATATAGCTTACGGTTTCACAAAGGTCTTTACGGCTTGTGTGATTGGGAAGCGGACCCGCATCAACTGCTGCAAAACCTAAGTCCATTAACATAAGTATTTCCTGCGTTTCAGGAAGACCTAAACTTTCTTTTAGCTCTTCCGGATTAAAATTGTTTATCCAACAACTGTCAACGCCAATATCGGCGGCCGCCAAAATCATCTGCGTTGCAACAATAGTCGCATCTTCAACTCCCGAATCACGGGTTGAGCGTGGGTAATTGTAAGCTCCGTTTTTATCAAATGCAACAACCAAAACCGTGCCTGCATTGTAGCGACAGGGGGTAGCGGTGTCAATTTTTTCTAAAGCTTCATCACTTTGAACTACATATATGCGTTGTTCTTGTGAGTTTTTTGCAGTGGGGGCAAGCCGCCCTGCTTCAAGAATGTAATTTAACTGTTCATCACTTATCTTTCGACCGTCGTATTTTTTGCAAGAGTAACGCATTTTTAAAACTTGCGAAAATTCCATTAAATCATCTCCTAAATTTACTGCACTTATTCTATCATATATTTTGTCTTTTGAAAATAAAAAAATCAGCCCTCATAAAATGAAGACTGATTTTTTTAGTTTTAAATTAGATTTTCTCAGATAGACATATTTTCAAGCACGGAAATACCCTTGCTTTTAAGAACTCTTTCAGCGGCGTCATTGTCATCAACGCGGAGAACAACATAAGCGCCCAAAGCGGTTGAAGCGGTGAACGCATACATATATTCAATGTTGATGTTTTCATAACTGAAATCTTCCAAAATGCTTGATAATGCGCCTGCCTTGTCGCTCATTTCAGCGGCAATAACGGGTGTAACGGTAACAATGCAGTCACTTTCCAGAACATCTTTCGCCTTGTCGGTATCTGATACGATTAAGCGGAGAATGCCAAAATCCTTTGTATCGGCAATGCTCATTGCACGGATGTTGATTTGTTCTGATGATAAAGCTTTTACAATGTCTAAAAGTTTGCCGGGTTTGTTTTCAACAAATACAGATAACTGATTTATAGCCATAGTTTTACTCCTTTTTTAATCATGAAGCTTACGCTTATCAATTACTCTTACTGCCTTGCCTTCACTGCGGACAACTGATTTAGGCGGTACTAAGTGTACCTTCGGGCCAATACCCAGCATTGTACGCATTGCGCTTTCCAAAGCCTTTTCCCTTGCCTGAGTATCGCTTACCTTGTCAGAGAACTGTTCGGTGGTAAGCTCAATGTTTATGTCAATAGTATCGGTGTTGTTTACTCTGTCAACGATAATCTGATAGTTAGGCGTATAACCCTCGTTAAGAAGAACGGTTTCTATCTGGCTGGGGAATACGTTAACACCTCTGATAATAAGCATATCGTCACTTCTGCCCATAGGTTTGCTCATTTTAACGTGAGTTCTGCCGCAGGAGCATTTTTTACGGGTAAGAACGCATATATCTCTTGTTCTGTAACGAAGGAGCGGGAAAGCCTCCTTGTCAAGAGAGGTGAATACAAGCTCGCCCTTTGAGCCTTCGGGAAGAACCTCACCTGTGTCAGGGTCAATGATTTCCGCATAGAAATGATCTTCGTTTATGTGCATACCTGTCTGCTCACTGCATTCAAAGGATACGCCTGGACCGCTGGTTTCGGTAAGTCCGTAAATGTCGTATGCCTTAATGCCAAGGCTCTTTTCGATGCTTCTTCTCATTTCCTCAGTCCAGGGCTCAGCACCGAAAATACCTGCCTTTAATTTGTTATCCTCAGGCTTATAGCCTGCTTCTGCAAGGGATTCACCAATGTATGCGGCATATGAAGGAGTACAGCAAAGAATGGTAGAGCCGAGATCCATCATAAACTGAATTTGGCGCTCTGTATTACCTGATGACATCGGGAGAGTAAGGCAACCTACCTTGTGAGAGCCGCCGTTAAGACCCGGACCGCCTGTGAAAAGTCCGTAGCCGTAGCAAACCTGACAAACATCTTCGTTTGTGCCGCCTGCGGCAACAATAGCACGGGCACAGCAGTCCTCCCAAATGTCAATATCCTCTTGGGTGTAGAAAGCAACAACTCTTTTACCTGTTGTGCCTGATGTTGACTGGATACGAACGCAGTTTTTAAGGTCTGTGCCGAGAAGCCCATAAGGGTAAGCGTCACGAAGGTCAGCTTTTGTTAAGAAGGGGAGCTTCTTAATGTCGTCAACACTCTTAATATCGTCAGGTGTAACACCTTTTTCATCCATTAGCTTTCTGTAATAAGGCACATTGTCATATACGTGACGAACCTGCTTTACAATTTTTTCATTTTGAATTTCCAGGATTTTTTCCCTTGATGCGGTTTCGATTTCGGGTTGATAATAGTTTTGTGCCATAATCTCTCTCCTTTATACATTATAGCCTAACTCAAAGGCCTTTTTATTTATCTCAACAAACTGCGGTTTAACGATTTTTTCAATAGCCGCAATCCATTTTTCATAAGGGATATCGAAATATTTAGCAACTCTGCCCATAAGAACTATGTTAACGCTTTTTGCGTTGCCTGCCTGCTTTGCAAGGTCAAGCGCGTCAATAGCATCAACAAAAACACCTTTTGATTTAATTTCATCAATTATATCGTGCGGATATTCCGCCGCACCCGTAATAACGGGCATGGGGTCGATTTCCTGAGTGTTTACAATGATTTTACCGTCTTTTTTAAGGCAGGCAAGGTGTCTTGCCGCTTCAATTTTTTCAAATGAAACGATAACGTCTGCCTCGCCCTCGGAAATAACGGGGGAATAAACCTTGTCGCCGAAACGGACATACGTTACAACCGAACCGCCTCTTTGGCTCATACCGTGAACTTCGCTTACCTTTACGTCATACCCCTCGTCTGTAAGCAGAGAGCCTAAAAGCTTACTTGCCAAAAGGCTTCCCTGACCGCCTACGCCGACAATCATAATGTTCTTGGTACTCATTTATCTGTCCCCCTTGTCAATTGCATCAAACTTGCACATCTGCGTGCATACGTCACAGCCTACGCACTGGGTAAAGTCAATATGTGCCTTTTTATTCTTTATGCTGATAGCAGGGCAACCGATCTTCATGCACATTTTACAGCCCACGCATTTGTCCTCATTTACCGTAACGGGCGGCTTTGCCTTAACGTATTTAAGAAGCATACACGGTCTTCTTGAAATGATTACCGACGGCGCTTCAACTGCAAGCTCTTCAAGGATAGCGTCTTCACATTCTTTAAGGTTATACGGGTCAACAACTCTTACCCTTTCAATTCCTATTGAACGGCAAAGATCTTCAAGATTAACTGCGGCGGCAGGCTCACCCTTTATGTTGTAGCCAGTCGTCGGGTTCTGCTGATGTCCTGTCATACCCGTAATGGAGTTGTCAAGGATAATAACAGTTGAGTTTGAAGCGTTATAAGCAATATTTACAAGCCCCGTAATACCTGAGTGCATAAATGTTGAGTCACCGATAACGCAAACAGTTTTCTTTTCGCTGTCTTCTCCGCCCGCCTTGTTAAATCCGTGAAGACCTGAAACAGATGCACCCATGCAAAGAGTTGAATCAAGAGCAAACAGCGGTGCGGCACTGCCCAGAGTATAGCAACCAATATCACCGAGAGCTGTGATTTTATGCTTTGCAAGCGTGTAGAAAAGTCCACGGTGGGGGCAGCCTGCACACATAACGGGCGGACGGACGGGGATAGGCGTATCGGTTACAGTATTTTCGGGAACGGGAATACCGAATGCCTTACGAATAGTATTTTGATTAAATTCACCCAGTATGGAGAACATTTCCTTGCCGATACATTTTACACCGATATTATTGAGATGTGTTTCAATAATCGGGTCAAGCTCTTCAATAACGTAAAGCTTTTTAACGCCTGCGGCAAAATCTTTTATTAAATGGGTGGGCAGGGGATTAACAAGACCCAGCTTTAATACTGAAACGCTGTCACCGAAAACCTCTTTAACATACTGGTAGCAAGTACCTGAGCAGATAATGCCTATTTCGCTGTCTGCTTTCTCAACGCGGTTTAAAAAACTCGTTTCACCGAGCTTAGAAAGAAGCTTTGTTCGTTCTTCAACAAACGGGTGGCGCTTAACGGCGTTTGCAGGCGCCATTATGTATTTCTGCGGATTTTTTTCATACGGGGGCAAATCTAATTCTTCTCTTTCGCAAAGCTCGACACTTCCTTGAGAATGCGCAATTCTTGTGCACATACGGACAATAACGGGAGTGTCGTATTCTTCTGAAATCCGATAAGCCTCTTTAACAAAATCCTTTGCCTCTGCCGAATCAGCGGGCTCTAACATCGGAACCTTTGCGGCAATGGCGTAGTGGCGTGAATCCTGCTCGTTCTGTGAAGAATGCATTGCAGGGTCGTCAGCTACAAACAAGACCATACCGCCGTTAACTCCTGTGTATGAAAGCGTGAATAACGGGTCAGCGGCAACGTTAAGACCAACGTGTTTCATAGCGCATGCGCTTCTGACACCCCTGAGCGACGCGCCGAAGGCAACCTCTGCGGCAACCTTTTCATTGGGCGCCCATTCACAGTATATTTCATCATATTTTGCGGCAAATTCCGTGATTTCGGTTGAAGGTGTGCCGGGGTAGCTTGAAACTACCTTAACACCTGCTTCGTAAAGACCGCGGGCAATTGCTTCATTGCCAAGCATTAGTTTTTTCAAAATTATCACCTTTTATGTTTTATTTACCGAGACTGTCTGTAATTTCAACTGTTGTAGTGCTGTTATAGCATTCAAACATTTTGTCTGCATCTTTCGGAAGCGTTTTCTGAGTAAGAAGACTTACTATCGGAACGATAATCAAACCGCCAACCATTGCAAATACGCCGGAGTAAAGTGAGTTTGTGAATACGAATGAAAGGAATGAGCCGTCAGCGAATTTGAATGCACCAAGGGAGATGCAAAGCTGAATAATCTCAAGACCTACGCCGTAAATGAATGAAACGATAACAGCCGCCTTAGTTGTCTTTTTATAGTAAAGACCGTAAAGGAATGGGGCTAAGAAAGCGCCTGCAAGTGCGCCCCAGGAAACGCCCATCATCTGAGCAATAAACAAGCTCTTGCTCTTCGCCTGCTTAATTGCAATAACAGCGGAAATTACAATGAATACAACTATTAAAGCTCTCATTATAAGCATTTTATTTTTTTCGTTAAGCGGCTTTTTGCGCATGGGAGCAATAAGATCAAGGGTAACCGTTGAACCGCTTGTGAGAACCAGGGAAGAAAGAGTTGACATTGATGCTGAAAGAACGAGTACGATAACCACTGCAATAATAACGGGGGAAAGAGTTGAAAGCATTACGGGGATAACTGCGTCAAAGCCGTTTGCTTTTACGTCAATGTCGTAAAGTCTGCCGAATCCGCCGAGGAAGTAGCATCCGCCTGCAACAATAATTGCAAAAAGAGTTGAAATAACAGTGCCTTTTTTTATTGAGTCTTCATTTTTTATGGCATAGAACTTGCCGACCATCTGCGGAAGACCCCAAGTGCCGAGCGATGTCAGAAGAACTACGAAAAGCAGGAACACGGGGTTGGGCCCTAAGAATGAAGAGTAAGCTCCGAGCCAGCCTGCATCGCCGCTGGTTGCCGCAAGTGATTTTGTAGCTTCAAGAAGACCGCCATTGTCATGAAGAACTGCAAGAATAACGGCAACAATACCGCCAAGCATAATAAGACCCTGAATAAAGTCGTTAATAGCAGTTGCCATATATCCGCCGATAAGAACGTAAATACCTGTAAGCACGGACATTACGATAACGCATACAGAATAGTCAATGCCGTTGTATGCCATTGAGAAAAGTCTTGAGAGACCGTTGAAAAGCGATGCTGTGTAAGGAATAAGGAATACGAAGGTAATTATTGAAGCCGCAATTTTAAGACCCTTTGACTTAAATCTTTCACCGAAGAATTCGGGCATTGTTTTTGAGCCTAAATGCTGAGTCATAATTCTTGTTCTTCTGCCGAGAACGCTCCAAGCAAGAAGAGAGCCTATAAATGCGTTTCCAAGTCCTATCCAGGTGGAGGCAAGACCGAAATTCCAACCGAACTGGCCTGCGTAACCTACAAATATAACGGCTGAAAAATAAGATGTGCCGTATGCAAATGCGCTGAGCCACGGACCAACTGAACGCGAGCCGAGAACAAAGCCGTTAACGTCTGTTGCGTGCTTGCGTGAACGCACACCAATGCAAATCATAAGCGCAAAAAAGCACACGATAAGTACGGTAGTAATAATCATTGCTGAATTCATTTTTCATTCTCCTTAAAAAAATATTTGAACGCTGTCAGCGTTTGTTTTGATCTGAAATCAAAGTGTCTGCGCCGTAGAGCTTACGAAGAAGCGGTTTTTCGATTTTGCCCGTCGGGTTACGGGGAACATCCGCAAAAATAATTTTTCTCGGGCGCTTGTAACGGGGGAGACCGAGGCAGAACTCGTTTATTTCTTCTTCCGTTGCGCTCATTCCGTCTTTAATTTTAATTATGGCGGCAGCAATTTCACCGAGGCGCTTGTCAGGAAGACCGATAACCGCAACGTCGCTGACTTTATTGCAGGTGCGGATAAAGTCTTCAATTTGAACGGGATAAAGGTTTTCACCGCCAGTGATAATAACGTCTTTTTTTCTGTCAACAAGATAAATAAATCCGTCTTCGTCCCTCATTGCCATATCGCCCGTGTAAAGCCAACCGTCTTTAAGGGATTTTGCGGTAGCCTCAGGGTCATTATAGTAGCATTCCATAACGCCGTCACCCTTAACGCAAAGCTCGCCTACGTTTTGACCAGTAACCTCACAGTCGTTTTCGTCAACGATTTTTACCTGCCAGCCGTAGCCGGGGATTCCGATAGCGCCAACCTTATGTACGTTTTCAACACCCAGGTGAACAGCGCCGGGGCCAATGGACTCCGAAAGACCGTAGTTTGTGTCATACTGATGATTGGGGAAATATTCAAGCCAATGCTTAATAAGACTTTGGGGAACGGGCTGTGCGCCGATGTGCATAAGCCGCCAATTTGAAAGGTCATAATCTTCTAACTTAAGTGTTCCGTCGTCAAGCGCATTTAAAATATCCTGCGCCCACGGAACAAGAAGCCAAACTATTGTGCATTTTTCCTTTGATGCGGCGTCTAAAATAAATTCTGGCTTTGTGCCTTTAAGCAAAACTGCTTTTGAACAGCTCAGCAGAGAGCCGAACCAGTGCATTTTTGCGCCTGTGTGGTAAAGGGGAGGAATGCAAAGGAAAACGTCATCTCGGCCTTGTGAATGGTGGTTTTGCTCCACTTTGCATGAATGTATTAACGATTTATGTTTATGCAAAATCGCCTTCGGGAAGCCCGTTGTGCCTGAGGAAAAGTAAATTGCCGCATAATCGTCTTCCGTCAGCGGAATTTCGGGATTAAGGCTGCTGCAATCAGCACAAAGATTGTGATAATTTTCCGCAAATGAGGGGCAACCGTCTCCAACGTAAATAAGCAGTCTGTTTTTGCTTATTTCGTCGGCAATTTTTTCAACTCTGCCGATAAATTCAGGGCCGAATACAAGCATATCAGCCTCTGCCAATTCAACGCAGTATTTTATTTCATCTGATGCATATCTGAAATTCAGCGGAACTGCCATTGCGCCCGTTTTAAGAATACCGAAATAAATAGGGAGCCATTCAAGGCAGTTCATCAAAAGAATAGCGACTTTATCGCCTTTGCCAATCCCTAAACCCATTAAGGAATTTGCAAATCTGTTAGCCTTTTCGTTAAATACAGCCCAAGTAATTTCCGTTCTGTAATATGAACGGCTTGTAGGCTCAACAAGCTCATAATCACGCCAAGTATGGCGGCGGCTGTCCGTAATTTCGGGGTTGATTTCGACTAAAGCAGTCTCATTTCCATGTTCACGGCTGTTTTTTTCCAATAAATCAACAATTGTCATATTTTCACCTTTTATTTTAAAGAATTTAGTGTTACAATTAAACTATTGAATTGCATAGAGCAATAAATCAAAAGAAAGGAAAGCTCAGCAAAAGCTAAACGATTATTATGATAATTGATTTTCATACACATACATTTCCCGACAAAATAGCCCCACAGACTATAAAGTTTTTATCGGAAAAAGCTAACTCAAAACCTTTTAGAGAGGGAACTCTTTCTTCCCTTAAAGAATCTATGCAAAAATGCGGTATTGATTATTCCGTGGTTTTGCCCGTTGCCACATCTCCCAAACAAGTGGAGTCAATAAACAGACTGAGCTTTGACGAAAACGGCAAAGACGGTGTGATTTTTGCAGGGGCAATTCACCCGAACTGTGAAAATGTTGAAGAAATTCTTGATTCCGTTAAATCTCACGGACTGTTCGGTATAAAAATTCATCCTGATTATCAGGGAGTTTATTTCGATGATGAAAGATATATCCGCATAATGCGTGAAGCCGCAAAGCGTGATTTAATAACCGTAACCCATGCAGGTGTAGACGTGGGATACCCTGACGACGTTCATTGCACACCGCAAATGGTGTTAAACGTGATTGAAAAGCTTTCGGGGATTATTGACAACAAACTTGTCCTCGCTCACATGGGCGGTTGTGATTTGCCAGATGAAGTGCTCGAAAAGCTTGTAGGAAAGCCCGTGTATTTTGATACATCTTTCGTGCTTGACCGCTACACCGACAAGTGCAGAGAAATAATCTTAAAACACGGATTTGACAAAATACTTTTTGCAACCGATTCACCTTGGAGCGACGTCAAAAGGTTTGTTGAGATTTTGCAAGGCTACGGCTTTGCAAAAGAAGAAAGCGAAATGATATTCTATAAGAACGCCGAAAGGCTGTTAAAAGCCTTATAAACCCTATAAAAATATATAAAATAATGCTATCATTTTGAGGTGCAAAAGTCAATAATTTCGACCTTTTTCTCAAGTAGAAATTACGCCTTTAAAATAGTATAATATAAACAAAAAAATTTAATAAAAATCAAGAGAGCCGTCTGTTTAAAGCAGACGGCTCCCTTTGCATTTTATGTACGTTTTATGATAAAATAAATTGATTAAAAAACGACTGAAAAAATTTTTTGAAAAATTTATGTCAGTTTTTGCGATTTTGCCGACTACTATACGAAAGGGAGGGAAATCCGTTGAACAGCGCTGTAAAAAAACGGGCGGACGAAAAGCTGAAAGAAGCTTACAGTCTTTGCTATTTGCCTTTAATTAAATATTGCAACGTGCGAATGGGCGATGCGCGAGCTTCGGCGGATGATTGCGTTCAGGAAGCATTTTTGGTTTATTACAACCGATTGCTTTCGGGGGAGGAGATTGAAAATCCCAGAGCGTACCTTTACCGCACAACAGACAATTTTGTCAAGCGTGCCGTTGAGGATTACGGCAAAAGCGCTAAACGCACAGTTCCATTAGAGGAAGCAGGGGAGCTTCAGTCCGAGGACCTGCCTTTCGATACAGAAAACACAGATTATGACGCTTTGGCGGAAAAGCTGCTGAATACATTGAGCGAGCAAGATAAACAGTTCTATAAGCTAAAATACATAGAACGACTGCCGCTGTCCGAAATTGCGGAGCTTTTAGAGATCTCACCGGCAGCCGCCGCGCAGCGAAGTTCAAGACTGCGAAAACATATTAAAGAAAAACTGACAGACTTTATTGACTCTCAAAGTGAAGGAGGGATTTAAATGGAAAGACTTATGCTTAATTCGTCAATACTCAGGCAGATTTTAAACGACCGTGAAGCTGCTTGTGAGCTTCGTGAGTTTTTGAATTCAGTAATTGATGATGAACTGAACAACGCTGAAAACATGGACTGCGACTTAATAGACGAATGTATAAACGCATTGGAAGAGCTTGATTTTGAAGATTCTTTTGAAAAACCGCATTTAGCAGCTATTATGTCCGAAGAAAAATTTGTAAAGAAAATTCAGTCAAAATCAAAGTTGCAGGCAGACAAATACAAAAAACTTATTGCAATTTGCGCTTCGGCGGCAATACTTTTGGCGGTGGGCTCGGTTAAAACCGAATCAGGTCAAACCGTAGTAAAAACCATAACGAACAAAATAGCCGCTGTTTTCAATATTGAAAGCGCTGACCCAAAACCCGAAGAAAGCACTACTGCCGAGCCTAAAACAGAACCGACAACAGCCGAACCTACAACAACAGAACCGATTACTGAAACAACAGAATCAGAATCGGAGTCTGAAACAGAGGTCAAGGTAATACCTGCACGCAAACCACCTGAACCGACTACTAGAAGACCCGAAAATCCTGTCACGCTTCAGGAAATCCAAGGAACGCTTTCCAAAAAGGCAAAGACGGATTACATCTTGGGCGAAGAGCTTGATTTAAGCGGAGTACAAATAACTGCCCTTTACAGTGACGGCAGTAAAAAGCAAATACCACTTGACGAGTGCAAAATATCCGTTTCGGAAAAATTCTCAAAGTCGGTAGGACGGTATAAAGTAACGGTAAGCTATCAGGGCAAGTCTTTCTCTTATGACGTTGCGGTATATGCTGAAAAGTCCAGCGCAATTCTCAATTCAATTTACGGTACTTTCCCCGAAGGGTATGATTTTAAAGTAGAATCCTTTGATGATCTTGATTTCTCGGATATGACCGTTATTGCGGTTTATTCTGACGGTACTGAAACGGTTATCCCGTTAAATGAATGTGAAATAACCGTTGAAACGAATTTTATGGAGCTTGAAGACAAAGCTTTGGTAACCGTAACTTATGAAGAACGCTCATTCTCATTTGTTTTGACGAAGGAGGAATAACGAAATGAAAAAATCTAATTTAATTAAAAGAATCTTTGCAATACTTTTAAGTGCCGTGCTCTTATTGTCTGCACTGCCGGTAATGTCTTTTGCCGAGGAGTCATATACATTAACATTTAATGAAGTCGGCGATGAAGTAACTGTTACGTTCTGCAAAGGTAGAGCGAAGGAAATTGTTGTGCCGGAAACATATAACGGCAAGCCGGTAACAACTATCGGTGACGGTGCATTTGCTTATTTGTTTAATAAAGGTGACGAAGTTGAACCATACTGTCACAAAGTAATACTTCCAAAGACAATTAAAAAAATAGGTTTTCTTGCTTTTGGTGACAGTACTCTTTCTGAAATTAACATAAATGAGCTTGAAAATCTTGAATATATCGGTGCTTATGCGTTTATGGGAACGTATTTATCAGGTGACATTGTGCTCCCAGAAAGCGTAACTTACGTTGGCGCGTCCGCATTTACGGCAACGAAGATAACTTCTCTGCACTTAGGAAGAAATGTAAATGTTCCTCAGGCGGAACAGTCAAGTAGTGCTGTCGAATGTATATTTAAAAGAATAGTTTCATTCGGTAATGTATTTGGTACAAAAATGGAAACTACAAGCTCTGAAAAAAGCATAGCGCTCGCTTGTTCCGATTTAACAAAAGTAACGGTTGACTCCAGAAATCCTTATTACCGTTCGGTAAACGGTGTGCTTTACAGTAAGGATATGACAAAGCTTTATACTTATCCCTCGGGAAAAACAGGCAGTATATATGTTATGCCCGTAACGGTTGATGCTTTCTATAATGCTCTCGGTGGATTTTATCTTAATCCAGTAAAAGTATTTGGTATAACAGTTGACCTGATGGACAGAAGTTCAAGTGGTTTTGCAGGTTTAGGATCAAAAAATGACGGAGACGATATGTCAGATTTGAGGTTTGCAAGCGATCTAAAAACCGTTGTAATTTCCGACAGAGTTTCTGAAATCGTTGACATTGCATTTTACAATACGGGAATTGAAAGCGTATTTATTCCCAAAAGCGTAACAAAGATAGGGCAAAAGGCATTCTGGCACTGCACAGACCTTACAACCGTGGGCTTTGATCGCAATTCTTCCTTTAAAACTCTTCCCAAAGAGTGCTTTAAAGACTGCACAAGCTTAAAGAATGTTACTTTCGGTCGTATTGAATTTCTTGATTCTCTTGTATTCAACAACTGCTCGGCGCTGGAGCGAGTAGACCTTACAAATGTTTTGGCGATAGACAGCACCGCATTTGATGACTGCACAAATCTTACTGATATTGTATATCAGAATACAGACTCAGATGAGAAGGCAACAGTTTCCAAACAGGCGTTTTATAATCACGATTCACTTGAAACGGTAATGCTTGGCAACTCCGTTGAAAAAATTGAGGCTAAAGCCTTTGCAAACTGCAAAAACCTTACAGCCGCTTACATTTCAGACGAAATTGAAGATATAAGCGACACCGCATTTGACGGCTGTGATAATCTTACAATCTACTGCCCGTCTGAAGAGTGCTATGCGTACTCTTATGCAGTTGCAAACAACATAGCCGTAACCACCTTGCAGGTAATGCCTATTCCAAACCAAACCTATACGGGCGAGAGCATTGAGCCTGAGCTTACGGTTAAATCCAGCAACCAAGTATTAAAGAACGGTAACGATTACAGCGTTTATTTCAAAGATAATATTGACGCAGGTCTTGCAACTGCAACGGTTATGGGCGAAGGCAAATACAGTATGTTCGCATCCGTTTGCAAATTCGCAATCGTTCAGCGTGACATTAACGACGGCGTTGAGATAAGCGAAATTCCCGACCAGGTATTAAACGGTGAAGCGGTTGAGCCTGAAATCACACTCACTTTCAACGGAAGAATCCTTGAAGAGAATGTTGATTATATCGTTGAATATATGAACAACACCGAAGCGGGCACTGCTACGGTAGCGGTAATGGGTAAAAACAACTTTGTAGGCGTTTATACCGCTGAATTTGAAATTACAGAACCCGAAGAAACAACTTCGGGCGATGCAAACGGTGACGGCATAATTGATGCCAGTGACTACGCAATGATTATGAGCTATGTAATGGGTCAAGGTAAATTGACAGAAGAGCAAAAGGAATTTGCCGACTATAATAAGGACGGCGTGGTAGATGCTTTTGACGCCATAGCTATTGACCTTATTGTCAATAAAATAATGGCTCCGTAACCTTATGCAGAAAAATTTCCTAACTTTTTCATAAATATTCTTCCTAATAAGTAGCCCCTCTCAGAGTAATCTGAGAGGGGCGAAGTTTTGGAATAAAAAAGTATGGGACGATGTCCACATCGTCCCATACAGCTTATTCTTAATTTTTGATAACCTTCAATAATCTATCCTTCAAAATCCTTGTGAAAAACTTTACAACAAATCCCGTAAATACAGCGGTTATGACTGTACCCTCACGGGTGCCGACAATTTTCATATCAAAAAATATCAGGGACAGTATTATCGAAACGGTAACACAGCTTATGTCAAATACGACCTTTACATTGCCGAATTCACGACCTAATTTATCTGCAATTACCTTTACGATGGCTTCGCCCGAATTCATGATAACATCTGCAATTACCGAAAGCGAAATGCCGAGTGCTAAAATAACAATTCCTATAAAAAGCATTATAAGCCTTGAAAAATAACTGTTTATGGGGAAGAAAGATGCGATCCACAATCCGAAATCGGCGGAATATCCGAACAAAAATGAAAGGGGAATCTGCAAAAGTTGATAAATTTTAAAATCTTTACGCAAAATCATTACCTGAGCCAATATCAGCATACAGTTCGTAACAACAAGCCAGGAGCCTATTGATAAAAAATCAAATTTAATGCTTAAAACGTTGGCTACAGATGAAATAGGGGAAACTCCAAGTTCACCGCGCTTGGTAAATCCTACGCCCATGCCTATAAAAATCAGTCCGATTATAAACAATATGTATCTTTTAACAAGTTCCTTTTTATTCATTGCCTTCACTGAACTCCCCAATTGTTTTTAACGAATATCTGACTGTTTCCATTGCATCTTTAGCATAGAAATCAGCGCCGATGCTGTCCGCATATTCCTGTGTCAGCACCGCGCCGCCCACAATAACCTTTACGTCGGGGGCATTTTCTCTTAACTGCTTTATAGTTTCAGCCATTGAAGGCACCGTTGTTGTCATTAAGGCGCTCAGTCCCACAAGCTTTGTGTTTTGACGAACCGCCTCTTCAACTATTTTTTCAGGCGGTACATCTTTGCCTAAATCGTAAACCTCAAAGCCGTAGTTTTCCATAATCAGTTTAACAATGTTTTTGCCGATATCGTGAATATCGCCCTTAACGGTCGCAATAACGAATTTACCTTTGCTTACTGTCCCCACGGGACTTTCTTTCATTTTAAGCTTTATTTTTTCAAAAGCTGACGATGCCGCCTCAGCGCTCATAAGCAATTGCGGCAAATACATTGTTTTATTTTCAAAACCCTTACCCACAATGTCAAGAGCTGGGATTATCTGCGAATTGACTATTTCAAGGGGATTTGTATTTTCCAAAAGAGCAGAGGTAAGGTTTGCCGCCTTTTCCTTTAATCCTTTAACAATAGCTCTCTGCAATTCGCTTTCGGCATCAACTGAATTTTCACTTGCAAGTGAATTTGCTGTTACGGCAGTCTGCGACTGTGTATATTTCCCAATGTTCTCAATAAAATCAGAGCAGTTTTCATCAAGCCCCTTTAATGCCTTGAAAGCATAATAGCTTTTCATCATTTCATTGGAATTCGGGTTCATAATAGCGGCGGAAAGACCGTTTTCCAAAGCAAGCGTAAAGAATGCACCGTTTAAAATATCTCTGTTCGGCAGTCCGAAAGAAACATTTGAAACACCGAGAGAGGTGTGACAATGTAATTCATTTTTAATGGTATTTAAAGCTTTTAAAGTCGCAATGGCAGAGTTGTTATCAGCGCTGACAGTCATTGCAAGGGTGTCAAAAATCAAGTCTTTTTTATCAATACCGTAACTTCCCGCGGTGTTGATAATTTTTTTTGCAATTTCCACTCTTTCTTCTGCCGTTTCGGGAATTCCGTTCTCGTCAAGGGTCAGGCATACGACTAATCCGCCGTATTTTTTTACGAGAGGAAAAATTTCTTTCATATTTTCCTCTTTACCGTTAACGGAATTTATCATTGCCTTTCCGTTATAATGGCGCAGAGCCGCTTCCATAGCTTCAATATCTGTGGTATCTATTTGAAGGGGCAGGTCAATAATCGACTGAAGCTCAAAGCAGACCTTTTGGAGGATAGCTTTTTCGTCAATTTCAGGCAGTCCCACATTAACGTCAAGAATGTGAACGCCTTTTTCCTGCTGTTTCAAGCCTTCATTTAAAATATAGTCAATATCGTGGTTTCGGAGAGCTTCCTTAAACAGCTTTTTACCTGTGGGATTTATTCTTTCACCTATAAGCACAGGTGTTTCTTTAAACTCAACAGCGTGAGTATAAGAGCTTACAAGAGTTTTATTTTTATCTGTAACGGGTTTAGGAACAATATCCTTTGTCTTCTCAACCGTTAAAGAAATATAATCAGGGTTAGTGCCGCAGCAACCGCCGAGAATACGGATACCGTCATGTACATATTCACACATCGTTTCTGAAAATTCTTCGGGCAATACGTCATAAACCGTTTGTCCGTTAACGGATTTCGGCAGCCCTGCGTTAGGCTTTAAAAGAACGGGGATAGAGGCATATTCTAAATATTCGTTAACTACGCTCTTTAACTGTTTTGGACCGAGGGAACAGTTTGCGCCTATGGCGTCAACGCCCAAGCCCTCGAGCATTGCTACCATTGCCGCAGGAGATGCCCCTGTCATTAACTTCCCGTCTTCACCGTAAGCGTTTGAAACGAATATTGGCAAGTCGGAATTTTCCTTAGCCGCCAAAACTGCCGCCTTGGTGTCAAGAGAGTCGTTCATCGTTTCGATGAAAATAAGGTCAACGCCGTATTTTGCACCGATTTTAACAGTTTTTGCATAGCAATTTACAGCCTCGTCAAAATCAAAATCACCGTAAGGCTTCAACATTTTTCCGATAGGGCCTATGTCAAGAGCGATGAATTTTTCCTGAGTGGCATTGCTTTCATCTTTTGCCTTTTTTGCGTTTTCAACGGCCGCTTTGATAATATCTTCAAGTTCTTCATCGCTGAATTTCAGGCAATTCGCACCGAATGTGTTTGTGTTTACTATGTTAGAGCCTGCATCAAAATATTGAATATGAATGTCAATAATCTGCTGAGGGTGAGATATATTCCATCTTTCGGGAAGCTCGCCGGGCTTAAGTCCGCTTTTTTGGAGCAGAGTACCCATTCCGCCGTCAAGATAAACTAAATTGTCTTTTATGTAATCTAAAAGAAACATTAAAATTCCTGCTTTCTGAATTCGCAATCGTGATTTGTGCATTCTCTGCATTTGTTTACAGTCTTATTTTCGCATTTTCTGTCTTTAAGCCCCATAATTGCAGTTACGGATTTTGACGGGGACATTAAAAGACTTTCGTTTAACGAAACGCCTATCTGCCTGCTGCAATCAAGCAAATTGAAAAGTTCGGTTTGAGTTTTAAGCGGTAAATCGCTGTATCCGGGCGAAAATCTTTTCGTAGTAAACAGATTTTCACTTGCCAAATCTTTCTGAGTATCATCGCAAAACGCATCGCAAAGACTTTCAATTCTCTCAGCGCCGTAAGCGTTTGCAATGAGCGATTTTACAGGTGAAATTTTTTGCTGTTTTGCAATGTATCGGTCTGTTTTCAAACCGATAGTTGCCGCAAAAAGTATTATTTCATTGCAATCCGTAAGTAATTTGGAAAGTGCCTTTGATTTTGCTGAAAATGGGAGAAGCGGTTCACCGTTTTCCCATTTAAGCTCCATTCGTCTGTAACAAACCTTATAAGAAAAAGCCTCGCTTAAATCTTTTTTTACCTCTTCAAAAACCTTAATCAGTTCGCGGTCAATTTCCTTTGTACTGCCTTTGTAGCCTGCATAGCGCCAAATTTCATTTTCGTTTATTTGTGAGATTTCGCTTTCACGGTATTTTTTTACAAAAATCGTATTGCTTTGCATATTTTACTCCGAAAAACTGTTGCCTAAAATAGCCGAAAGATTTTGCTGAATACCTCTTGCAATATCAGGCTTATTCATTGAGTAAACGTGAATGTTTGTAATTCCGTTTGCGTAAAGGTCAATGATTTGGTCGGTTGCATAGGCAATTCCCGCCTGCTTGCAGGCTTCGGGGCTGGAGCCGAATTTATCAACGATTGCACGGAATCGTTGGGGCATAAATGCGCCTGAAAGCTTAATTGCCCTGTTAACCTGATTGGCATTCGTTATCGGCATAATACCGGGAAGAACGGGAACGGTAATTCCTGCTTCTCTTATTTTATAAAGAAAATTAAAGAAAAGATTGTTGTCAAATACCATTTGAGTTGTAAGAAAATCTGCGCCCGCATCAACCTTTTCTTTAAGATATTTAATATCCTCTCTTTGATTTGAGCTTTCGGGGTGAACCTCAGGGTAGCACGCCGCACCTATACAAAAACCGCCTACCTCTTTAAGTTCTCGAATCAAATCAACAGCGTGGCGGTAATCCCAATTTTCTCTGTCAGAATTTTGAAGCTCGGGCGTAAGGTCGCCACGAAGAGCCATAACGTTTGTGATACCTGCATTTTTCATATCGTTTATTCTCTTTGACACAAGCACCTTGTCTGAGGAAACGCAGGTTAAGTGTGCAAGCATAGGAACATTATATTTTTCTTTAATATTTTTAACAACCGATAATGTATAATCGCTTGTTCCGCCGCCTGCTCCGTATGTAACACTCATAAACGAGGGCTTCAGAGCGGCAATTTCTTCCGTTGCTTGTCTCACGCTTTCAAAGGACGTTTCAACTTTCGGCGGAAAGACCTCGAATGAAAGTGACATTTGATTTTTATTTAAAATATCAATTATTTGCATAGGATTCGTTCCTTTCTGCTTGCATATATCATAAAATTCTATCATTTATTACACTTTCTTTCAATACGCATTTTTAAATATTTATAAAAATGTTGAAAAATTAAAACACGGGTGATAAAATAATAAAAAAATATTATGTGAAGGTCGTGTAATAATGGATAATAAAGCATTGTTTAAGCTGTCATACGGCGTTTTTTTAGTGTCATCAAAAAGCGGAGAGAAAGTAAATGCCTGCATAACTAATACTTGCATTCAGGTGGCAAATGACCCTGTCAGAATTGCAATTTCGGTTATCAATACGAATTTAACGTGTGATTATATCAAGGACAGCGGAGTGTTCTCCGTGAGCCTGCTTGATAAAACCTGCATTTTTGATACTATCAAGCATTTCGGTATGCAGTCAGGAAGAAACGTAAATAAGTTTGAGGGCGCAGAGCTTCCGTTGGATGTAAACGGCGTGCCTTATTTGCCTTGGAGCACATGTGCATACTTAAGCGCTAAGGTAGTGGAAAGCACTGATCTTGGCACTCATACGCTGTTTATTGCAGAGGTTGTGGATATGAATGTTTTGAGTGATAACGAACCGCTGACTTATGCTGATTATCATAAAGATGTGAAACCCAAGCCTCAGAAGGTTGAGACAAGCAAAAAAATCGTCGGCTGGAAGTGCAAAATCTGCGGACATATTTATGAGGGAGAAAAATTACCCGAAGATTATGTTTGCCCACTTTGCGGCCACAGCGCAGACGACTTTGAACCGATTTATGAATAAATATATGAATAAATAAAAATAAAGTAAAAGCATCCTTCGGGATGCTTTTTTTGTTGTCATTCTGTTTTATGTGCCGTAAAACATTTTGTTAAAAGTTGTATCTAAAACCTCTTTTATCAATTTGATTTCATCAGGGTAAACATGACGCTGACCGACCTCAATTTTCGCTATTGCGCTTCTTGTAATGTCACAGCCGTTAATTTGCAGTTTTGCGGCTAATTGTTCCTGTGTCATATTTTTACTTTCCCGAATTTCACGGATATTCTTTCCGAACTGCTTTTCATAATTTGCATTCATATTGCCACTCCTAAAAATGCACCTAAATAGGCACAAAAATTTCTTGACAATATTTTAATCTTATGATAGTATGTTTATGCACCTATATAGGTGCAAATAAATTGAAAAAGGAAGTTTATTTATTATGAAAGCAAAGAGTAAAAGAAAAATCTTAACGCTCATTTCCGTGATTTGTATTATGGTAATGTTGACATCAGTCAGCATATTTTTCGCAGCGGCGGCGGACACGCTCAAAAGAGTGCCGTCAACAATCCCCGGAACTGATAAGGAATATAATTATGTTGAAAATGTAACGATAAAAATCCCCGGAACGAATGTGACATTTGATTTTGAAAAGGTTGCTTCATTTGTTTTGGTTGATAATAAGTATTCATTTCGCAGTAATATAGAAGACACCGATTTTGATATACCTGTATACCATTTCTACATTTTTGAATCGGATGGGACGGTAACAATAAATCAAGATAGTGAGTGGATGTATTGTATAAATGGATATGATATGGGTGAAGGTTTTGACTATTCGATTGAGAAAGGTACGAAAGTTTGGGGAAAAAAAGTTGATAGCTCCTTAAAAAGCGACGACTTTAGTGATGAAATTACAACAATAATCACTTCAAATGATAACTTCATTGGAGGTATTGGTTGGGAAACTGATATAGAAGAATTAAAAGAAACTGCTATTGCGAGAGTAGAGATAGAAAAAATAGACCGTAATTTCTATATGTTTGACAAAGATTATGACGATACCTATACTAAATTTGAAGAAACACGGTACGGATTTGATAATCACGACGAAACCATAGATATTTCATTGTTAGATGTAAATTATAAACCGAATGAGGAGTATAAAATTATTGATGGTGCAAATTCTGTTGTAAATTCAGACACAAAATCTCTTATAATAAGGATAGATGCTGAATTCAGCAAGTTTACTGGTGTTACGGTTGACGGTAAAGCGGTTGACAGCAGTAATTACACCGCCTCAGAAGGCAGTACAATAGTTGAGTTTAAGGGCGAATACCTCAGCACGCTCAGCGTTGGTAAGCACACAGTTTCAATTCTCTTTACAGACGGCGAAGCAACAACACAGTTTGAAATAAAAAGAGATAAAGATACAGGCAATACAGACACTACGGATACAACGGAAAAAACGGATAATCCGATTGTTGATGTTGAAATTCCAAACACAAACAATGAATTGAGTAATTCAACAGCAATATATGCGTTAGTTTTAACACTCATTGCCGTAACAGCGGTAATCGGAATTGCTGTAATCCGCAAGAAGAAGTATCTCGTAAAATAATAAATTTAAGTACGGGAGGGTTTCCACGCCCTCCCGTATTTTTTGCAAATTTTGACACTCTGTAGGGGCAGGCATTGAAATCTGCCCCTACAAATTTATTGAAAAAATAATCGAATATGAAATAAATAATCAAAATAAATAATTTATCAAAGCATAGCAATAGTTTTTATTGACATTGTAAGCAATATTATTGTATAATTTACAAGATTATGATTTTGAATTAAGGTGATTTCTTAATGGAATGGACAGGACTTAATGAACTAAGAGAAAAATATTTATCGTTTTTTGAAAGCAAGGGGCATTTGCGCCTTGACAGTTTTTCTCTTATCCCTAACAATGACAAGAGCTTGTTACTTATAAATTCGGGCATGGCTCCCATGAAAAAATACTTTACAGGTGAAATAACACCACCAAGAAAGCGTGTTACCACCTGCCAGAAATGTATCAGAACTCCCGATATTGAAAATGTTGGTAAGACTGCACGCCACGGCACTTATTTTGAAATGCTCGGCAATTTCTCATTCGGCGATTATTTTAAAAAAGAGGTAATCCCGTGGGCATGGGAATTTTTTACCGAGGTTTTGGAAATAGATCCTGAAAAGCTTTATATCACGGTTTATGAAGAGGACGACGAGGCATACGATATCTGGACAAAGGACGTAGGCGTTGACCCGTCTCACGTTTACCGTATGGGCAAAGCGGACAACTTCTGGGAGCACGGCGCAGGCCCTTGCGGTCCTTGCTCTGAAATTCACTATGACCGCGGTGAAGAATACGGCTGCGGTAAGCCCGACTGTAAAGTCGGCTGTGACTGCGACAGATATATGGAAGTTTGGAACCTTGTTTTCACTCAGTTTGATAACGACGGAAATAATAATTATTCACGTCTTGCAAACCCCAATATTGATACGGGTATGGGTCTTGAAAGACTTGCCTGCATTTCTCAGGGTGTTGACAATCTTTTTGAGGTTGACACCGTTCAGAATATCATGAAGCATATTATGAAGATAGCAAACGTTGAATATCATAAGGACCCCGTAAAGGATATTTCTCTCCGTGTTATCACAGACCATATCAGAAGCACTACTATGATGATCGGCGACGGTGTTATGCCGTCAAATGAGGGCAGGGGTTATGTTTTACGCCGCCTTCTTCGCCGTGCGGCACGCCACGGAAGATTACTCGGTATTGACCGCCCGTTCCTTGCTGAGGTTTGCGAGACTGTTATAAAAGAAAATGCAGGTGCATATCCGAATCTTCTTGAAAAGAAAGATTTCATTATAAAGGTAATTTCCATTGAAGAAGAAAATTTCTATAAAACCATTGATTCAGGTCTTCAGATACTTGAAAAAATGATTGCTGAGAGCGACGGCGTTTGCCTGTCGGGTGAAGATGCGTTCAAGCTTTCAGACACCTTTGGTTTCCCAATTGACCTTACAAAAGAAATTCTTGAAGAGAGAAAAATGGCGGTTGATGAGGAAAAATTCCGTGAACTCGTTAAAGAACAGCATGACAGAGCAAGAAATGCCCGTAAAGATGCAGGCAAAGAGGCTTGGGTAGGTTCTGAAAACGCTACAAAGGACATGCCCGCAACGACCTTTTTAGGCTATAACGAATATTCCTGCAATGCAAAAATCACCGCAATTATTGCTGACAGCAGTAAGGTGGATTTCGTTTCAAACGGAGACAATGCTACAATAGTTCTTGACAGCACCGTATTTTACGGCGAGGGCGGCGGACAAGTCGGAGATATAGGCAAAATAACTGCCGACGGCTCAGTCTTCACGGTAACCTCAACCACGAAAACCGCTGAGGGTGTTTTCCTTCATCACGGATATGTGAGCGATGGGGAGAGCATTTCAGTTCAGTCAGAGGCTTTGGCAGAAATTGATACAGACAACAGAAAGTCAATTATGAGAAACCATACCTCTGCGCATATTTTGCAGGCAACCTTGAGAAAACTCCTCGGCACACACGTTGAGCAGGCAGGTCAGCTTGTAAATGCAGAGGAAATGAGATTTGACTTTTCACATTTCTCCGCTCTCACATCCGAAGAGCTTAAAGCAGTTGAAAACGGAGTAAATAACGTTATTTTTGCATCTATGCCCGTTGCGACTGATGAAATGAATATTGAAGAGGCTAAAAAGCAGGGTGCAATGGCTCTTTTCAGCGAAAAATACGGCGATGTTGTCCGTGTTGTAAAAATCGGAGATTATTCAACTGAGCTTTGCGGCGGCACTCATGTTAAGAATACGTCAGAAATCGGTCTTTTCAAAATTATTTCCGAGTCTTCGGTAGCGGCAGGGGTTAGAAGAATTACCGCTGTTACGGGCAAGGGCGTTCTTGAATATATAAACAAGAACAACGAACTCATTGCTAAAACTGCTGAGAATATGAAGCTTGCCAATACTGCCGACATTGCAAAGCGTGCGGCGGCTGTGGCAAGTGAGCTTAAAGATAAAGAAAAGGAAATCGCAAAGCTTAAAGATGAAATAAATGCGTTTAAGACATCGGAATTTGCGTCAAATGCAGTAGATGTTGATGGCGTAAAGCTTGTTGTATACTGCGCAGGTGAGGAATCTGCCGACAGTCTTAAATCCATGGCTGCAAATGTATGTGATACAGAAGAAGCTGCTGTTGCTGTTATAGCAGGCACGAATCAGGAAAAAGGCACAGCGTCATTTGTTTGCGCTTGTAACAAGGCGGCAATCGCAAAGGGCGCTCATGCAGGTAATATCGTTCGTGAAGTGGCTAAGGTTGCAGACGGAAACGGCGGCGGCAAGCCTGACATGGCAATGGCAGGCGGCAAGAATCTTTCAAAGGTTGACGAGGCTCTTGCCAAAACCAATGATATACTGAAAAATCTTTTGAAATAAGGAGACAGTGCAGATTATGGATTGCTTATTTTGTAAACTGATTGCAGGGGAAATCCCGTCAACAAAGATTTATGAGGATGAAAAGATCCTTTGCTTTAAAGATATTGCACCGCAGACAGATGTTCATTTGCTTGTAACTCCAAAAGAGCATATTTGCTGTGCCAATGCAATTACAAGTGAAAATTCAGGTATCGTTGCCTATATTTTCGAGAAAATTCCTGAAATTGCAAAATCTGTGGGTGTTACTGATTACCGCATAATAAATAACTGCGGTGAGGGTGCAGGGCAAACGGTAAAGCATCTTCATTTTCACATTTTGAGCGGTCCTAACCTTAATGAAAAGTTGGTGTAACTAATGAAAAGACCGTTTGCGTTAATAGGAATAGTTTGCTTTATCGCATCGGTTATTTTGGGGTATTTCGGCGTTTTTACAGTCAGTGTCATTTGTTTTTCGGCACTGGCTGTATTTTTATTGTCTTTAATTTTAATTTCGCCCGCTTCAAAGAAAAGTTTTATTATTTACGCTTCTTTCGCCGTTGCGGCGGTTTCGGTTTCAATGCTATTTATTATGAAAGATATAGATTCTGTATCTGTTTATAATGATAATACCGTTGATTTTTCAGGAACTGTTACAAGCAGTGAATATTATTCTACATATGAGAAACTTGAAATCAAGGTAAACAATGTAAACGGTAAAAAAGAAAATTTTCGCATCACGGTTTACAGTAATGAAAAGACAGGTCTTTCAGATGGCGATAAAATCTCAGCAAATGCAAAATTCACGCCCATAAACAATGACAAAAAGACAGAAAAATCGTTGCTTGCAGATAAAATTTATTTCAACGCCAATAATATGTCAGAGCTTACCGTTAAAGGTGAAAACATTTATTACAAAGCGGTTTATAAAATCAAGCATGCTTATAAAACCGCCGTTCAGTCATATCTTCCCAATGAATTGGGCGCAGTAGCTCTTGGAATGACAATAGGCGATAGAGACGGAATGAGCACATATTTGCGAAATTGCTTTAACTATTCGGGAACTGCTCATCTGCTTGTGGTTTCAGGTCTTCATTTAACTCTGTGGACTCTTATTATTTCAAATTTTATACCCGTTTTACGCAAAAGAAAGTTTTTGAATATGGCGGTAACGTCTGCCGTTATTATTTTGTATTTAGCGCTTACGGGTTTTTCTGTGTCGGTTGTACGGGCTGGCGTTATGCTTTTTATATTAAAATTTGCAAAACTTCTGAATAGAGATTTCGACAGTCTGAATGCCCTTGGATTTGCCATATCAATTTTGTTAATCAAAAATCCCTTTTCCGTAAATTCGGTTTCTCTTTTGCTCTCAATGGGTTCAACGCTCGGTCTTATTTTATTTGCAGGCAAAATTCACGATTTCATTTATAAAAGCAAGATAGGTAAAGTCATTACTAAATACTCATTCGGCAGACTTATTGCGGATTCCTTTGCAGTCAGCGTTTCCGTATCTGTGTTCACATTGCCCGTATTTATTCTGTTTTTTGATATGTTCCCCGTGTTCTCTTTTATTTCAAATGTTTTCATCATAGATTTATCAACAGTTTTAATGGTTTTGTCAGTGCTCGGTGCGCTGGCGCATTTTTGCGGTATTTTCCCCATTGCAAAATGTCTTTTCTACTTTTCGGGACTGATTACAAGAATTATTGTTTTTTTAGCAGAAAAAATCGGAATGTTAAAGTATTCGACAGTTGCGGTCTCTTCAAGATATTTCAAAGTTTTTCTATTATTTGCCGTTATAATATCGGTGATATTGCTTTTGATTTTAAGAAATCGGAAAAAAGCAAAAGCGGTAATTTTGTCAGCAGTTTTAATAACGGGATTTGTGTTTACGGTGTTTGTCAATGAAAATTTTGAAGCCGTTCACCCGTCGGTTGACATTTCGTTTAGTAATAACTGCGTGTGTGCCTTAGTTCGTGACGGATATGACAGCGTTTTTGTGGGCGCAAAAAGCCGAAACGCAAGCTACATTGCGGGTGATATGCTAAACCGTCATAATCTTAAAACCATAGGGTGCATTTATGTAAGTAATACTGATGCTTACACCTTTGCCGACATTCAAAATATTACAAATGATTATCCGTCTGCATCTTTTGCATTTGCAGGGAATATAGTACCGCTTTTAAAAACCGAAAACTGCAAAGAAAACGTAAAATCAATAACGCTTAATAACGCCATATCAATAAATGCCTTATCAGAAAAATCAGTTATAATAACTTGCGGTGATGAGGATATTTTTATCTCTTGTGATAAATCAATGCAAAATCTATTGGAATTTAACGGAAAATATGATATAATTATTTTAAATACAGATGCCTTTGCTTCTTACGGTGAAGAGGCAGAAAATTATTTGAAAAGCGCACAGTCGCAAATAATTATTTTAGACAGCTCGCAAATCATTGTTTATCCAAATGCAAGAATAATTTACTATTTGGAGAGTTTTTAATGGCACTTATTCGTGAAGAAGATTTAAAGAAACAAATCAAAGACGGACAAATGAATAATTGCTATCTTTTCTTCGGAGACGAGGAGTATTTGAAGCAGTTTTATATAAAAAAAATATGCTCAAAATTCGTCA
>JAFLUO010000010.1:0-3817 GCA_022508705.1 Oscillospiraceae bacterium
TGTATCAGAATGATGACGGCAAAACCGTCGGCGCGGTTGACCTGCTCGTTCCCGAGGCAGGCGAGCTTATGGGCGGCAGTGAAAGAGAAACGGATTACGACAAACTCACCGCCCGTATGGACGAACTGGGAATTTCAAAGGACGCTATGTATTGGTATGTAAACCTTCGCCGTTTCGGCGGTTGCACACACTCGGGTTTCGGAATGGGATTTGAAAGACTCCTTATTTACGCTACGGGCGTTCAGAATATCCGTGACGTTCTTCCGTACCCGAGAACCTACGGCGCTCTTGAATTTTAATTTAATTATTTCAAAGCATAAAGAAACAGCAGCTTTACGAAATGTAAAACTGCTGTAATTTTTTACTCTTATTTCTTTTTCTCTTTTTTCGCTTTAAGCTCTGCCATTTTCTTTTGGTACCGCTCAGGTCGGCTTGCAACCCTTTGTTCACGCTTGCGTTCAATGTAAATTTCAGCAAGAATGAACCCTACAACCGCCAAAACCGCAAAGAAAACCCGCAAGGTTGTAACCGTTGGCGTGAGGGGTATTCGGTTGTCATTTGCCGCAAACGAACTTACCGAAAGCGAACAAAACAAAACGAGAGTTAAGAAAATTTTTCTCATAAATTAGTCCTTTGATTTAATGTCTATTCCAAGCTCGTCGAGCTGAATTGTATCAACGAAAGACGGTGCGCCGCTCATAAGCTCGCTTGCATTCTGAACCTTCGGGAATGCGGTAACATCGCGAAGGGAATCTGCACCGCAAATGAGCATTGCAAGTCTGTCAAGACCGATACCCATTCCACCGTGAGGCGGAGATGCGTATTTATAAGCCTCAACAAGGAAGCCGAATTTTGCGTCGATTTCTTCCTTTTCCATTCCAAGAAGCGAGAACATTTTGTTCTGAAGCTCGCAATCCGTAATTCTTATTGAACCTGAGGAAAGTTCAGTTCCGTTAAGAACCAAGTCAAAGGCTTTTGCTCTGACCTTTGCCTTGTCAGTATCAAGATACGGAATACACTCGTCAAGAGGCATTGTGAACGGGTGGTGCATTGCAAGCCACTCGCCGCTTTCTTCGTCATATTCAAAGAACGGCATTTCCGTAATCCAAAGGAAATTCCATTTACCCTCGGGGATAATATTAAGCTCTTTTGCAACGCTCAGGCGCAAAGCGCCCATAATTGAAAGTGCAAGAGAGGTTTTGTCGCTGATAATGAATACACAGTCGCCCTTTTCTACACCTAAATCTTTAATGATAGCTTGCAATTCGCCGTCTTTCAAAAACTTTGCAAAGGAGCAGTTGGGTTCTTCATCTGCCCAGCGGATATATGCAAGACCCTTTGCGCCGATACCCTTTGCCTGTTCCGTAAGTTTATCAATTTTCTTTCTTGTATAAACATTTGCCGCATTTTTTGCAACGATAGCCTTAACTGAGCCGCCGTTTTCGATTGCATTCTTAAACACAAC
The DNA here is from genome assembly GCA_022508705.1 of Oscillospiraceae bacterium. Lineage (GTDB taxonomy): Bacteria > Bacillota > Clostridia > Oscillospirales > Acutalibacteraceae > Fimenecus. The sequence continues at coordinate 1,466 of JAFLUO010000010.1, forward strand.
GAAATCGGTTTTGTCCGCCCACTGAGAAATGTCCTCTATAAGCATTTCAAAACGGGTGTCGGGCTTGTCCGAGCCGTATTTGTTCATAGCGTCTGCAAACGTAAGGCGCGGGAGCGGAGCGGTGATATCAACATCAAGAGTTGCTTTCATAAGCTTTCTGACAAAACCCTCTGCCATATCCATAATATCGTCAGTTTCAACGAAGCTCATTTCAAGGTCGATTTGAGTAAATTCAGGCTGACGGTCTGCACGAAGGTCCTCGTCCCTGAAGCAGCGTGCAAGCTGAATGTAACGGTCAAAACCCGAAACCATTAAAAGCTGCTTGTAAATCTGCGGACTCTGCGGAAGGGCATAAAACTTTCCGTTGTGAATTCTGCTGGGAACAACATAGTCACGAGCGCCCTCAGGCGTTGACTTAATCATCATGGGAGTTTCGATTTCAATAAAATCGTTTGCATAAAAATATTCTCTTGCTATCTGCGCGATTTTGTGGCGCATAAGAATATTTTTTGTAAGTCTTTCATTACGAAGATTCAAATAGCGGTATTTAAGAGTCAGCTCGTCGCCCACTTCGTCTGCCTTTTCAATTTCAAAGGGGGGAGTTTCGCTGACGCTGAGTATTCTAAGGTCCGTAACGTCAATTTCAATATCGCCCGTGGGAATTTCTTTATTTTTTGATGAGCGTTCGCGAACAATACCCTTTGCCATAAGCACATATTCACTGCGAACGGAAAATGCCTTGTCAAAAATTTCCTTATCGGTCGTTTCACCGAAAGCTAACTGAACAATACCCGTTCTGTCACGAAGGTCAATGAAAATAAGCGAACCTAAATCCCGTCTTCTTTTTGCAAAACCGCAAACCGTAACCTCACGGCCAACGTCTGCTAAAGTGAATACGCCGCAATAATCCGTTCTTTTAAGACCTGTCATTTTGTCCATTATTCATTACCTCCCATCAGTGCGGAAATAGTGTCTGCATCAAGCTCAAATCCTAATGACTCAAAGCCCTGCATAGCATCTTTTATTACCACTGACTGAAAATTTTCTGCAAATTCATCTAATTTCATTTCGTGTTCTTTGCCGTCTGCCATATTTTTAAGCTTAATATTTCCCGTTTCAAGCTCAGTATCCCCTAAAACGAGAACGTAAGCCGCACCGATTTTATTGGCATATTTCATTTGCGCCTTAAAGCCTCTGCCCACTGTGTCAAACTGAACGCAAAGCCCCTCTTCCCGAAGCTCTTTTGTAAGAGATGCGGCTCGAAGACTTGCCTGCTCGCCCATTGAGGCTATATAAAGATCTGTTTTCTTGGGCTCAGGGAACTGAGATTTCTTCTTATCCATAAGCAAAAGCAGTCTTTCAATGCCAAGACCGAAGCCGCAGGCAGGAAGCGGGTTTCCGCCCATTTCAGCGATAAGTCCGTCATATCTTCCGCCGCCGCAAACAGTACCCTGTGCGCCTATCTCATTTGATACGAACTCAAAAACAGTTCTTGTGTAATAGTCAAGCCCGCGCACGATTTGCGGATTGACAGTATATTTAATATCCATTGCGTCAAGGTATTTTTTTACGCCGTCAAAGTGATTTTTACAGTCATCACATAAAAATTCCAAAACCGTAGGCGCATTCTTTGCGATTTCAGAGCAAACGGGGCTCTTGCAATCAAGAATTCGCATAGGATTGCGCCCCAGTCTTCCAAGGCAAGTCTCGCAAAGGTCGTTTTCATATTTCACAAAATATTCGTGCAGTGCCTTATGATATTCTTTTCTGCACTCGGGGCAACCTATGGAATTTATTTCTAAATTAAGGCCGTCAATGCCAAGATAGTTGAAGATTTCATTTGCAAGGGAAATTGCTTCTGCATCTGCCGAAGGCTCCCCTGCGCCAAAGCATTCAATTCCGAACTGATGAAACTCGCGAAGTCTGCCTGCCTGGGGTTTTTCGTAACGGTAGCAAGAAGTTAGATAATAAATTTTTTGCGGCAGAGCCTCATTGAAAAGCCCGTGCTCAAGAAATGCTCTTACAGCGCCTGCCGTTCCCTCGGGGCGAAGCGTGATTGAACGCTCGCCCTTATCAAGAAATGTATACATTTCTTTCTGAACAACGTCTGTCGTTTCACCAACGCCTCGCTGAAAAAGCTCTGTATGCTCAAAAACGGGAGTGCGCATTTCACGAAAGCCGAAATTTTCCGCCGTTTCACGCATTGCGCTTTCAACATATTGAATTTTATAGCTTTCACTCGGAAGCGTATCCTGTGTGCCTTTAATTGCGTTTGTTATAAGTGCCATTTCGGTCTCCTGTATCTGTTAATATATCTGTAATAATAGGTGAGCCTCCCGAAAAAGGGAGGCA
>JAFLUO010000010.1:3917-28643 GCA_022508705.1 Oscillospiraceae bacterium
TTACTTAATTCTTTGGATTTATAATGTCTCTCCAATCAAGGTCGCCACGGTCAAGGGCGTGTATGAGCGCCTCAGCAGTGGCAATGTTTGTTGCAACGGGAATATTATGAACATCACAAAGCCTGAGCAATGTATTATCCTTCGGCTCATGGGGCTTCGGTGAAATAGGATCTCGGAACATTAAAAGCAAGTCTATTTCATTGCAGGCAATTCGGGAGCTTATCTGCTGATCTCCGCCCTGAGGGCCGCTTAAAAACTGCACAATTTTAAGCCCGGTTGCTTCCGAAACGATCTTACCCGTTGTGCCTGTTGCACAAAGGTTATGCCGAGAAAGAATTCCGCAATAAGCAATGCAAAACTGTGTCATCAATTCTTTTTTTGAGTCATGTGCCATAAGTGCAATATTCATAATCCAGCCCTCACTTTGTTATGTTTTATGTAATAAAAATAATTTATATAATATAATATCAAATAATCTAAACTATTTCAATAGTTTCAGAAATAAAGTTTTACATCTTTTCCTAAAATTCTTTCGGCAATCTGCAAAAATGCGGCCTTTGCCCGACTTGACAGCAAATTGCTGTCGCTTTCCCCTACTGTCGTCAGCGTTTTATCCGTCGGAATAACGCCCAAAAGCCTTAAATATGTTTTGTCAACGGCATCATCAAGATTTCGCTGTCTGCCATTTTTCATCTGCCTGAAATCCGCTTTGTTGAGTACAAGACGCATTTTGTTGTCGTCAATACCGTTGTTTATGAGCTTTTCTCCTATTATGTACGCAGCACGCAGGCTTATATCGTCAGGTGTTGCAATAACGACAATTTCATCTGACACCTTGGCGTAGATTTCGGAAATATTATTAAACCCTGCAGGCGAATCAATAAAAATATAATCGTACATTTCGCTGAAACTCTCAATAAGGCGTTTAAAATCCTCTTCGCAAAAATTTTCTGAAAGAGAGAACGGAGCGGCAAGCAAATGCAGTTTAGCGGATACAACAAGAAGTGCTTTTTCTTTGGTGCAACGGTCAAAAATAACGTCTGACCAGTCAAAAACAACCTGACTTCCCACACTCAAAAGAATATCGAGGGAGCGAAAGGCAACGTCGCCGTCAATCAAAAGGACTTTTTTATTTATTGATAAAGCTTTGCCGATATTCGCGCAGAACGTTGATTTCCCTACGCCGCCTTTGCCTGAAAGAACTGTAATTATCTTAGCCAAACAAAACACCTCGCTCTCATAAAGATACAAGTATTTTAACATAAAAAACATTATCGGAAAAGCATTTTTTAAAAAATTACAAATAAAAACAGTATTCTACTAAATCCCGTTTCTTCTTCCTGCCTCTTTTCGCTAAAATAATAAACTTCGGACAAGTATAATAATCCATATACCAAATTTTTCGGCGGAGGTGAGAAAATGGAAGACCGAAAAATAGAATTTGCAGGTGAAGAACAGGTAAAAGTGCCCGAATTTTTGAAAAATGCTTTAACTCAAGGGGTATTTTTCGGCATTGCTGCCTTACTCGCCTCAGGAAAAAGCGAAATAATTTCACCCCTTGCCTTGTCTTTTTGCTCAGGCTGTAAAAGAAAATATTTACTGTTTTCGGTTTTGGGCAGTATTTTCGGCTATCTCATTTCAAGCGAATATGTAAATTCATTCCGTTTTGCAATGGCAACCTTTATCGTTTTTATTTTAAGGGCTTATTTGCACACATTCCCCGACAAACGAAACAGTATTATTCTGCCGGCTCTCATATCCGCATTTTCAGTTGCCTCAACGGGTGCGGCGGTAATGATAATTTCTCCTTTTAATTCAAAATTATTATTCTCTACCATAGCAGGCAGTATTGCATCATTCGGCGGGGCATATTTCTTTTCACTTGCCACTCATTCTTTTAAAAAGGTTCAGGAGAAAACCCGGCTTTTGCCTAAAGATTTAACGGCTCTTTCGATTTCTGCCGTAATTATTTTTTCGTCCCTTACAAGAATACAGTTTTTCGGAATATCCTTAGGCGGAATAGGCGGAGCTCTCTGCGTTATCATTTTTGCATATCTTTTTCACGAAAGCGGAGGAGCGCTGACAGGGATAGGCGGAAGTGTGGGCGCGTTTTTTGCAGGCAGCAGTCCTTTAAGCTTTGCGTTCAGCATTGCAGGGCTGTTTTCAGGTCTGTTTTCCTACTCAGGCAAATTTTTATGTGCAATGGCATATGTTTTTGCTTACGGAGCATCTTTCGTGTACTTAGGCGGGGGAACGGACAGGCTCGGTTTGCTGATTGAATCTGCCGTAGCATCTGTTATTTTTCTGATAATCCCTAAAAAAGCTATGAAAAATATAAAAACTGCTTTGTCGCTGAAATCCGAGGACTCAGAGGACATTGTGATAATAAAGCAGCGGCTCAGACTTATTAAAGAAGCCCTTGCACATACAAAGTCCACCGTTTCAAAGGTTTCGGAAATGCTCTCTGAAAAAGCACCTGCAGATACTGCGGGAGTTTATCTTCGTGTGCGTGATTCCGTGTGTTCAGGGTGCGGCGGGTACAACACTTGCTGGGGAAGAGAGCTTTCAAAGACTGTTGAGGGCTTTGACGAAATGCTCAATACAGTAAGAAAAAGCGGCAGTGTTACTCCGTCAGTATCGCCACCGTTCATATCATCAAAATGTATTCGAATTATGTCGCTGTGCGACAGTTTTAATAAAAGCTACTCGGCTTTTTCGGCACGCTTTGCAGCAGAGGGGAGAATAAACGAAATGAGAAAAATTACATCTGACCAGTACGACAGCTTCTGTCTGATGATAAACGATGTTTTGGAAGGATTCGGTACCGATTTGCACTCCGTGCCTACAGTTTCAACAAAGCTTGCCTGCGCCGTTGAAACTTTGGGTATAAACGCAGTTGCCACTTACTGCGAAAATGAGGCGGGCAAATCCCTTGTAAATCTTGAACTGCCCACGGATACCGACATTTCGGATAAAAACATTTCAGATTGTATCAGCTCTGCTCTTGAAAAGGATTTCCCTGCTCCCATAACAATAAAAGGCGAGAGCCAAAAAATGCTTTTCCTTTGGGAAAAGCCTCAGATTGACGTTAAATGCGACTATTACCAAATATCTGCCGATTCTGGCGATATTTGCGGCGACTGTTTTGACGCTTTTTATGACGGAAAAGGTGGATTTGCGGCAATCTTAAGCGACGGAATGGGTACAGGGTCCCGTGCGGCAGTTGATTCAACACTTGCCTTGAGCCTTTTGTCACGGCTTATTCTTGCGGGATTTTCATTTTCATGCGCAATGAGGCTTGTAAATTCCGCATTGCTTATTAAAAGCCACGAAGAATCCCTTGCAACGCTTGACATTTTAAAGCTGGATTTATATACAGGCAAAGCAGTTATCTACAAAGCGGGAGCAACTGTTTCTCTTATTAAGCGAAAGGGAAAGGTCAGCGAAATAAAACGATCGGCAATGCCCGTTGGAATTTTGCGTGAAGCTCAGTTTGGCTCACTTTCGGGAACGCTTTACAAAGGGGATATCGTTGTTCTTATGTCTGACGGAGCGGCAGATTTTGCCCTTACCGAAATTAAAAACGAGCTGTTAAAGTCAAACGATACGGAAAATCTTTCACAAAGACTTTGCACCATTGCCAAATCAAAAATGACAGAAAAAAGCGACGATATTACTGTCGCCTGCATAAAAATTATATAGTTTTATAAAAAAACAAAAGTAGGAGCAGGTTTTTATTCCTGCTCCTATATTTTTTACAATAAGAAAAAGTTTTATTTAATCCTCTAAACTCGAAATTATACTCTCAAACTGCTTTTCTTCACAAAGCTCAATAGCGCCTTTATCAACAAGGGAAGCTTTTTTCGGATTTATGGGGAGTTTTGCAAGAACGGGAATCTCCATCTCCGCCGCCACTTCATCCAGCTTGCTTTCACCGAAAATGCTGTGCTTTTTACCGCAGTCGGGGCATTCATAATAACTCATATTTTCAACAATACCCAAAATCGGCACGTTCATCATTTTTGCCATGTTAACTGCCTTTTTAACAATCATTGTAACAAGATCCTGCGGTGTGGTTACAATAATTATACCGTCAACGGGAAGGCTTTGGAAAACAGTAAGGGGAACATCACCCGTTCCCGGGGGCATATCAACAAACATATAATCAACGTCGCCCCAAACAACCTCCTGCCAGAACTGATGAATAAGCCCCGAAATTACGGGACCGCGCCAAACGACGGGCTGATCCTCTTTTTCAAGAAGCAAATTAACGCTCATTACCCTAACGCCAAGGCGAGACTCGGCAGGGTAAAGACCTGTTTCATCCCCCACTGCATTGCCGTGAATGCCGAAAGCCTGCGGAATTGACGGGCCTGTAATGTCCGCATCAAGAACTGCCGCCTGCTTGCCCATTGTTTGTGCCGTAACAGCAAGCATTGACGTAACAAGGCTTTTACCAACTCCGCCCTTGCCGCTGACAACTGCTATAACCTTTTTTACATTGCTCATCTCATTAAGCGGTATGTGCAAATCCTGCGCTTGCCTGCTTTCGCAGTTTTCAGAACAACTGCCGCATTTTCCGTTGCAACCACTCATTTAAAAAACCTCTTTTCTTATTTTGTCAGTTAACTTTCATGTAACCAATCATTGAATTGACTATCTCTTATTTTCCCACACAGAATTGTGAGAATATTTCATTAACAACCGATTCAGTTGCTTTTTCACCTGTTAATACAAGAAGGCTTTCAACGGCACTGTCAAGACAAACCGTGATCGCGTCCATTGTAAGTCCTAAAGTCAGCGCTTCTTCAGCTTCCTTTAACTCTTTAAGCGCATTCTTACAGCATTCAAGCTGCCGTTCGTTGATTAAAGCGGCAGAGCTTGTATCAAAATTTTCCGTTCCTAAAACCGATATAACTGCATTTTCAAGTTCGTCTTTTCCCTCGCCCGTTTTGGCTGAGATAAAAACTAACTTACGGAAATTTTCTTTCAGTTCTTCTGTTGGATAGTTTTTAACTAAATCCGTTTTATTTATAATGCCGATTGCATTTTTGCCAATACACAGCTCCATTAACCGTCTGTCATCATCTGAAAAAGGTTTGCTTGCATCAAAAACGGCAAGGACTAACTGGGCATTTTCAAGGCGTTTAATTGCTCTGTCAACTCCAATGCTTTCAACTGCATCATCGGTCTCTCTGACACCTGCCGTGTCCGAAAGGTGAAGAACTATTCCGCCCAAGGTTACGGTATCCTCAACAATATCACGGGTCGTACCTGCAATGTCTGTAACTATTGAGCGCTCAGTACCCGAAAGAAGATTCATAAGCGTTGATTTTCCCACGTTCGGTCTGCCGACAATTGCCGTGTCAACGCCTTCCATAATAATTCTTCCCGTGTCGTAGTTATTTATTAACTTTTCAAGGTTTTCTATGCTTTCGTTTATGTCGCAGCCAAAATTATCATTTGAAAGCTCTTCAATTTCTTCATAAGGGTAATCTACCCAAGCTGAGAGCAGAGCCATATCGTAAAGCAATTTATCGCTTATTTTTTTAATCTCTTTAAAAAGTCCGCCCTCTAAAATGCCGAGGGCGATTTTTTCAGCCTCTTCGCCTCTTGCTGAAATTATGTTCATTACGGACTCAGCGCCCGTAAGATCCATTTTCCCGTTAAGGAATGCGCGTTTTGTAAATTCGCCGGGCTCCGCTGGAACTGCCCCTGCCGAAAGAGCGGCTCTAAGCACCCGTTTTGTTACATATATTCCGCCGTGGCACGAAATTTCAACAACATCCTCGCCTGTATAGCTTTTCGGCGCTCTGAAAAGAAGAGCAACGGCAGTATCAAGTACATTTTCCCCGTCAACGGCTTTTCCGTAAAGTGCAGAATAGCCCGATATTTCGGCAATTTTCTTGCCGCTTACCGAACGGAAAATGCTGTCTGCAATTTTTATTGCGTCTTCACCGGAAATGCGGACAATGCCTATACCGCCCGCAGCCAAACCCGTTGAAATAGCGGCAATTGTACTCATCAATACACCTGCTTACTGTTTACTTTCCCGAAGCTTTTTAAAAAAGTCAGTCAAAATTTCTGAGCATTCGCTCTCTAAAATTCCGCCCTCAAATTGCGGCTTATGTGTAAAATCAATGTCAAATAGCTGTGCTTTGGACACAACTGCTCCGTTTTTTCGGTCAGCCGCACCGAAATACACATTTTTTATTCTTGAGTTTATTATTGCCCCTGCGCACATGGGGCACGGCTCTAAGGTTACATACAAATCGCATTTCCACAGCCGCCAACCGCCCAGAAATTCGCAGGCGTTGTTTATCGCTTCAATTTCTGCGTGGTGAAGGGCATTTTTTACTGTTTCACGGCGGTTTCTGCCCTCACCAACAATTTTACCGTCGCAAACAACAACTGCGCCCACAGGCACTTCGCCCTCTTCTGCGCTGAGTTTAGCTAAATTCAGCGCATATTTCATAAAATCTTCTTTTTCCATGAGTCTTTAAAATTTAACACTCGTTGCAGTAGTAATAAGCATAAAAATTATTGCAATTATCATTGCAGGACTTTTAAGCACTGAGCCTACCTTCTCGCCTGTTCTTAAAGTATTCACGCCGTCTTTAAGCTCTGTTTTATAGTGCATACTGAAAAAGACAATTCCCCCTGCAATTCCGACTATTATCAAAACGCCGAGCATAATAAAAATAGCGAAAGTGCTTGCCTCTTCGCCGTAATTGGCATATACAATCATTTCAATTGCAGAAAACAAATTGTTGATAAAATGAAGAATGATAGACGGCCAAAGGCTTCCCGTCGCAACGCAAAGATAACCGAAATATATTCCTGCAACAAGGGTGTAGGGAATTTGCACCATATTACCGTGAAGAATTGAAAAAATTGCGGCGGACATTATTATGGCAAATTTGTCGCCATATCTACGAAGCGGTTGAAGAACAACCCCTCTTATGCAAAATTCTTCAACAACTGCAGGAATGACCGCCAAGGTGAAGATTAAAACAACTGCACCCAAAGGTCCTTGCGGATATAAATCTTCAAATCCGCTTTCAAAGGTTATGCCCATTGCATCCTGAAATATCGCTGAAATAACATTTATAATTATTGTTGAAATAAGCACAATAGGAGCTAAAAACATTACAAGACTTACAGCGGCTTTTTTGTTATAGGTTGTGCCGTAGGGAAGAATTCCTATATACTTTTTTGACCTTAGAATTGCAAAAGCTATCAAAAACGGCCCGCCAATACAAAATACAGACACAAATCCTTGCAATATATACAGTCCCGTAGTGTCCTTTAGCAAAAATTCAACTGACGGGAAAGGCACTGAAAGTGCATACAAAACACCGACAACTAAATATGACAGTACAAAATACAGGATTATTGCAAGGCCGAAGGCAAAACCAAAGGTTTTAAGAATTTTCTTGTCTTTTCTTTTTTGTTCTTCCTGGGGATTTACAGTATATTGCGGCATTACGGGGTAATACGGCGGCACAGAATATTTTTGCAAGGGTATATTATTCTGTGGATTCTGATAATATCCGTTGTTATTCAAATTTTGATTGCCGTTCATGTTGTTTTGTGAATTATTAAACTGTCCGTTAGGATTATAGTCCATTAAGAAGCCTCCTTAATTGCCCTTATCCTTTAGTAACGTAACCGCCCATAACTGTAATTGCTGTTTTGCGGTTCTCTTCAAGATTTATATTTGTAGTGCCGTAAATTTCTTTTTGAAGATTCTGTGCGGCAAGCGGATAATCGACTACCCAGATCCAAATACCTTGGTATGTGTAACCGTAACGTGCATCTTCAGTAGGCATGGTTATTTCAGACATCTCAAAGTCCGTCCAGCCACCTGCCACCGCCTGGGCTCCGTAGTTAAGAACTTGTTTTTTAGTGAAATTTGTTCTGACATTGGCGGCTACAACGTCAGCAACGTCGCTTTTTTCAAAAATATTTGCATCGCCGCACTTTTCAATCAACGCGTAGATAACCTGACGCTGACGGGCTACACGGCTTACATCACCGTCTGCATCCGTTTTTCTTACACGGCTGAAAGCAAGAGCCTGCTTGCCGTTTAAGAGAACGCCTTCTCCCGAAGGAACACGGTCAAGATCCTTGTAATCTTTACTTGAATTCAAATGATTTGCAACATATGCCGGCACATCAACATTTACGCCACCGAGAACGTCGATAACCTCTTTAAATGAGTCAAAGTCCACGAGAACGTAACCGTCAATTTTTATTTTATAATCGTTTTCAATAGTCTCAACAAGATATGCCGGTCCGCCGTTCTGGCAGGCGGCATTCAGCTTTGCATAACGGTCATAGCCGCTCATATAAGTGTAGCTGTCACGCATAATAGATGCAAGCTTTATAGTTTTACTCTTCTTGTTGATGGAAACGATCATCATTACGTCCGTGTTACCTTTTTCCGCGTCATTGGGACGTTTTGAATCCTCTGATGAGGCGTCGCTTCCGATAAGCAGAACATTTATAATATTTTTACTGCTCATTTTTTCGCCGCCGTTGGTAGCCCAGTTTTTAAGAATGCTCTTAAAATCGTTTCCTATTGCATCGTCCATCTGCTCAAAATCAAGAGTTTCATTCTCATCTACAAAATCTTGATTCGGGTCGATAGTCGTATTTCCATTGCCGTCGTAACCGATAAGATTAAGCTTTTTGTATATATTTCTGCCTATTAAAACAGAAATAATGACAGCAAGCGCGACTATAATTGAAATAATAATTATAATCAGTTTTTTCTTTTTCTTTTTTTCGGCATTTTCGTCAGTTTTCGCCGCTTCCTCGGCTGTTTCTGTGCTTTCAGCCTCAGTTTGTGCCTTAGTTTCGTTTTCTAATTCTTCTCTTTTGTCCATATCCATAATCTTTACACATCCTTTTGTTTAAAGACTCACACAGTCCGTAAAAATTCAGTATTACTCTTCGGTTTCCTCAGGTAAGGCTTCCGTTTCCTCTTCTGTCTCCCGCTCGGCAATAGAAATGGTTACTACCTTTTCCCCTTCTTTTACCTTCATAAGAATAACACCCTTTGCAGGTCTGTTACATTCACGAACCTGCTCGGCTTTAAGTCTTATAATTATGCCGTCAGATGAAATCATGATAACATCCTTGTTTTCATCTATCATATCAACTGCGCAAACCTTGCCGTACTGCTCAGTATGATAGTTTGTAAGACCTTTACCGCCGCGGTTTTGAACACGGTAATTGGAAACGTCGCTTCGCCTGCCGTATCCCTTTTCGCTGACGGTGAGAACTTTGCCGCTGTCGGAGAATACTATCATTCCCACAACCTCGTCACCGTCTCCGAGTGTAATTGCCTTAACGCCTCTTGCCGTTCTGCCGATACAGCGCGCGTCGTCCTCTTTAAAGCAAATGCTCATGCCGTTGCGTGTTGCAACCATAAGGTTTTGCTCACCGTCGGTAAGGCGAACCCAACGAAGTTCATCACCTTCGTCAAGGTTAATTGCAATAATACCCGATTTTCTGATATTTTTATAATCGTCAAGCTTCGTTCTTTTAATAACGCCGCCCTTTGTTGCCATACAAAGATAATATTTATCTTCTCCAAAATCAGGCACTTTAAGCATTGCCGTAACTTTTTCGTCTGTGGTTATCGGCAAAATATTAACTATGTTCATACCCTTGCTGTTTCGGCTGCCTTCGGGAATTTCGTAACCTTTAAGGCGGTACATTTTGCCTGCATCCGTAAAGAATAAAATGTAATCATGAGAAGATGCAATAAACATTGTGTCTGCAATGTCTTCTTCACGGCGGCTCATGCCCTTGATTCCCTTGCCGCCTCGGTTTTGAACCGTATAAGCAGATACGGGCTGACGTTTAATATAACCCATTTGAGTGAGTGTATAAACGCAATCCTCTTCGGGAATAAGGTCTTCAATATCAACCTCGCCTGCAACGTTTGAAATTTCGGTCTTTCTGTCGTCACCGAATTTTTCGCCGATAGCAGAAAGTTCTGTTTTAACGATTTCCTTGATTTTTGTTTCAGAGCCGAGAATTTCAAGATATTCGCTGATTTTCTTTAATAATTCATCTCTCTCATTGATAATCTTGTTGATTTCAAGACCTGCAAGCTGACCTAACTGGAAATTGACGATAGCCGTTGCCTGCGGGTCGTCAAAATCGAATTTTTCCATAATAGCCTGCTTTGCTTCGGGCTTGCCGCCCTTGCAGGCGCGGATTGTTGCAATAATTTCATCAACAATATCAATAGCCTTTGCAAGACCTTCAAGTATATGCTCTCTTGCCTGTGCTTTTTTAAGGTCAAACTGAGTTCTTCTTGTGATTATTTCACACTGGAACGCAATGTATTTCTCAATAATTTCTTTAAGTGAAAGGATTTTCGGCTCACCGTTTACGAGAGCCAACTGAATTATACCGAAAGAAATTTGTAATTGCGTCATTTGATAAAGCTGATTAAGAATAACCTGCGGGTTCGCATCACGCTTTAAATCAATGACAATTCTGATTCCGCCGCCGCGCTGTGAGGAATAGTCGTTAATGTCTGACATACCCTCAATTTTCTTGTCCTTATGTAACTCTGCCATGGACTCGATAAGGCGTGCTTTGTTTACCTGATACGGAAGCTCGGTAATTATAATCTGAAATCTTCCGTTTTTCTCATTTTCAACAATTTCCGCACGGCCTCGAAGAGTTATCTTTCCTCTGCCAGTAGCATAGGCGGCGCGGATTCCTGCCTTGCCCATGATAATGCCTTGTGTGGGGAAATCGGGGCCTTTAATATGCTCCATAATCTCTTCAAGAGAAGCCTCGGGGTTATCAATAACACAGCAAATTCCGTCAATTACCTCTCTCATGTTATGAGGCGGAATATTCGTTGCCATACCAACAGCAATACCAGTTGAACCGTTAACAAGCAAGTTCGGGTACCTTGACGGTAAGACCGTAGGCTCTTTGAGACGGTCGTCATAGTTAGTAGTAAAATCAACTGTGTCTCTGTCAATATTTGTGAGCATTTCAAGAGCAATTTTACTCATTCTTGACTCTGTGTAACGGTAAGCGGCAGGCGGGTCGCCGTCTATTGAACCGAAGTTACCGTGACCGTCAACAAGAGTATATCTCATTGAGAAAGTCTGCGCCAGACGAACCATTGCATCATAAACAGATGCGTCGCCGTGGGGGTGGTATCTACCCAAAACCGAACCTACTGTATCGGCACACTTACGGTATGCTTTATCAGGGTAAAGTCCGTTTTCATACATAGTATAAAGAATTCTTCTGTGAACGGGCTTTAATCCGTCGCGAACATCCGGGAGCGCACGGGACGTAATAACCGACATTGAATAATCAAGGAAAGAGTTTCTTACTTCCTTGTTTATTTCAACGTTTACAATATTTTGCGCCTCAAGCGGAACATATTCGCCCAAATTATGATTTGTGTTTTTGTTAACTGCCATTTTTTTACCTCTCTAAACTATATATCAAGGTTCTGAACATATTTTGCATTTTTCTCAATAAATTCACGGCGGGGTTCAACCTTATCGCCCATAAGAATTGAGAAAGTTTCATCTGCTTCCATAGCGTCCTCAAGAGTAACTCTGAGCATTACTCTTGTTGCAGGGTCCATTGTGGTTTCCCAAAGCTGTTCGGGGTCCATTTCACCAAGACCTTTATAACGCTGAATATCACAGCTTCCGCCCATTTCTTCAATAAGTCTGTCACGCTGCTCGTCTGAATAAGCGTATTCGTGGCGCTTACCCTTGCTGAGCTTAAACAGCGGCGGCTGAGCAATGTAAATATAACCCTCGTCTATGAGCGGACGCATATATCTGAAGAAAAATGTTAAAAGAAGTGTTCTGATGTGCTGACCGTCAACGTCGGCATCCGCCATAATAACTATTTTGTGGTATCTTATTTTTGTAATGTCAAATTCATCGCCGATACCCGTACCCAATGCCAAAACGACAGGCGTTAATTTATCGTTACCGATAACCTTATCAATCCTTGCCTTTTCAACGTTGAGCATTTTACCCCAAAGGGGAAGAATTGCCTGAATTCTGTTGTCTCTGCCCTCTTTTGCAGAACCGCCCGCGCTGTCTCCCTCGACAATAAATATTTCGGTAAATTCGGGATTTTTTTCAATACAGTCGGCAAGCTTACCGGGAAGTGAATTGCCCTCAAGAGCCGATTTTCTTCTTGCGGTATCTCTTGCTTTTCTTGCAGCCTCACGGGCGCGGGATGCATCAAGTGCTTTTGAGAAAATCGTTTTGGCAACGGTTGGATTTTCTTCAAAGTAAGTCATCATTTTTTCGTAAAGCATTTTATTTACGAGGGATTTCATTTCTGTGTTGCCGAGCTTACCCTTAGTCTGACCTTCAAATTCAGCTTCCGTAAGCTTTACGCTGATAACAACCGTAAGTCCCTCACGCACATCGTCACCCGAAAGATTTTTGTCGTTATCTTTAAGTAACTTGAATTTTCTGCCGTAATCGTTAAATACCTTTGTAAGAGCAGTCTTAAAGCCGTCTTCGTGAGTACCGCCGTCAATGGTGCGGACATTGTTTGCGAATGAAAGAATAATTTCATTATAGCCGTCGTTATAAGAAATTGCTACCTCTGCGCTTCTGTCGCCCTGAACGGTTGAAAAATGGAGAATTTCATCGTGAATGGGAGTAAGCCCTCTTGATGTATTGATGAAATCAACGAAAGAACGGATACCGCCTTCATAGCAGTAGGTTTCTTCAATAATATTTTCTTCATCTCTTTTATCCGTAAGAGAAATGCGAAGACCTGCGTTAAGAAATGCCTGCTCACGAAGTCTGCGCTGTAAAATCTCATATTCGTAAACAGTGGTTTCCGTAAATATTTCGGGGTCGGCTTTAAAGCGGATAAACGTTCCCGTTTCGTCTGTATCGCCTATTATTTCAAGGTCGGTAACAATATCGCCCCGCTCAAATCTTTGCTTGTAAATATGGCCGTTTTGGCTTACCTCAACCTCAAACCATTCGGAAAGAGCATTAACAACCGAAGAACCGACGCCGTGAAGACCGCCGGAAACCTTATAACCGCTTCCGCCGAATTTACCGCCTGCGTGAAGCACTGTTAAAACAACGGTAACCGCAGGAAGCCCTTCCTCTTCGTTTATTCCAACGGGAATACCGCGGCCGTTATCACGAACCGTAATAATATCTCCGGGCAAAATTTCAACCTCAATGTGAGAACAGTACCCTGCCAATGCCTCGTCTATTGAGTTGTCCACAATTTCATAAACCAAATGGTGAAGACCCTTAGGACCCGTTGAACCGATATACATTCCCGGGCGCTTTCTTACCGCTTCAAGTCCTTTTAAAACCTGAATAGCGTCCGCACCGTACTCTTCGG
Source organism: Oscillospiraceae bacterium (assembly GCA_022508705.1). Taxonomy (GTDB): domain Bacteria; phylum Bacillota; class Clostridia; order Oscillospirales; family Acutalibacteraceae; genus Fimenecus. The sequence goes on from JAFLUO010000010.1 coordinate 17,313, forward strand.
TAACGACAGTATTCATTTCTTCTTCCTGAAATTCTCTGATTTCTTCGCTCATTTTTTCCTCCGTTTATCTGCTTAAAAAATCAAGTAAAGTGAATTTACAAATTATATATTAAAAACTTTTAGTTTCAAGTCTTTTGAAAATTGTCGCCGTATTAAAAGGTGAAATATAAACCGTTCTTTTATTGTTTTTGTCGCAAACAATAAAAGATTTCGGTAAATCCTCCATTGAAACTACCGTGCATTCGTCTTGTTTTACAGAAAAATTTATATAATCTCTTGTAGCTTTTGAAACTGTTGTATTATCAAGGTCAAAAATGCCAATAATCTCTTTGTCGGTAATCATTTTGTCCTGACCGATATTCAGTAGCATTACTCCACCGCATTTCCGTTTTCTATTTTATAAACCTTACCTGCGCAAAGTCTTGAAACATTTTCTTTCTCACAGCAGGTAATGAAAACCTGTTTGTTTTTAATTTTGTTAAGAATAAAATTCTGACGGGTTAAATCAAGCTCGCTCATTACGTCGTCAAGCAAAATAACAGGATCCTCACCCTTTATATTTTTTATGATTTCCGCCTCGGCAAATTTAAGAGCCAGTGAAGCGCTTCTTTGCTGACCTTGGGATGCAAATTTTCTTGCGGAAATGTCTTTTATAAAAATTTCAATATCATCACGGTGAGGGCCGCAAGATGTGCTTTTTAAATAAAGATCGTTTGAACGGTTTTTTTGAAGATTTTTCAAAAATTCATCTCTGATGCAGTATATATCATCACTTTCAAATCGAAAAGAACTGCTGTAAGAAACTTTCATTTCTTCTCTTTCGTCGGAAATACCTCTGTAAATATCCTTTGAAATTTCTTCAAGCATTTTTACATAATCTATTCGGCTTTTAATAACTAAAGCGCCTGCCTCAGCAATTTTTTCATCCCAAACGTCAAAGGTATTAAGTAAAGATGAATCTACCGATGCATTTTTAAGTAAAGCGTTCTTTTGATTTATTAAATGATTGTAGAAAGTGAGTTTTTTTGCATAGGTTTCGTCTATCTGGCTTATGGCGGTATCAATAAATTTCCGTCTGTTTATAGGACCGTCTTTTATAAGAGATAAATGAACAGGCGAGAAAACCACGCTGTAATATTTACCGATAAGCTCACGGGGTGTTGAAAGCAAAACTCCGTTTAACGAGGCGTGACGTTTTTTATCAATAAAAACCGATGCAGTATTTTTTCGAAGCTCTGTTTCAAACTCAATAGATATTTTTGAATTTTCAGAATCGAAATTTACAAGCTCGGTATCTTTTGAAGTGCGAAAGCTTTTACAGCCTGTAAAAAGCCAAATCGACTCCAAAATATTCGTTTTACCCTGACCGTTCTCACCGTAAATAACATTTATTCCTTTATCGGGAAAAATACCCATAAAACCGATGTTTCTGAAATTTTCAATCTTTATTTCATTTATAAACATCAAACAACCTCAAAAACAGTTCCGTCAAATTTAACCTTGTCGCCTACGTGAAGCTTTTTGCCTCTTGAAAGACATACCTCATTATTAACAAACACTTCACCGTTTTGTATTACTGCCTTTGCGTGACCTCCGGTCATTACAGCTCCGCAAAGTTTTAAAAATGCGTCAAGCTTTATAAAATCGGTAGTAATTTTAATTTGTTTTTGCGGTAATACCTTTATTCGTGCATTTATTTTCTTCATTTAGTTCATCCTTACGGGCAAAACCATAAATAAGAAAGATTTTTCGTATATGAGCGTATTGTCGTTATCGGGAACTATAATAAGAGGTGAGGTTGCTCCGTTCATGCGGAAATAAACCTCGTCAGTATCGCAAACCTTTAACGCATCAAGTAAATATTTATTATTAAAGCCTATTTCAACTCTTTCACCGCTGAGCTCAGCAATCATTCTGTCATTTGCAGTACCAAGAGCCGTCGTGCTAGAAATTCTTACTGAATCGTTATCGAAAATGCAACGGACAAAGCTCTTAACTCTTTCAGTAATAATAAGAGACGTTCTTTCAATAGAGCTTATAATTTTTCTTGTGTTAATTTTAACCTCAGTCTTTGCTGTTGTAGGAATTGCACTCTTATAGCTTAAAAATTCGCCTTCTAAAAGTCTTGAAATAATTACGTATTCATCGCATTCAAAAAGAATATGGCGCTGAGCAACTATCATTGAAACGGTTTCAACCTTGTCACCTATAAGTTTAATTACTTCGTTAAGAGTTTTTTTCGGCACTACAAAGGTTTTTTCTTCACCTGAATAGTCTATTTTTTCATTTCTGATAGCAAGCTTATAGCCGTCAACCGCTACAAGACGTACATTTCCCTGAGTTACCTCAAAACGAACACCTGTATGAATAACCTTTGAATCGTTTTCAGCGGCGGCAAAAATAGTCTTTTTAACCATGTCTTTAATAAGTTCGCCTTCAATTACTATCGGAAAACCGCCTGAAACTTTCGGAAGCTCAGGATAATCGGACTCAGAAAATCCCATAATTGAAAATTCACTGTCACCGCTCTTTATTTTGCAAATAAGACGGTCGTCACACTCTATTGAAACGATTTCATCAGGAGTGTTTCTTAAAATGTCACAAAGAATTTTTGCATTGAGAATAACGCTGCCCGCACTTTCCACTGTACCTTCAACAGAGGTTATAATACCAAATTCAAGGTCATAGCCCGTAAGCATTATTCTGTCTTTCTCTGCTTTAATGAGAATGCCTTCTATTGTCGGAAGATTTGTGCTTTTCGCAGAAGTAGCTCTCTGAACGTTAGCACACGCTTCCGAAAGAACGTTTGATATACAGGTAAATTTCATTTTTATATCCCCTTTTAGATATTAGATTTTAGATGTTTCTGATCCCTCAATGAGGGAGTAAATTATTCATTTGACAGAGTTTTTTTTATGAATAATGAATAATTTAGTTTATCAGGCATAAAAGTCCATCCTTACTTTTTCTATACACTGAAAAATAAAATATAACAATAATATCTTTTAAGTAGTAGTATTAGAGGCGGACAAACTGTCGATAACTTAAATTTTTTCTTATATATCAACTATTTTTCTCAATAAAAACTTATCCAAAACTTTTTAATAAAAATGTTAAAAAGTATGTTAAAAATTAACTTGTTAAAAACATGATTGTTTAAAACTTAAAAACTGTTGATTTCTCAGAAAAAAATTAACCGTTAACATTTTTTATAATGTCGCCTATTAAATTTTTATATTTAATGTCCGCACTGATTTTTTTCTGAACATTTTTAAAGGAATTGTTAACCGTTGAGTGATTTCTGCCGAATATTGCACCGATTGCCTGCTGTGACTGCCCAGTTATTTCGTGAATAACGTACATTGCAACCTGCCTTGCTTCGTTAATATTTGAATCTCTTTTTTCACTCTTTATCTGCTCTTCGGTAACTCCGAAGGTTTCCGCAACCTTTTCAATTATATTTTCATTGATTACAGAAACGGGAAGACTTGTTATTAAAATGTCTTTAAGAGCTTCCTTTGCAATTTCAACCGTCGGCGTTTTAATTCCGTTTATGTCGCAGTAAGCGTAAATTCCCTTTACTGCGGAGCCTAACTGTCTTATATTGCTTTTAATATTTTCCGCAATGAAAAAGCTTACGTCTGAGGGCATTTCAAGGTTAAAATATTCCGCCTTATTTTTAACAATGGCAACTCTCGTTTCAAAATCGGGTGGCTGAATATCGCAAATAAGTCCGCTTTCAAATCTTGTTCGTAAGCGTTCCTCAATTTTAGGAATCTCATTAGGCTTTTTGTCCGACGTTAAAACTATTTGCTTTCCGTCTTTTACAAGAGTATTAAAGGTGTGGAAAAATTCTTCTTCCGTTCTCTCTTTTCCTGCAATAAATTGAATATCGTCAATTAAAAGTGCGTCGCAGTTTCTGTATTTGTTGTGAAATGCGTCCGTATTTTTTGAGTCAATGCAAATTATGAGCTCGTTTGTAAAATCTTCACTTGTGGTGTAGAGAATGTTTGCGGTCGAATTATTCTCTTTCATTTTCTGAATTATGGCGTTGAGAAGATGAGTTTTGCCAAGTCCCGAATTTCCGTAAATAAACAGAGGGTTGAATGCCACAAGACCGGGAGTATTAGCAACTCTTTTTGAAGCTGAAAACGCCATGTTATTAGACCCGCCGACAATAAAATTGTCAAAGGTGAAATCCTGCGTTGTCATATCAGTCAGGCTGTTGCCGTTATTTTCTTTCGTTTCTTCCCTTTGAGTTTCTTCTATAAGACAAATCTTTACGTCAAATCCTAAATGTTTCGACCAAAGCTTTGAAATGATAGGACTGTATTTTTTATTTATCATTTCAATTTTCCATTTTGGGCATGTAAAAGTGACATTTTCACCGTCAACAAAAACAAGTTTTAAAGGTTTTATCCAAATTTCAAAGGCAACTTCATTGTCAAGTTCAGTTTTTAAATCGTCGCAAATTTTTTCCCACATTTCTTCAAATGAATTCATTTTGTCACATCCTTTATTTTAGCTTAAAAATACGAAATGCCGTTATTTTGAAAATATAAGGGTAAATAAGAGTTTTTATGTAAAACGGCACAATATACCACTATTTATACAAAACTAATTTTAACACAGTTTAAAGCGTATTTCAATAAGTAAATTGTAAAATATTATACATTTTATATATTATTAAATAATAACAAATTTTTAAAAAAATAAAATTTCTTAAAAAAATTTTCGTAAAAGTTTTTAACAAAAGTACAATATATTGTTGAAAAGTATGTTTATATAGTTTAAAATTCAGTATATATTGTGAAAAATTAAATTTTTTAAATAAGTTGACTTTTTATTATAAAATATTGTATAATGTCTGTCCGCAGGTAATTTTTAAAATTTACCTATAAGTGAAACTTAAACAGAAACGGAGGAGCAGTAATGAAAAGAACTTATCAGCCCAAAAAGCGTCATCGCAAGATGGAACACGGCTTCCGTAAGAGAATGTCAGACAGAAACGGCAGAAAGGTACTTGCCCGCAGAAGAGCAAAAGGCAGAAAGCAGCTGACATACTGATTTTTGCGGTTTAGGTTTGTATTTTGAAACAGACGGTAACTCTTAAAAATAATTATGAATTTCACCGCCTTTACGGCAAAGGAAAATCTTTTCAGGCACCTGCACTGGTTTTGTATGTAATGAAAAACCGTGCGGGAATTTGTCGTGTAGGAATTACTACTTCAAAAAAGATAGGCAATGCAGTTGAACGCAACCGTTGCCGCAGAGTTATCCGGGCTGCTTACAGAGCGCTTGAACCGAAAATCAACGGAAACTATGATTTTGTATTTGTTGCAAGAGGTAAAACAAAATACATTAAATCAACTGACCTTGAAAAAACGATGCAGGATTTATTTTGTCAAGCAGGAGTTATTAACTCATGAAAAATTTTCTTCTTCGTTTAATAAGGTTTTACCGCCGCCGCATATCACCTCTTTTCGGGCCGCGTTGCCGTTATTACCCAACCTGTTCGCAGTATGCTATTGAAGCTATTGAGCGGTTCGGTACATTTTACGGCACTTATTTAACGGTTAAAAGGCTTTTGCGGTGCAACATTTTTTTTCCCGGAGGGTATGACCCGGTACCGGAAAAAAGAAAGAAAAAGTGAGCTTCAAAATTTTGGAGGACAAAATGGAATTTATCAGAGAAATTTTTTCGATTCCGTTCGGTTATTTGATAGGATTTTTCTACAGCCTTACGGACAACTACATTTTATCCTTGTTGTTTATGACGATAGCCGTCAAATTGGTTTTACTTCCGTCCTCGATTAAGCAACAGAAAAGTATGGCAAAAAGTCAAAGACTTCAGCCTAAAATTCGCCGTATTAAAGAAAAATATGCAAACGACCAGAGAAAACAGCAGGAAGCTATGAATGAGCTTTACTCAAGAGAAGGCTATTCTTCAATGACAGGCGGTTGTTTGCCCATGCTCATCACTCTTCCCGTAATGATGGGTGTTTATGCAGTAAACTACAAGCTTTTGTCTTACGTTCTCCGCATTCCGTCGGATGTAATTGACAAGCTTACTGGATTGGCAAAAAATCTTACTACCCTTGGCAAATATGAGGATCAGCCCTTCCGTCTTGAACTTACGGTTATCAGTCACTTTAATGAGATTAAAGAGCTTGATTTAACGGGTATCCCGGAAGAATATATTACAAAGATTTCCGAATTTGCCGGAAAGTTCAGATTTTTGGGTATGAATCTTGAAGAGATCCCGCAAGTCAAAGTTTTTAACATTCTTTGGCTTATCCCGATTTTAACCGGACTTGCTTCTTTGGCAATGGCTGTTTATTCATATATCCGTCAAAGAAAAACAAATCCCGAAATGGCAAAAAATCCGTCAATGGGCTGTATGACACTTATGTCACCGGCAATGAGTATTATGTTCTCATTTTGGTTCCCGGCATCAGTTGGTATTTACATTATCATGTCAACAGTGCTTTCTTTCATTCAGATGATTATACTCAATCACACCCATTCACCTAAGAAAGTGCTGGCACGCCTTATGGTTGACGAAACAATAAATCACCGTGCTAAAGAAAAAATTGCAAAAACCGTTGCCGAAACAAATAACGATAACAGCGAAAAATAAGAGGAAACAGAAAGATGATTAAAGAAGAAATCGGTACCGGCGCTACCGTTGAAGAAGCAAAGGCTTCTGCGCTCGTAAAGCTTGGAATCAGCGAATATGATGATTTTACCGTTGAGGTACTTCAAAATCCCACAAAAAAGATTTTAGGACTTTTCGGCGGTTCTCCTGCAAAGGTAAAAATTTCAGTTCATGTTCCGGACAAAAAGTCGGAAAAGAAACACGGGCAAGATAATAAAAAGCCCCAGAAGAATGAGAAAAAACAGGAGAAAAAACCTGAGAATAAAAAGGTTACACCTCAGAAAGCTGAGAAGGTACAGGAAAAGGCTCCCGAAAAGGTTGAGCTTCCGCTTGAAAAAACAAATAATTATTCTGAAACGGCTGAATATATTAAATCTATGGTATTGGCTCTCGGTATGGAAAGTTGTGAAGTTACCGAAATGTCAAACGAAGAAGAGATTTATTTTGAGCTTGAATGCGGCGATGATTACGGAATAATTATCGGTAAGCGCGGCGAAACTCTTGACGCTTTGCAGTACCTTGCAAGAATGTCTGCAAATAAAGGCAGACAGAGCTATAAGAGAGTTTCAATCAATGTTGGTAATTACAGAGCAAAAAGAGAGGACACACTTAAATCTCTTGCTCACAAAACTGCTATCCGTGCAGTAAAGCAGGGCAGAAGCATTTCTCTTGAACCGATGAACCCCTATGAAAGACGTGTTATTCACACCGCAGTTCAGGATATTGAGGGCGCAACCTCACATTCCATAGGCTCAGACCTTGACAGAAGAGTTGTTATTGCTCCTATTGACGGCGGAAGAGGAAACGGCGGCAGAAAAGGTAGCTATAACCGTGACAGAGGCGGCAGGCGTGAAAGAAAAGAGCCTTATAAGCCTGAAATTTCTCCTGACAGAACACCCAAGAGCGATATGGACGGTTTCCTTTACGGACCCATTGATTTCACAACTCCTAATACTTCAGATAATAACGAATAAAAAAACTGACGGCGGATTTTCCGCCGTTTTTTGTAACAGTGATTTATAACAGCGATAGGGAAAATTATGGAATACTTTGCAAAACAATATGATATTGCCGTTATCGGTGCGGGCCACGCAGGAATTGAGGCGGCTCTTGCCTCTGCACGATTAGGAGCCGAAACGGTTTGCTTTACCGTAAATCTTGACTGGGTGGGAAATATGCCTTGCAATCCGTCAATAGGCGGTACTTCAAAGGGTCACCTTGTCCGTGAAATTGACGCTTTAGGCGGTGAAATGGGTAAAGCGGCCGATAAAAATTCCATACAGATAAGAATGCTCAACCTCGGCAAAGGACCTGCCGTTCATTCCCTTCGTGCGCAGGTTGACCGCCGTGAGTATTCAAAATATATGAAGCATACTCTTGAAAAGCAGGAAAATCTTGATTTAAAGCAAGCTGAAATTGTGGATCTTGTAAAAAAAGACGACGGACTGTTTTATCTTACAACAAATCTTCAAGCGGTCTATTCCGCAAAGGCAGTTGTGCTTGCAACGGGTACTTTTCTTAGCGGCAAGGTCTATATAGGAGAGGTTTCCTATGAAAGCGGGCCTGACGGAATGTTCCCTGCAAAAAAACTTTCCGAGGCTCTTAGAAAAATGGATATTCCGCTGCGGCGCTTTAAAACAGGAACTCCTTCAAGAGTTAACAGACGAAGCGTTGATTTTTCTGAGTTGGAAGTTCAGTACGGCGACGAAAGACCAGTACCGTTTTCTTTTGATACAGATGAAAACGAGCTTAACAACAGCTCAGTTTGCCATATTACATACACAAACGAAGAAACAAAAAGAATTATCCTTGAAAATATTCACCGCTCCCCTCTTTATTCAGGGAAAATTGAGGGTGTAGGCCCCCGTTACTGCCCAAGCATTGAGGATAAAATAGTTAGGTTTTCCGAAAAAGAAAGGCATCAGTTGTTTATTGAGCCATGCGGTGAAGATACGGAAGAGCTTTATTTGCAGGGAATGTCATCATCTTTGCCTGAAGATGTTCAGCTTAAATTTTTGCGAAGCATTAAAGGGCTTGAAAACGTTGAGGTTATGCGAACGGCTTATGCCATTGAATACGACTGTGTTGACCCTGTTTCGCTTAAATCTTCTCTTGAATTTTCTGCTGTTGAGGGACTTTTCGGTGCAGGTCAGTTTAACGGCTCATCAGGCTATGAGGAAGCGGCGGCACAAGGACTTATTGCAGGAGTAAATGCGGCAAGAAAAATTCAAAACAAGGAACCGCTTATACTTGACAGGGCAAGCTCATATATTGGCACGCTTATTGATGACCTTGTTACAAAGGGTTGCTCCGATCCGTACAGAATGATGACATCGAGAAGTGAATACAGACTTCTTTTGCGCCAGGACAATGCGGACATTCGCCTTATGCCTTACGGGTATGAAATAGGGCTTGTTTCAAAAGAACGCTATGATAAACTGCTCGAAAAACTTCGCTTGATTGCGGAAGAAAAAGCAAGATGTGAATCTGTAACGATTGCGCCTAATGAGGAGCTGAATAAAATTCTTGTTTCACGTGAAACAGCGCCTATGAACACAGGGATTAAGCTTTCCGAGCTTATTAAAAGGCCGCAGCTCAATTACGAAATATTAGCCCCCTTTGATAAAACAAGACCCCAACTCCCCCGTGACGTTGCGGAGCAGGTTGAAATTGAACTTAAATATGAGGGCTACATTAAGCGCCAAAACGCAAAGGTTGAAGAAATGCGCCGTCTTGAAGTGAAAAAAATACCTGCTGATATTGATTATGATGACGTTTATTCCCTTCGTCTTGAAGCACGTGAGAAGCTTAAAAAGGTAAGACCCGAGAGCGTGGGGCAGGCATCAAGAATTTCAGGCGTGTCCCCTTCCGATATTTCAGTGCTTATAGTTTATTTGAGCAAAAAATAACAGTCTAAATAAAAATGTGAGGATAAATATGCTGAATCGCAAGCTTTTAACTGAGACAATTGAAAAATTCGGGATTTCCCTTTCAGACGAGGTGTTTTTGCGCCTTGACAAATACGCCGAAATGCTTATTGAAACAAACAAAAGCTTTAATTTGACCGCCATTACAGATTCTGACGGTGTAACGGTTAAGCATATTGCGGACTGCCTTTCGATTTTCGGATTTGTGGATATTCCCGAAAACTCAAAGCTTATTGACGTGGGCACGGGTGCGGGCTTTCCGGGGCTTGTAATAAAGCTTTTCCGCCCCGACATTGACGTTACATTTCTTGACAGTACAAAGAAAAAGTTAGGTTTCATTGACTCCGTTTTAAGTGAAACGGGAATGACGGGTGAAACGGTGCATTTACGGGCAGAAGAAGCGGCAGTTTTACCGAAATACCGTGAAAAGTTTGATTTTGCAACGGCGAGAGCTGTTGCCGCACTCCCCGTTCTGTCTGAATACTGCCTGCCGTTCGTAAAAGTAGGCGGAAGTTTTATTTCAATGAAATCGGCAGATAGTTTGGAAGAAATAAAATCGGCAAACGGTGCAGTAAAACTTCTCGGCGGAGAAATTGCGGAAGACAATTTGTTCAATCTTGTCGAAAATATGCCTCGCAGAATAATTGTTATTAAAAAGAAATCGCAAACTCCGACAAAGTATCCGAGAAAAACGGCACAAATCGCTAAAAAAGCATTAAAATAAACTCGAAATGCCTTGAAAAATAAGGCTTTTTGAAAATCGAATTTTCTTTACAAACACACCTTCGCAGTGGTATCCTTTAGTCAAGGACAAGCACTGCGAAGTTTTTTAGTGCAAAATCAAGGAAAGCTAAGAGGTTTATTTTATGAAGAAGAACAAAATTCGGCCGGAGGATAGAATAGTACATATTCCTCAAAATAAAATCTTACCTAATCCGAATCAGCCGAGAAAGCGTTTCGATTTTGACGAGCTTGAAGGACTTTCGCAAAGTATTCGTGAAAACGGAATAATCCAGCCGCTTATTGTCCGCCAAAATGAAAATGAGCAGTTCGAGCTTGTTGCCGGTGAGCGACGCTTGCGTGCGGCAAGACTTATAGGGCTTACAACAGTTCCGTGTATAATAACTGAAATTTCAGAGTCGGATTCAGCCGTGTTTGCCGTTCTTGAAAATCTGCAAAGACAGGACCTTAATTATTTTGAAGAGGCGGAAGCCCTTGCCTGCCTTGTAAGCGATTACCATTTAAGCCAGGAGGAGCTTTGCAAAAAGCTGGGGAAAGCTCAGTCTACCGTTTCAAACAAGCTCCGTCTTTTAAAGCTCAGCGATGAAATGAGATTTAAAATCAGCCGTGCAGGGTTAAGCGAGCGCCACGCCCGGGCATTGCTTACAATAAGTGATGAAAACCAAAGAGCAAGAGCCCTTGCAATTATCATAGACAGGCATTTAACGGTGAATGAAAGCGAAGCTCTTATAGAGCAAATGCTTCGCAAGAATACTGCTCCGAAAAAACAGATGCTTCAAGGCTTTAAGGATATCCGCATATTTATAAATACTCTTAACAGCGCCGTTGACACCATAAGGCGTGCAGGGATTGACGCGGATTCAGTAAAGACCGAAACCGACGAATACGTTGAATATATTGTAAGAATTCCGAAATTGGACGACAAGCCTGTAGGAATTGCGACTTAACTTAGTTAAAAACGCATTATCCCCCGATAAACTGCGTTTTTATAAAGTGGCGAAAGCCA
>JAFLUO010000100.1 GCA_022508705.1 Oscillospiraceae bacterium
TCAATTGTAGGCTCTGCGAAAACTATTCCTTCTTCAACGCCGAAACGCTTAGCAAATGAGCCTGCAGAAATGTTTCTTATAATTACTTCAAGAGGAACAATTGAAACTTTTTTAACAACTGTTTCGTTGTCGTTGAGCTCCTCTACAAAATGAGTTTTAATACCTTTTTTCTCAAGAATCTGCATAAGGTAATTTGACATACGGTTATTGATAGCGCCTTTGCCAACGATAGTGCCCTTCTTAAGACCGTCAAACGCAGTTGCATCATCCTTGTAAGAAACAATTACCAAATCAGGATTTTCAGTAGCGTATACCTTCTTTGCTTTTCCTTCGTAAAGTTGAACTGTCTTTTCCATAATTAAAACTCCTTTATAGTAAAATATTATTCATTAAATTCAGCACAGATTTTAGCATCCTTGGCTAAAACTGCTTTTTTGTTTTCTTCTCGCATAGTGTCAAGTTTTTCTGACAACTTTTCATCAGATATAGCAAGCATTTGTGCCGCAAGAAGAGCCGCATTTCCGCCGCCGTTAATAGCTACCGTTGCAACGGGAATACCTGTAGGCATCTGAACAGTTGAAAGAAGTGCATCCATACCGTCAAGTGCAGAGGACTTACATGGAATTCCTATTACGGGAAGAGTTGTATTTGCTGCAACCGCTCCTGCAAGGTGCGCAGCCATGCCTGCTGCGGCAATAATTACGCCATATCCGTTTTCTTTAGCAGATTTTGTAAAAGCTGCTGCCTCTTCAGGTGTACGATGAGCTGAATAAACATGAACCGTATACTCGATTTCAAGAGAATTAAGCATATCCACACACTTTTGAATGATTGGTAAATCACTGTCACTACCCATAATAATTCCGACTTTTTTCATAGTAATCCTCCTTTAAAAACAAAAAAGGCACACTTGAACCTTGAAGTAGGTTAAATGTGCCCAGACGGTCGGCTAAAGTAAAAAGTCCTTGCTCCTCTGTGGTGCTCCACATTCTTCCGTCAGTCGCAAAGAACCAACCTTTTCTAACAAAAAAATTATATCACAACATTAGAATAATAGTCAAGGATTTTGACTGTTTTAACGGGTGTTTACTTTCATAATTTTAACAGTATTTTTATGTAAGATTTTGTACATTTTTGTTATATAAATGAGAGCAGTAAAACAACTATACAGAACCCCCGAAGCAACAACAAAAAATTGCTGCTGTAAATAAGAATCAAAAAATCATAATCACCTCAAAAGAAGTGATTATGATTAAACTGCTTATTACGCTTTTGTTTCGCAATACAGACAGCGATATTCCTTATTACTTTTATCGGAAAGCTTAAAAATGTGATCAAGCTCTTGTTCGCAAGACGTAATACATCTTGGATTTTTGCATTTAATAACATTAACAAGCGTTTGGGGCATAGCTATTGACAGTTTCTCAACAAGTTCGCCGTTTTTGATAACGTTTACTGTAGCAGTCGGGTCAACATAACCGATAACATCAAGGTTCAAGTCAACGTCTGCATCAATCTTGATAATATCTTTTTTACCCATTTTCTTGCTTTGAACATTTTTGATAATTGCAACGGAAACGTCATGTTCATCAAGCTTTAAAAGGTCATAAAGCTTCATACCGGAGCCTGCTTCAATGTGGTCAATTACAAAGCCGTTTTGAATTGAATCTATGTTCATATTGTGCCTGCCTCCTTCAAAAGCTTAAGGATAAGCGCCATACGCATATATTTTCCGTTTAGCACCTGTTTAAAATAGCACGCTCTCGGGTCTTCGTCAATTGCAACGCTGATTTCATTTACTCTCGGAAGCGGGTGCATTATTGACAAATCAGCCTTTGCGTTTTTAAGCTTATCAGGCGTTAAAATGTAGCTGTCCTTTAGTCTTAAATAATCTTCTTCATTAAAGAAGCGCTCACGCTGAACTCTTGTCATATAAAGAATATCAAGCTCAGGTAAAGAACCTTCAAGATCTGTTGTCTGAACATAAGGAATATTTTTTGATTTTATTGAATCCCTTTTAACATAGCTCGGAAGCTTTAACTCCTCAGGTGAAATAAGAACAAATTTAATGTTGTTATATCTTGACAGTGCATTTATAAGCGAGTGAACAGTTCTGCCGAATTTTAGGTCACCGCAAAGTCCTATTGTCAAATTATCAAATCTGCCTTTTTCACGGTAAATTGTAAGCAAATCGGCAAGGGTCTGCGTTGGGTGGCAATGACCGCCGTCCCCTGCGTTTATGACAGGGATTGATGCCGCTTTCGCCGCAACATAGGCTGCGCCCTCTTTCGGGTGGCGCATTGCAATAATGTCGGCATAACAGCTTACTGTTTTAGCGGTATCTGCCACACTTTCACCCTTTGAAGCAGACGATGACATTGCATCCGTCATGGAAATAACATTACCTCCAAGCTCATACATTGCCGCTTCAAAGCTCATTCGGGTCCTAGTTGACGGCTCAAAGAAAAGCGTAGCTAACTTTTTGCCGTGACAAGCGTCTGCGTAACTTTGCGGGTTATCAATAATGTCTATTGCTGTTTTAATAAGCTCGTCTAATTCTTCGGTTGTAAGGTCAACTATATCAATGACACTTCTCATATTCAAGCTCCTATCCAGCTTTCGTCAGATGGGTTATTTCTGAAAGCTATCAATCTCTTGATATCTTCAGCCTTTATATAACCCTCCTGTGCCGCAACCTCTGCAATACAGTCAAAGTTTGTAAGTGAAACATTTTTAATGTTTGCTTCTTTCAGTCTATCGAGACCTTTTTGCATACCGTAAGTAAAAATTGAAACAATGCCGAGTACATCTGCGCCTGCATCACGCAAAACATTTACTACTTCAATAACGCTACCGCCTGTTGAAATAAGGTCTTCAACAACTACAACCTTTTGTCCCTTTTCAAGCTTTCCCTCAATTTGATTCTGTCTGCCATGGTCTTTAGCCCCTGAACGAACATAACCCATAGGCATATCGAGTAAATGTGCTGTTATTGCGGCATGCGCAATACCGGCAGTTGAAGTACCCATAAGAACCTCAGCATCAGGGTAATTCTCTTTAATAAGCTGAGCAAGTCCGTTTTCAACGTCTGTGCGCACCTCAGGTGCAGTAAGGGTCAATCTGTTGTCACAGTAAACGGGACTTTTTATTCCGCTTGCCCAGGTAAAAGGCTCTTCGGGGCGAAAGAAAACTGCTTTAATTTTAAGTAAGTCTTGTGCTATTAGATTTTTAAGCTCCATAGTATTTTCTCCTTAAATTTAGTCTACAAATTCTGCAACACATCTGTTATATGCGGCTACGGGATCCTCTGCCGCCGTAATAGGTCTGCCGACTACTATATAATCCGAGCCGATTTTCTTGGCTTCTGCGGGAGTCATAACACGTTTTTGGTCGCCAGTATCGCCGTCAGCAAATCGAACCCCGGGTGTAATCGTAAGGAAATCTTTTCCGCAAGCATCATGCACCTTTTGCGCTTCAAGCGGTGAGCAAACAACGCCGTCAAGACCTGCCTTTTTGGCATTTTCTGCATAGTGCATAACCACTTTGTCAATAGGCTCGCGGACCAGCAAATCATTTTCCATTGTTTCCTGATCGGTTGATGTAAGCTGGGTTACGGCGATAAGAAGCGGTCTTGTGCCGTCATCTCTTGTTAATCCTTCGAGAGCCGCTTCCATCATTCGTACTGTTCCACCTGCGTGAAGGTTAGTAATATCGACGTCCAAGTTTGAAAGCACAGACATTGATTTTTTAACAGTATTGGGAATATCGTGAAGCTTTAAATCAAGGAAAATTTTATGACCTCTCTTTTTAATTTCTTTTACGATTTGTGGGCCTTCAGCATAGAAAAGCTCCATACCGATTTTTACAAACGGCTTACGCTCTGTGAACAAATCAAGAAACCCATAAGTCTTTTCAGCACTTGCAAAGTCACAAGCAACGATTACGTCCTTGCCCATTATTCTACCACTCCTATTATATCTTTAATTTCATTTATCTTATACTTGTCCAAAGTATTCGGCAACTCGCTTATAATGTCACGGCAGGCAAAAGGATTTATAAGGTTTGCGGCACCTATTTCAACCGCAGTAGCCCCTGCCATCATCATTTCAATAACGTCTTCGGCAGTTGAAACGCCACCCATTCCTATAACGGGAATTTTCACAGCCTTTGACACCTGATAAACCATTCTTACTGCTACGGGGAAAATTGCAGGGCCCGAAAATCCGCCCATTTTATTTTTTATTACGGGTATTCTTCTGTTAAGGTCAATTCTCATGCCGAGCATTGTGTTAATAAGACTTATTCCGTCTGCTCCTGCATCCTCACACGCCTTTGCTATTGATACAATATCGGTAACATTAGGTGAAAGTTTAACTATTACAGGTTTAGTCGTTACTGCTTTTACGGCTTTAGTAACCTCTGCCGCCGCTTTCGGGTCTGTACCGAAGCTCATTCCGCCGCCGTGCACATTAGGACAGCTTACATTGACTTCAAACCACCCGATTTGCTCCTCTGAATCTAATTTTTCACAAGTGTATGCGTAATCATCAACAGAAAAACCGCTTACGTTTGCCATTACAGGCTTGCTAAAGCATTTTTTAAGCTTTGGAAGCTCTTCGGAAATTACTTTTTCCACTCCGGGATTTTGAAGACCTACCGCATTTATCATTCCGGCGGTACACTCAGCAATTCTCGGAGTGGGATTTCCGAAACGGCCATCCTTTGTAGTCCCTTTAAACGAAAATGTTCCCAAACAATTTATGTCATAAAGCTCGGCAAATTCATAACCGAATCCAAAGGTGCCCGATGCAGGAATTACGGGATTGTCAAGCTCTATTCCGCAAAGATTTACACTTAATCTTCCCATAAAATTTCCTCCTTTTTAAGCACGGGTCCGTCCTTGCAAATCCTTTTATATCCGGTTACTGTTTTACAACTGCATCCCATGCAAGCACCGAATCCGCATCCCATTCTTTCTTCAAAGCTGAATTGACCTGATGTTGCAGTAGCTTTATAAACCGCCTTGAGCATGGGTTTTGGACCGCAACAGAAGAAATATGAGTAATCCGAAGGCAACGCATCGGTTACAAAGCCTTTTTTGCCGTAGCTACCGTCAACAGTTGTTACTTCCACCTCACAACCGAGCGCTTTAAATTCATTTTCATAAAAAACTTCTGACTTTGTATTAAATCCAAGAATTACAGATACGCTTTTCCCCTGCTCTTTTAATTCCTTTGCAAGCATATACATCGGCGGAACACCTACACCGCCGCCTATAAGTAAAGGATTTTCACCGCTAAGGGAAATATCATATCCATTTCCAAGCCCTGTAAGGACATCAAGAATTTGCCCTTCGGTCATTTTACTCATGATTTCGGTGCCTTTGCCTACAACTTTATAAATTATTGTAAGCACATTTTCTTCTATGTCACAAACAGATATGGGTCTGCGAAGATACAGTCCGTCAATTTTTATATTCACAAACTGACCGGGCGCTGTAATATTGGAACAGTCGCCCGTCATTGTCATTTTGTAAACGTTACTTGTCAAGGGAGTATTTTCTTTTACCGAAAATAAAACTTGTTTCATAAATAACCTCAAAATTAAGCATCTATGGTTGAAATTGTAAGAGTAGTTTCTTCAAGAACATCAAGAAGAACTCTTACCGTGTCAAGTGAAGTAAATATTGTTACATTGTTTTCGGTTGCGGCAGTGCGGATTTCAACACCGTCCTCATAATGAACACCTGAAAGAATTGCTCTTGTATTTATAACATAGCTAACATATCCTGCACGGATTGATTCAAGAATTTCGTCACTGCCCTCGCTTATTTTACCGCGAACACGTGTTCTGATTCCGTTCTCTTTGAGAACTGCGGCAGTACCGCTTGTTGCTTCAATGT
>JAFLUO010000101.1 GCA_022508705.1 Oscillospiraceae bacterium
GTATTTCGGTGAAACAGATCAGACTGTTAACCTTCGCACACTTGCCGCTGTTAACGCAGGTTTTACTGCTATTGTTTGCGTAGGTGAGACTCTTGAGCAGAGAGAACTTGGCTACACAGAAACTCTTCTTAAATATCAGACAAAAATGGCACTTACTAATGTAACTGCTGAACAGCTTAAAAACGTTATTATTGCTTATGAGCCTGTTTGGGCTATCGGAACAGGTGTAACAGCTACTGCTGACCAGGCAGATGAGGGAAACGGTTTTGTCCGTGCGGCTATCGCTGAGGCTTACGGCGCAGATGTTGCAGAAACAGTAACAGTTCAGTACGGTGGCTCAATGAACGCTAAAAATGCTGACGAGCTTGTTTCTAAGGTTAACGTTGACGGTGGTCTTATCGGCGGCGCTTCTCTTAAGGCTGAGGATTTCTCAATCATTGTTAAAGCAGCTTCTAAATAATAAATTTTAGGTGAAAACAAATATGAAAAAACCTGTTGTTTTATGTATTATGGACGGATTCGGTAAGAATCCTTCTGATTACGGCAACGCTATTGTTGCCGCTCAAACTCCTAATCTTGATAAACTTATGGCAGAATTTCCGATGACTTATATTGGCGCTTCGGGCATGGACGTAGGTCTGCCTGACGGTCAGATGGGTAACTCTGAGGTCGGTCACACAAACATCGGTGCAGGTCGTGTTGTTTATCAGGAACTTACAAGAATTACAAAATCAATAAAAGACGGCGATTTCTTCGAAAATGTTGCTCTTGTAAATGCCGTACAGTCAGCTATTGACAATGGTACTTCCCTTCATCTTATGGGTCTTATGAGTGACGGCGGCGTTCACAGTCACAACAGTCACGTTTGGGCTATTGTAGAGCTTGCCAAGAGAATGGGACTTGACAAGGTTTATCTGCACTGCATTATGGATGGCAGAGACGTTCCGCCCACAAGCGGCAAAGATTTTGTTGCGGAAGCTATTGACAAGCTTAATGAAATAGGTATCGGCAAGATTGCAACCGTTGTAGGCAGATTTTACGCTATGGACCGTGACAATCGCTGGGAGCGTGTTTCAAGAGCTTATGACGCTTTTGTTAACGGTGTCGGAATCCATACAGATAATCCCGTTAGAGCTATCGAAGAAAGCTATACAAAGGTTGACGCTGACGGTAAGAATATAACCGATGAATTTATTGAACCGACTGTTTGCCTTGAAAACGAGGGCAGAATAGGCAAAAATGACAGCGTTGTATTCTTTAATTTCCGCCCTGACAGAGCAAGAGAAATTACAAGAACTTTTGTTGACCCTGATTTCAACGGGTTTAACAGAGAATATTTCCCAGTTACATATGTTTGCATGACTCAGTATGATGCGACTATGCCGAATGTATCTGTTGCATTTAAACCGCAGTCTCTTAAAAATACTATGGGTGAATACCTTTCATCTTTGGACCTAAAACAGCTTAGAATTGCTGAGACAGAAAAGTATGCTCATGTAACATTCTTCTTTAACGGCGGCGTTGAGGCTCAGTATGAAGGTGAAGACAGAATCCTCGTTAATTCTCCCAAAGTTTCAACCTATGACTTAAAGCCTGAAATGAGCGCTTATGAAGTATCTGAAAAGGTAAATGCGGCAGTTAGAAGCGGAAAATACGACGTTATTATTCTTAACTTTGCTAATTGCGATATGGTTGGTCATACAGGAGTATTTGAAGCTGCAGTAAAAGCTGTTGAAGCTGTTGATACTTGCGTAGGTTCGCTTTATGAAGCGGTTCACGAAATGGGCGGCGCACTTTTGATTACTGCTGATCACGGAAATGCAGACAAGATGTATGAAGAGGACGGTTCACCGTTTACTGCCCATACTACTAATCCCGTTCCGTTTATTGTTGCAGATTACCCTTGCACTCTTCGTGAGGGCGGTAAGCTTTGCGATATTGCACCTACTATGCTTAAAATTATGGGTATTGCTCAGCCACAAGAAATGGACGGCACGTCAATTATTCTTTAATTTGTAGATTTTATACAACGGCGGTATGCAAATTTCTGCGTACCGCTTTTCTTTTTTATTTGAACTTGCCCGTTTTTGTGGTACAATAAACTTATAACTTTATGAAAAGGTGAAATATATGGATATAAATGAAATCTTATCAAAATGCGACCATACACTTTTAAGTCAGAGTGCAACATGGGAAAAAATTAAAGAAATTTGCGATGACGGAATAAAATATAAAACAGCTTCTGTTTGTATTCCTGCGTCCTTCGTAAAACAGGCAAAGGAATACGTAGGTGACAAGCTTGCTATCTGTACCGTAATAGGATTTCCAAACGGTTACTCCACAACTGCGGTAAAATGCTTTGAAACTGAGGACGTAGTAAACAACGGCGCAGATGAAATTGATATGGTAATAAACATAGGATGGCTTAAAGATAAAAAATACGATTTACTGTTAAATGAGATTAAAAAAGTGAAAGAATCATGTAACGGTAAACTTTTAAAGGTAATAATAGAAACCTGCCTTTTAACTGATAATGAAAAAGTTAAGATGTGTGAAATTGTATCGAACTCAGGCGCTGATTATATTAAAACCTCAACGGGATTTTCAATTGCAGGAGCCACTGAGCATGATATAAAACTTTTTTCGGAACATATTGCTCCCCATTTAAAAATTAAGGCGGCAGGCGGCATTTCTTCTATTGAAGATGCAGAGAACTTTATAAAATTAGGTGCCTCAAGACTGGGTACGAGCAGAATTGTTAAAATAGTTAAGAATAATGAGTAATATTTTTTGTTAGATTTTGGGTGAGCGATGCTATGTCAAAGCGTGTATTTTTGATTGTCCTTGATTCCTGCGGAATAGGTGAAATGCCCGATTCGCATGATTTCGACGATAGAAACTGCAATACTTTGAAAAGAATATCAACATCATATTTTTTCAGTTGTGAAAATACTTCAAAATTAGGAATTGGAAACATTGACGGTTGTGACTATTTACCGAAAGAAAAAGATCCTTCTGCCGCTGTCGGCAGACTTGCTGAAATGTCACGGGGTAAGGACACAACAATAGGGCATTGGGAGATTGCAGGAGTTATTTCAAATAAGCCGTTGCCCACATTTCCTAACGGCTTTCCAAAGGAAATAATTGAAGAATTTTTTAACAGAATTGGCAAAGGTGTTATTTGCAATAAGCCGTATTCGGGAACAGAGGTAATCAAAGATTACGGCGATGAACACATTAAAACGGGTGATTTAATTGTTTATACCTCGGCTGACAGCGTTTTCCAAATTGCCGCACATGAGGATATTGTACCTGTTGAAACATTATATGAGTATTGCAGAATTGCCAGAGAAATCCTTTGCGGAGAGTATTCTGTCGGCAGAGTAATAGCAAGACCTTTTACTACTGTTAACGGCGAATATCAAAGAACGCCGAACAGGCACGATTTTTCTCTTAAACCGCCAAAAGAAACTATGCTTGACGCCATAAGCAAAAGCGGCAAAACGGTTTATGCAATAGGGAAGATATATGACATTTTTGCAGGGTGCGGTATAACTGAGCATATTTTTACACATTCAAATTCAGAGGGAATGCAAAAAGCACTTGAGGCGTTGAATAAGGATTTTGAAGGACTTTGCTTTGTGAATTTAGTCGATTTTGATATGCTCTACGGTCACAGACAGGATATTGACGGTTATGCAAAAGCATTTACTGAGTTTGATAATTGGCTTCCATCGTTTATCAATAATATGAAACAGGACGATATTCTTATAATTACCGCTGACCACGGGTGCGACCCGGGAGATGAGAGTACCGACCATTCAAGAGAATACGTTCCGCTCATAATTTACGGCAAAAATATAAAGCCTGTAAATCTCGGAACAATGCCGACATACGCAGACATAAGTGCAACGGTAACAGAGTACCTTGGCGTACCCTTTGCTACTGTCGGCAAAAGCCATTTAATAGAAATTTTGAGGTGATTTTATGACAAATGAAGAGCTTGTCGCTCTTGCAATCCAGGCAATGAATAATGCGTATGTGCCGTATTCAAATTACCGCGTAGGCGCCGCGTTGCTTACAAAAACGGATAAAGTATATATTGGCTGTAATATCGAAAATGCGTCTTATTCCCCGACCGTTTGCGCTGAGCGTACAGCTATATTTAAAGCAGTAAGCGAGGGTGAAAGGAAATTCGTAAAAATTGCCGTTGCAGGCGGCAAAAACGGCGAAATCTCAGGCGAATTTCCGCCGTGCGGTGTTTGCCGTCAGGTTATGGCTGAGTTTTGCGATGATGATTTTGTAATATTGGTTGTAAACGGCGAAAACAGCTTTACCGAATATAAGCTTTCGGATATTCTGCCGTTTTCATTTAACCCTAAACATATTAAATAAGGCGTGTTGTTATGAGAATGTACGATATAATTGAGAAAAAAAGAAACGGTGAAGAACTGAACAGCGAGGAAATAAACTTTTTTATCAAAGGCTATACCGAAGGTTCAATTCCCGATTATCAGGCTTCTGCCTTTTGTATGGCTGTCTATTTTATGGGTATGACTGAAAATGAAACCGTAATTTTGACCGAAGCCATGGCAAATTCAGGTGATACGGTAGATTTATCAATGTTTGGAAATAAATCTGCCGATAAGCATTCGACAGGAGGAGTGGGAGACAAAACAAGTCTCATTGTAGCCCCAATTGTGGCCGCTTTGGGCGGAAAGGTTACAAAAATGTCCGGCAGAGGTCTTGGTCATACGGGCGGAACTGTTGATAAATTAGAGTCAATTCCGGGTTATAAAACTACTCTGTTTCAAGAAGAATTTATTTCTCAAATTGAGAAAGTCGGCATGGCAATTATCGGTCAAAGCGGCAATTTAACTCCTGCCGACAAAAAGCTTTACGCCTTGCGAGACGTTACCGCAACGGTTGACAGTATTCCTCTTATTGTTTCAAGTATTATGAGCAAAAAAATTGCCGCCGGATCACACAATATTGTGCTTGACGTTAAATGCGGCAGCGGTGCTTTTATGAAAACTCTTGAAGATGCAGAAATACTTGCAAGGGAAATGGTGAAAATCGGAAAAGGCTGCGGCAGAAATATGGCGGCCCTTATTACTGATATGGATAGACCTTTAGGCTCGGCAATCGGTAATTCCCTTGAAGTTATCGAGGCTGTAAAAGTTCTTAAAGGTGAATTAGTCAATGATTTAAAAGAGGTTTGCGTATCCATTGCATCTGAAATGATTTCTCTTGTTTATTCAATATCTCATGATGAAGCCTTAAAAATGGTAAACGATACGCTAAACAGCGGAAAAGCCTTCATGAAAATGAAGGAGTGGATTTCAGCACAGGGCGGTGACACTAATTTCATTGATAATACAGACCTTTTCAGGAAAGCTGAATTTTCCTTTGACATATTGGCTGAAACAAGCGGATATATTACATCAATGGACACGGAAAAAATTGGTCTTACAAGTGTGATTTTAGGTGCAGGAAGGGCCTCAAAGGAAGACAGCATTGATTTTTCAGCAGGTATTTTGATTTATAAAAAGACTGGCGATGAAATTAGAAAAGGCGAAAAAATTGCAACTCTTTTCACAAATAACAATGCTTCTTTAGACGATGCTGTAAAAATGTATAATTCTTCAATAGCTGTTTCTTCCGTAAAGCCTGAGCAAAAACCGCTGATATATAAAATTATAAGATAAATTTTTAAAAAATTTGTTTTTTATGTTGACAGCATACTGCCAAAATGATATAATTTCTTAAATCAAATCTTTAATTCGATACAGTGATGTCGACAAGATTGAGTAATAAGCACCCATTGTGTTTTTCACATTGGTTATGTTTGTGTAGCTTGTACCTTATCGGCTTTGTGTCGGTAAGGTA
>JAFLUO010000102.1 GCA_022508705.1 Oscillospiraceae bacterium
CGGGGCCATCCTTTAAGATAAGGTTGAGACGGCTGTCCATACCGCTGCGATATGCCTCAAGACCCTCAATGGGAAGTGAGTACATTGTTACGTTACCGTCGTATGTAGGATCAAGAACTACATACATACCGAAGATAACGTCGTCGATGGTAGCTTTTGTGCCATCTGAGTAAACGATGTCATCACGCATGGTCATGTCATAGTATACATAACCTTCGGGAGCACCTTCCGGATGCTCATCGATTACTACGTTTGCGGCAGCATAGTAGGTGTAGTCAGTTCCGTTGTAAGCACGGGTCTCACCCTCTTTGCCCATACCCTTAAGAACAGGGTTACCAACACGGTCAACAGGGAACGTGTAAAGGGTTACGAAACCAACAACGTCGGTGTCTGCCTGGCTCAGGGAGAAGAAGGGAGAGAATTTACCCTCAAGGCCCTGCTCGATAGAAGCAACTAATGTCTTTTTAGCTGCACCCTTATCGCCGCCATTGTCTGTTTTGCCTGCGCATGCTGCAAGACCGAGTACCATTACTACGGCAAGAAGCACGGCAAGCACTTTTTTGAAGTTTTTCATACTTAACCTCTCTTTTCTTAGAAAGTATTTTACAAGGATCAAAAGATCCTAAAGTACTAAAGTGATTAAGGCGCTCTATCGTGAAAAATTCAGCTTTTAGCGCGAAAATTTCTTAAAAATATAATAAATTTATATTATTTTATATCTTTTCATCAATAATGTCAAGAAAAACTTGTCCAAAACGACCATTTCTTATTAAAAAACTGCTTTTTGGGCTTAATTTTACCTTTTATTCCACTTAATTGCGGTCTCTACTTTGCGCCAAATAAGTGTTAAAACCGAAACTGCCGCAGAAATACAGAAAAAGATAATTACAAACGGCAATTCTGCTTTATTTATGCCGTTTAATATAAGATATACGGCTTCTCCGACAATGGAAAGTACCGCAAACAGCACACACAGCATCAAATACAAAGGCAAACGCACGACCGTCGTATTATAAACGTATTCGCGCAAATTTTCGCCGCCCCAGTGGGAAATACGCCCTGCTTTCCACAACGACACCGCCGCAAAGATTAGCGTCAGGGCATACGGCACTAAAACGAAAAAGGTATTACCCAAACCAGGCACAGGCAGAAATCCGCATATTGCGGATAACGCCGTTATCCCGATACTGAATAACATACGGCGGACATTTGCTTTTTTTGCCGTGATATTTGATTCGTCGGGTGAATACAGCGGACCGCTGTAAACGTATTTTCCCGAAGCGGCGGGGACAAAATAGGACGCTTTACCTGCCCGTCCTCTTTTTTCTTTCCTCGCCATATCAGATATCCTCTTTTAAATCGTACTTATCAAGCCATTCGTCCGCTTTCGCACAAACGCCTTTTAAGCACTCTTCCTCAAAGGGATTTTCAAGTCCTGCATTTTTAAGCAGTTCGGTAAATACACGGCTGCCTCCCTGCTTTGTATATGCCATGTAGTGTTCCCATGCATTAGCACGGTCCTCTTGAAGCATTGCCCAGAACTGTAATGAAACCGTTTGTGCCAAGCAGTAATCAATATAATAGAAAGGACTGTCGTAAATATGACCCTGTCTCTGCCAGCCTTCACCCTCACTGTAAACGGGGATGTCACCGTCAAGCTTCATCCAGGGCATATATTCGCCCAAGAGCTTTTTCCATACTCCGTGGCGTTCCGCAGGAGTATACTCAGGGTGAGCATAGACCTCGTGCTGGAAGTGGTCAACCATTGTGCCGTATGGAATGAATGTCAGCGCACCTGAAAGATGGCTGTAACGGAACTTTCGTGCGTCCTTGCCGAAAAAGCCTTCAGCCCACGGCCATGCCATAAATTCCATTGACATTGAGTGAACCTCGCACCCTTCCATGCTGGGCCAAATGTAATCAATCGGTATGCGGTCGCGGTTTGTCCAGCTTGCAAAGGCGTGGCCTGCTTCGTGGGTAACAACCTCAACGTCGCCCTGAGTGCCGTTGAAATTGGCAAAAATGAACGGTACGCCGTAGTCGGCTATTTCTGTGCAGTAGCCGCCGCCCTCTTTACCTTCGGTTGAAAGCACGTCAAGCAGTTCGTTGTCAAGCATCATATTGAAAAACTCACCTGTCTCGGGAGAAAGCTCTTCATAGAACTTTTTACCCTGAGCAAGTATATCCTCAGGCGTTCCGCAAGGAGCAGGATTGCCCGAACGGAACTCGAGTGCGTTATCGGCAAAGCTCATAGGATACTCTTTGCCGAGACGTTCCGCCTGCTTGCGATAAATTTTATCTGCAACGGGAACAAGGTATTTTTTCACAGCGGCACGGAACTTTTCCACATCTTCTTTTGTATAGCAGTTTCTGCCCATACGGTAATATCCCAATGTGGTGTAACCCTCGTAACCGAGTTTTTTGCCCATAGAGTCACGAAGATGAACGAGCTTGTCGTATATTTCGTCTAACTGAGGCTGTTTTTCTTTAAACCACTGTCCCTCAGCTTTCCATGCGGCAAGACGGCGCTCGTCGTCGGGGTCACGCTTGAACGGAGTTAACTGAGAAAGCGTATACACTCCTCCCTCAAAGGGTATCTGTGCTGATGCGATAAGCTTATCGTACTCCTGTGTCAAATCGTTTTCCTGCTGAAGCTCGGGGATTATCTCAGGCGAGAAGGTTTTCA
Organism: Oscillospiraceae bacterium; assembly: GCA_022508705.1. Classification (GTDB taxonomy): domain Bacteria; phylum Bacillota; class Clostridia; order Oscillospirales; family Acutalibacteraceae; genus Fimenecus. The sequence goes on from JAFLUO010000102.1 coordinate 2,687, forward strand.
GCTCAATTTCCGCATTGAGGAACATAAGGTCGCCGTACTCGTTTTCAAAATCTTTACGGTAAGGACTTGATAACATAGCCGCGGTAAATGCTTGCATATATTCCTGCAACTCAGGCCAGGCTGAGTTCCAGAATTTCATCTCTGCATCATAGAACTCATCGCGGGTGTCAATTGAATGGCGGATACTGCAAAGCGTTGACGCAGTTTGAATGTGCTTAAACTCATTCTCTTTTTCAAGGAAGACCGCTTTTGCCTCCTCATAGCTTTTGGCGGATTTTAAACGCTCTGTAATATCTGAAAGCTTTGCTTTTATTTCTTCAAGATTTGGGCGTTCATAAGGCATTTCACTGAATTTCATAATTTTCCCTCCGAATTACGGCAAATATTATTGCTTTGCCAAAATAATATGAAAATATTTTATACTATTGTAATAAAAAATGCAAGAGCGCATTTTTGAGTATAAACAGGATAACGCAAAAAACGCTCCCCTTAAAAATTCAGAGGAGCGTTTTCATTTATTGTAAAGTATTTATTTAATAAAGCGTTTTTGATAAAATGAAGCAAGTCCAAAGAGCTACAACGAAAAGTCCCTCGGCAGGAATTGCAAGCTTTGTATACGGGCATTTCCAACCTTTATCAACACAAAGGAAAATGCTTCTTGTTACAAATACTGTCGTTGAGAAGAACAAACCGCCAACAAGTGAATAAACGGGCGTTTTAAGCGCAATTGTTAAGTACAGCAAAAATGCGCCCAGGGCAAATGAAATTCCGCCGTAATAAACACGGATTTCTGTCTTACCTGCATTGTCAACAGGCTTTATTGAGAAGCTTTCGGCATTCTTAAGCGGCTTTGCAATAAACACAATTGCCATTCCGAAGAAATACCCCACAAGACCTACGACAGCAACCGCCGCAGGAATATTTGACAATAAAATTTCTTTTAACTCTGACATAATAATCCCCCTTGGTAATTTTTACAATTTTATTCTATCAAAAATAAATGAGTTAGGCAAGAAAAATTTTATGTTGCATTATAGTTTCTGTATCTGTATAATCAAACATAAAGGATGTGTTCAATATGCTTTTTTCAACAATATTTGTCTTTGTAATAGTTCTGATATTTGTTTTAGACAACTTTGTTTTCTTACCGAAAGGCACAAAAATTTTTACAAAAGCGCATTTGATTGACGGAGATAAGACCGGATACATAACAAAAGCCTTAAAGCTTGATTATCAAAAAATCAAAAAAGGACAGATTTGGCGATTATTTTCACAGGTTTTTCTTCATGTCGGACTGCCGCATTTAATATTTAACTGCTCTGCCCTGCTCGTTGTTGGGTACGCCCTTGAAACTGCCATCGGCACCAAAGAAACTGCTTTATGCTTTTTCTTTTCCGCCCTTTTCTCAGGATGTATTATGGCGTTCGGATTAAAATTCACTGACGGACAAGGCGCATCTACGGGAATATACGGTTTAATTGCTATGTTCATCTTCTTTGCAATTAAAAATCACACCGTTTTCTTTTCCGATTTGCATTGGATTTTTGTAGTTTTACTTGCTATTTATACAGTTTTCGGAATGCTCATAAACAAAATTGATCGCTGGGAACATTCAACAGGATTTTTAGGCGGAATTATTTTCAGTTTAATAATATCTTACATCTGAAATTTTAAAATAAAAAATAGAATTCCTATGGAAAATTTCGACTTAATGTGATAAAATTATTCAAATACCAATGATAGGAGTTTTTAATATGCAGAATGATAATGTAAGACCTGAGTCTATGGCTCGAATCACTACAAAAGAATTGGCCGATGCTTTTATTGCAGAGCAAATCGAAGCAGTAAGAGCACAGGTCGGTGATAAAAAAGTTCTTTTGGCTCTTTCAGGCGGTGTTGACTCATCAGTTGTTGCCGCTCTTCTCATTAAAGCTATCGGCAAACAGCTTGTTTGTGTTCACGTAAACCACGGGCTTCTCCGTAAAGGCGAGCCTGAGCAGGTTGTTAAGGTTTTCAAAGAAGAAATGGATGCAAATCTTATTTATGTTGATGCTATTGACCGATTCCTTGACAAGCTTAAAGATGTTGCTGAGCCCGAAACCAAGAGAAAAATTATAGGCAAAGAATTTATTGACGTGTTCGTTGAGGAAGCAAGAAAGCTTGACGGAGTTGAATTCTTAGCTCAGGGTACAATTTACCCCGACATTCTTGAAAGTGACGGAGTTAAGGCTCACCACAATGTTGGCGGTCTTCCTGAGGATCTTAACTTTGAGCTTGTTGAGCCTGTTAAGCTTCTTTTCAAGGATGAGGTAAGAGTTGTCGGCAAAGCACTCGGACTGCCCGAATCAATGGTTGAGCGTCAGCCCTTCCCCGGTCCCGGTCTCGGCGTTCGCTGTGTCGGCGCTATTACCCGTGACAGACTTGAGGCTGTCCGTGAATCAGATGCAATTCTTCGTGAGGAGTTTGCAAACGCAGGATTTCAGGGTAAAGTTTGGCAGTATTTCACAGTTGTTCCCGATTTTAAATCCACAGGCGTTAAAGACGGCAAAAGACTTTGGGATTGGCCCGTTATTCTGCGTGCGGTCAACACGGTTGATGCAATGAGCGCAACCGTTGAGGAAATCCCCTATGATATTCTCTTTAAAATCCGTGACAGAATCTTAAACGAAGTTGCAGGCGTAAACCGCGTGCTTTATGACATTTCACCTAAACCCATTGCAACTATTGAATGGGAGTAATGGCGAGAACGCTAAAAGTCCAGTATTTATGCGGGTTTGCGCCCTCTCAAATCGTCTTTTGATAACAATTTGATAACAGCACCCAAAGGTAGCATTATTCCTGCTACCGAGTGGTTTACAGGTTATCAGAATAATT
>JAFLUO010000103.1 GCA_022508705.1 Oscillospiraceae bacterium
TACGGCAGACTTACAAACTCAACACAGGATGTTTTAGAAAAGCGTGTAGCTGCCCTTGAAGGCGGCGTTGCGGCTTTGGCGCTTGCTTCAGGTGCTGCGGCAATTACATATACGCTCGAAGCACTCGGTCAGAACGGCGGACATTTTGTTTCTCAGAAGACAATTTACGGCGGTAGTTACAACCTGCTTGCAAATACTCTTCCGAATTTCGGAATAACTGCTTCATTTGTAAATATTCACGATCTTGCTGAGGTTGAGGCGGCTATTCAGGATAACACCCGTGCTATTTACATTGAAACTCTTGGCAATCCCAACAGCGATATTCCCGATATTGATGCATTGGCAGAGCTTGCTCATAAGCACGGTTTGCCGTTAGTTGTAGATAACACATTCGGTACCCCATACCTTATCCGTCCTATTGAGCACGGTGCCGATATCGTTGTACATTCCGCTACTAAGTTCCTTGGCGGTCACGGTACGACTTTGGGCGGTATAATCGTTGATTCGGGAAAATTTGACTGGGCAGCAAGCGGAAAATATCCAGCAATTGCAGATCCCAACCCCAGCTATCACGGTGTTTCCTTTGTGAAAGCGGTTGGTCCTGCAGCATTTGTTACATACATCCGTGCAATTTTGCTCCGTGATACAGGCGCTGCAATATCACCGTTTGCGGCTTTCCTTCTCTTACAAGGTGTTGAGACTTTATCACTTAGATTAGAGCGTCATGCAGAGAATACAAAGAAGGTTGTTGAATTTCTTGCAAATCATGACCAGGTTGAAAAGGTTAATCACCCGTCTTTGCCGGATCATCCCGATCATGCACTCTATGAGAAATATTTCCCGAATGGCGGTGCGTCAATCTTCACATTTGAAATTAAAGGCGGAGTTGAGGAAGCACATAAATTTATCGATAATCTCAAAATATTCTCACTTCTTGCCAACGTTGCTGACGTTAAGAGCCTTGTAATTCACCCTGCAACTACAACTCACAGTCAGCTTACTGATGAAGAGCTTATCGATCAAGGCATCAAGCAGAATACAATCCGTCTTTCAATCGGTACGGAGCATATTGATGATATTATTGCCGATTTGCAAAATGGCTTTGACGCAGTAAAATAATCTTTTCAACTAATACTTTAATAAGACAACAAGATAGATTATATAAGGAGATTATAATATGGCTAATATTTATACATCAGCCGATCAGCTTATCGGTAGAACTCCCCTTTTGGAGCTTACTCATATTGAAGAGGAATATAATCTGAATGCTAAAATTTTGGCAAAACTTGAGTATTTTAATCCTGCAGGCTCAGTCAAAGACCGTATTGCAAAGGCCATGATTGATGATGCTGAAAGCTCAGGAAAATTAAAAAAAGGTTCTGTAATTATTGAGCCTACCTCAGGCAATACAGGAATTGGTCTTGCTTCTGTTGCGGCGGCAAGAGGTTACCGCATTATTATTGTTATGCCTGAAACAATGTCGGTAGAGCGCCGCAGCATAATGAAAGCATACGGTGCAGAATTAGTACTCACGGAAGGCGCAAAAGGTATGAAAGGCGCTATTGCAAAGGCAGAAGAGTTGGCCGCAGAAATCCCTGACAGCTTTATTCCCGGTCAGTTTATAAACCCTGCTAACCCCAAGACACACAGAGAAAGCACAGGCCCTGAAATTTACGAGGATACAGACGGAAAAGTTGATATCTTTGTTGCAGGCGTCGGAACGGGCGGAACGGTAACGGGTGTGGGTGAATATCTTAAATCAAAAAATCCTAATGTGAAAGTTGTTGCTGTTGAGCCTGCTTCATCAGCAGTGCTTTCCACAGGTGTGGCAGGCGCTCACAAAATTCAGGGTATAGGCGCAGGTTTTGTACCCGATGTTCTTAATACAGAAATTTACGATGAAATTATTACCGTTTCCAATGAAGATGCATTTACAGTAGGTAAACTTATAGGTCGAAGCGAAGGAATTCTTGTAGGTATTTCTTCAGGTGCGGCAGCGTTTGCTGCTATTGAGATAGCAAAGCGCCCTGAAAATGCAGGAAAAACCATTGCAGTTCTTTTGCCTGATACCGGCGACAGATATTTATCTACCCCCCTATTTGCTGACTGATTAAGTTCAAATTTAAATTAAAACAGGTGCGAGTTACTTGAATTTGCACCTGTTTTGTTGTATTATAGAACTAATCTAATTCGTAATTCATAAACGGTTTGAAAGGTTGTTTTAGCATGAGCATGGAAAAACTGCACACCCGAGAGCTTTATTTACCTGAGGACGATGAAATAATGTCTGAACAGTTACTGTGTCTTGACAAGCTGTATGATTTCAATATGACACGTCCCAGCGAGCTCCCAAAACGTGAAAAAATGCTTAAAGAAATGTTTGCGGAAATAGGTGAAAACTGTTATATTGAACCCCCTCTTCATTCCAATTGGGGCGGAAAGCACTGCCATTTCGGTGACAGCGTTTATGCAAATTTTAACCTTACTTTAGTTGATGACACTCATATTTTCATAGGCTCTAATACAATGCTCGGTCCCAATGTTACAATAGCTACTGCGGGGCATCCGATACTCCCTGAACTTCGTGAAAAAGCGTATCAGTACAACTGCCCTGTTCATATCGGCAAAAACTGCTGGCTCGGAGCAGGAGTAATAGTTCTTCCAGGAGTTACTATCGGCGATAATTCGGTTATCGGTGCAGGCTCAGTTGTTACAAAAGATATTCCCGAAAATGTTGTCGCAGTCGGAAATCCCTGTAAAGTACTGCGTGAAATCGGAGAAAGAGACAAAAAATACTATTTTAAAGATTTAAAAATTAAACTTGGAGATGAAAACAATGGCTGAATTTGAAGACTTTTTAAAATTAGATATAAGAGTCGGAACTGTAATTTCTGCAAATAAATTTGAAAAAGCAAGAAAACCTGCGTATCAGCTTAAAATTGACTTTGGTGAAGAAATAGGTATAAAAAAATCATCGGCTCAAATAACGCAGTGTTATTCTGCCGAAGATTTAATAGGTAAACAAATTTTAGCCGTTGTTAATTTTCCGCCAAGGCAAATTGCGGATTTTATGTCGGAAGTGCTTGTTCTCGGCACATATTCAGAGCAAGGTGTTGTACTGATAACGCCTGATATAAAAGTTAAAAACGGAGATAAATTAGGATAAAATTCAATAATGATGCATACAAAAAGGTTGACTCAAATAATTTTTAAGTCAACCTTTTTAAATTGTGTGTACCACAGTTAACCCCTGGCTATGCCAGGGGGAAAAGAATAGCTTTTAGCGAGGAGTAAAGTAGACAAGGAAAAAACTCCCTGATATATTAGAAGTGGTTTGCCGACCACACAACTAATAATCAAGGAGGTCTTAATCGTGAGAGAAAAAGACATAAGTAGTTTAGACCATACAAGTTGGAGATGTCAATACCATGTAGTATTTGCACCGAAATATAGAAGGATGGCAATATACAAGGAAATAAAAACAGACATAGGAAAAATATTAAGACAGTTGTGCCAACAAAAAGGAGTAGAAATAATAGAAGCAGAGCTGTGTCCTGACCATGTGCATATGCTGATAAGCATACCGCCAAAGTATAGTGTGTCACAAATAATGGGATACTTGAAAGGCAAAAGCAGTTTGATGATATTCGACAGACACGCCAACTTGAAATACAAATATGGAAATAGGCATTTCTGGGCAAGGGGATACTTTGTGGATACAGTAGGACGCAACAAAAAGCAAATACAAGAGTACATAAAGAATCAGTTAGCAGAAGATCATCTTGCAGACCAAATAAGTATAAAGGAATACATAGACCCGTTTACGGGTAGCGAGAACAAGAAAGCATAAAATAAACCCCTTGAGGGGTAGCTGAAAGAGTAATGCGGTCGGCAAACTATTCAGCGCCCCTTTAGGGGTTTTGTCTGTAAATTGCCCTTCTAGGGCTTATTCAAGCCTCCGGCTTAGCCGGAGGTCCTGACTTTCAGCTATATAGGCTTAATACTTACATCTCCTGAAAAAAGTGTCACTGTTTCTCCAGTTTCATCTTTCTTTGCTACGAGATTACAGTTTTCGTCAATATACAGAGCAGTCGCAGATTCGGTAGAATTACCGTTTATTATGCTGATTTTTTTACCATCAAGAAAAGAGTATTTTCTGTATCTGTCGATATAAGAAGTATCTTCACCTTTAATCATTTTATAAATCCTGCAAACAATGCCTTTAATTAAATTTTCTTTTTGCGATTTACTGCATTCATTTTCAAAAACACAAGTGACTAAATCCCAAAAATCTTTTGGAAAATCATTCTCATATATTTTCAAATTTATTCCAATACCGATTATGGCATAATTCAATTGTTCACTCTGCGGATTTACAGAACCTTCCGTAAGTATTCCGCAAACCTTTTTGCCGTCAATGTACACGTCATTTACCCATTTGATTTTTATGTCTCTGTCAGTTACTGTTTGAAGTTCTTCCAGTACTGCAACGGCTGCCATAACAGTTAAATGCTTTGATATTTCCACGGAAATATTGTTTTTTAACAATATAGAAAAATATGCCCCTGTTCCCTTTGGCGAACAAAAACTCTTTCCCATCCGCCCTCTGCCTGCTGTTTGAAGCTCAGCAGTAACAACGGTTAAATCGGGAAGACTTTCAACATTTCTTTTCAGAAAATTGTTTGTTGAATCTGTTTCATCAAGATTTATAAAGTTAAACTTACCAATAATATCTTTCAACGCATCGCACCTCACGAGTATTATAGCGAAAGGATGGACCTATTTCAAGTCCATCCTTTCCATTTAGATATGCCAAATTTCCTCGCAATACTCTTTAATTGTTCTGTCAGACGAAAATTTACCTGCATTGCACATATTGAGCCAGCATTTTCTGTAAAATTCCATTTTGTCTTTGTAATCGTTATTCAGTTTGATTTTTGTTTTAACATAATCGTCAAAATCAAGCAAAAGGAAATAGTGGTCAGGCTCGTGCCATGAAGCGCCGTCAAGCAAAGACGTATAAAGCTCTTTAAATATTTTTGTTCTGCCGTCTTTGAGCGTTCCGTTAACTAATGAATCGAGAACCCGTTTAATTTTCTTATCATTTTCATAATAATCCCTTGAATTATAATGCTCTTTAATGTCGTTAATATTTTCAACCGTCGCGCCGAAAATATAATTGTTATCCTCACCTGCTTCACGGACAATTTCAATATTTGCGCCGTCGAAAGTACCTATTGTTACTGCTCCGTTAAGCATAAGCTTCATGTTTCCCGTGCCGCTGGCTTCCGTGCCTGCTGTTGAGATTTGTTCGCTTACCTCTGCTGCCGCCACTAACTTTTCAGCATAAGATACGTTGTAATCTTTAATAAATACAACTTTAATATATTTTGAAAC
>JAFLUO010000104.1 GCA_022508705.1 Oscillospiraceae bacterium
AGAAGATTTTTCAGATGTTCCCGATGTTTCCGAGGGTATAGAAAACCGAATTATTGCGACATCACGCAGTGCAACTACTCTGTTAGAGGTGTTTGACAATGCAAAGACTAAACGATACACCCATGCACGCATTCGCCGCATAGTGCTTTGCGCGTTTTTAGGTATAAAAAATTCACAATTGGCTGACGGTTTACCTTATATTCATGTTTTGGGTTTTACTGATAAAGGCAGGGAGCTTCTGCACGAAGCCTCAAAAACAGCAACTTTACCGATAACAGTCAGATTAAGTGATATTTCAAATTTAAACTTAAATGCTGAACAAATCTTCCAACTTGAATCCACCGCAACGGACATTTATAATTTAACGCTTCCCAAAATTCGTGAATGCGGAACGGAAATGACAGACAGTCCCGTTGTTATCAAATAAGTTTTGCATGATTTATTGTGAATTTGCTTGATTTTTCCCCTTAAAAATAATAAAATTATTATAAAATCTCTATGAATCGGAGCGTATCAAAAAGAATACGTAAATTTAATTATGAGTAAAAAAGTAATTGTAATCGGCGCAGGCGCGTCAGGGCTTATGTGCGCCGGCAAATGCGCCGAAAACGGACATACAGTCACTCTTTTTGAAAAGAACAGCCGTGTGGGCAGAAAGCTTATGATAACGGGCAAGGGTCGCTGCAATGTTACAAATCTTTGTACAAGCGTTGACGAATTGCTTGAAAATATTCCCGAAAACGGCAAATTCCTTTACAGCGCTTTTTCAAAAATGATGCCCTATGATATTATGGCATTTTTTGAGGATATGGGCGTGCCCGTTAAGGTTGAAAGGGGTAACCGTGTTTTTCCTGAAAGCGACAAAGCGGTTGATATTGTCGATGCGCTGAAAAAATATGTTGATAAAAACGGAGTTAACATAATAAATTTGAAAGTTGAAAGCATAATAAGTGATAACGGACAGGCAGTAGGCGTTACAGCTGAAAACGGTAATTCTTATTATGCCGATGCAGTAGTTATTGCAACTGGTGGTTTGTCTTATCCGCTTACAGGGTCAACGGGAGACGGATATAAATTTGCCGAAAAAACAGGGCATAATATTACAACTCTCAGACCGTCACTTGTAGGGCTCAAATGCCTTGAGGGCTGGTGCGAAGGCGCGGCAGGGCTTTCTCTTAAAAATGTGGCTCTTGAAATTGAAGATACTTTTAAATCAAAAATAATATACAGCGATTTCGGTGAAATGCTGATTACTCACGTTGGCGTTTCAGGGCCTATGATTCTTTCGGGAAGCGCACATCTAAGAAATATGGAGAGCGAAAGATACGTTTTGCACATTGACTTAAAGCCTGCGCTCTCAGAAGAAAAACTTGAATTGCGCCTTATCCGTGAACTAACAGAGAACGGTTCAAAGAGCGTAAAATCGGCAGTATTAACCCTTGTTCCATCATCTCTTGCAGGCGTAATACTTAAAAAAAGCGGCCTTGCAGGAAGTGAAAAATGCGGAAATATTACAAAAGAAGCAAGACAAAAACTGTTGCACACACTTAAAGATTTAACTCTCACCGTTACGGATTTTTGCCCTATGGACGAGGCAATCGTCACCTCAGGCGGTGTAAGTGTTAAAGATATTGACCCTAAAACCATGATGTCAAAAAAAGTTAAAAATCTCTATTTTGTCGGAGAAGTAATTGATGTTGACGGCTATACGGGCGGATTTAATTTGACGATAGCTTTTTCTACCGGTTACCTTGCAGGACTCAGCATTTAAGAATAATTAAGTTTTATTTAAATACAGAAAGGGAGTAAAAAATATGATTAACGTTGCAATTGACGGACCTGCAGGAGCAGGCAAAAGCACTGTGGCAAGGGGAGCCGCCGCAAAGCTTGGATTTATTTATGTTGATACAGGTGCTCTTTACAGAGCAGTAGGAGTTTATGCGCTTGGAAAGAGCTTGGATACAAAAGATGCCGAATCTGTTTCCTCTGTATTGCCTGAAATCACGGTTGAATTAAAGTTTATTGACGGCGTTCAGCACGTATTCCTTAACGGTAAAGATGTATCTGTCGAAATCAGAACTCCCGATGCTTCAATGGCGGCATCAAACGTATCGGCTATTCCTTCTGTACGTTCGTTCCTTTTTGATTTACAAAGAGATATTGCAAGCAAGAATAACTGTATAATGGACGGCAGAGATATAGGTACCGTTGTGCTCCCGCACGCTCAGGTTAAAATCTTCCTTACGGCAGACCCTGAGGAACGGGCAATGAGAAGATACAAAGAATTGATTGTTAAAGACCCTGATGTTAAGTATGATGACGTTTTAGCTGATTTGAAAGTACGTGATTATCAGGATTCGCACCGTGAAATTGCACCGCTAAAGCCTGCAGAGGATTCTGTTGTATACAATACAACGGGGAATACTTTAGAGGAATCTGTTGAAGACGTGATTTCAATTATTAAGGAGAAAACCAATGGCTGATAAGTTTAAGTATGATTATTCAAGTTTTCATAACTTTAAAATGATGAATACAATTCGCCCAATCTGTAATTTGCTTTGCAAAACAAAATACAATATCGAATTCAGAGGGCAGGAAAACCTTGACAGAAAAGGCGGTTTTATTATTGCCGCTAACCACATTTCAGCGCTTGACCCAATGTTTATTGCAATGGCGTCTAAAAGATTGTTCCATTATATTGCCAAAGAAGAGCTTTTTGAAAATCCCGTTATGGCAAAGGCAATAATTCACCTTAACGCTTTCCCTATAAGAAGAGGCATAGGTGATATGAAAGCAGTAAATTACGGAATTGAGCTTGTGCGTCGAGGCGAAGTACTTTGCATTTTCCCTGAGGGTACCCGTTCACCTGACGGTACGCCAAAGGACGCAAAGTCTGGTGTTGGATACATTGCAAGAGCAACTAGGGCAGACGTAGTGCCCGTGGCAATTTATAAAGAGAAGAATGAAAAAGGCGGATCGAAAGTAATAATCAGTATAGGTGAAGTAATTCCAAATTCATCTTTAGGCTTTACTGAGAACGGTAAATCAAAAGAAAATAAGGCAGCGGCAAAAATGATAATGGATACCATAACAGCTCTTTGGGAGGAGTGCAGGTGAAAATCACTTTAGCAAAAACTGCCGGATTTTGTTTCGGCGTTGACAGAGCAGTTAAGACTTTGGAAAAGCTTGCAAATAATGGTCAAAAGGTATGCACCTTAGGTCCGATTATTCACAATCCGCAGGTAGTAGAGCATTTTAAGAATAAAGGCGTCAATATCATTAACGATATAAGTGAATTAAAAGACGACACAACGGTTGTACTTCGCACACACGGTGTTGAGGCAACAATTACCGATTATTGCGAAAAAAACGGAATAAAATATATTGATGCGGCGTGTCCCTTTGTAAAAAAGATACATAAAATTGTTCTTGAAAATACAAATGAAAACACACCACTTTTAATTGCAGGCGATAAAAATCACCCTGAGGTCATAGGAATTGCCAGCCGTGCAAAAGGCGATTATTTTACCTTTAATTCGGCAGAAGAACTTGAAAATTTGCTGAATAATCATCAAAATCTAAAAACTGAGCCTGTAATTCTTGTCTCTCAAACGACTTTTAGCATAAAAGAGTGGAAAAAATGTGTAGAAATTGCAAATTTACTCTGTACAAATGCTCTGATTTTTGATACAATATGTAATGCGACCGAAGAACGGCAGACAGAGGCACTTGTTTTGTCAAAGAAAAACGATGCTATGATAATAATCGGCGGCAGGACAAGCTCAAACACAGCAAAGCTAAAAGCTGTATGTGAGCAAAACTGTCTGACTTATTTGATTGAAACTGCTGATGAGCTTTTGGACATAGACTTCAGTGGAATCAAGTCAATAGGCGTGACTGCCGGTGCTTCAACACCGGACAGTACAATTAAGGAGGTAATAAACACAATGTCCGAATTTAACGAAAAAGGTAATCCGATGAACGACGAGTTTCAGCAGATGCTCGATGAATCGTTTGATAAAATGACCACCGGTAAATATGTTGCCGGTACAGTTGTAGGATTTACTAACACAGAAATCCAGGTTGAAATTCCCGGAAAAAAACACGCAGGTTACGTACCCTTTGACGAGTACAGCGATGATCCTACGGCAGATCCTAAGAGTGATCTTAAAATCGGCGACGAAGTTAAACTTATCATTATGTCAACCAACGATGCTGAAGGCACAATGAAGCTTTCAAAGCGTCTTGCTGACAGAAATGCTATTTGGGAAGATCTTGAGGCTGACGATACCGTTCGCGAAGGCAAGGTTACAGGTATTGTCGGTGAAAATAAAGGCGTTTACGTTCAGTGCGGTGCAATCAGAGTATTTGTTCCTGCTTCTCTTGCAAAGGCACGCAAAAATGACAACCTTGAGGATTTGGTAGGCACAACTGTTGAATTCAAAATTATTGAGGTTGAAAAGAACAGAAGAAGAGTTGTCGGCTCAATCCGTGAGGTTGCCGCAGCAAAACGCCGTGAGATTGCAGATGCTTTCTGGGCAAACGTTGCAGAGGGAAATACATATACAGGAACTGTCAGAAGTCTTACTGCATACGGCGCATTCGTTGACCTTGGCGGCGTTGACGGTATGATTCACATTTCCGAGCTTTCATGGACAAGAATCAAGCATCCGTCAGAGGTTTTAAGTGTTGGCGACACAGTAGAGGTTTACGTTAAAGCTCTTGATACTGAGAACAAAAAGATTTCTCTCGGTTACAAGAAGATTGAAGATAATCCGTGGGAAATTCTCAAGCGTGATTATCCTGTTGATTCCGAAATCGAATGCAAGATTGTAAGCATTACATCTTTCGGTGCTTTCGCACAGATTATTCCGGGTGTTGACGGTCTTATTCACATTTCACAGATTGCTTATAAGCATATCGGCTCTCCTGCTGAGGTGCTCAAAGTCGGCGAAACCGTAAAAGCTAAGATTATGGAAATTGATTTTGACAAGAAGCGTGTAAGTCTTTCAATTAAAGCTTTACTTCCGCCGCCTGTAATTGAAGAGGTTGCTGTAGCAGAAGAATCTGCTGATGTTGCAGAGGAAACTCCTGTTGAGGCAGTTGAAGAAGCTCCTGTTGCAGAGGAAGTTCCTACTGAGGAAGCTAATTCGGCAGAATAATAGGCATTAGAAAAAACAAGTAGGGTCAGATGATGCCATGCAT
>JAFLUO010000105.1 GCA_022508705.1 Oscillospiraceae bacterium
CGCCCGTTGTGACCGACGGAAAGGAAATGACGAACAGCTTTGATGTAAAATCAGGCTCTCTTTCAGAGATTAACACTAAAGAAATAATATCAAAATCAGTGGCTGATGCAAAATCTAAGCTTGACGCCGATGTAGCTCCAACGGGAGCTTATCCTGTTGTGTTTGCACCTGAAGCGATGACCAGTCTTCTTGCTACTTTCTTCGGTATCTTCTCTTCTGAAAAGGCGCAAAAGGGACTTTCCCGTCTTGCAGGAAAAGAAGGTGAAATAATTGCGTCTGATATCGTCACCATCGTTGACGACCCGTTTTATAAAGACAGCACTATGCCCATAAATTTTGATGCTGAGGGTTCACCCACTCACACCAAAAAGATAATTGAAAAAGGTGTGCTCAAGACTTTACTTTACAATCTGAAAACAGCAGACGCAGCAGGCAAAAAAACTACAGGTAATGCCTCTAAGTCCTCTTATACTTCCAAGGTTGATATCGCTCCTTTTACAATGTATATCGCTGAAGGAGAGCTTACAGAGGAGGAACTGATCAAAAAAGCAGGAAACGGCGTTTATATCAATTTCCTCGGCGGACTGCACGCAGGTGCTAATCCTATTACAGGGGATTTCTCGCTCCAGAGCGGCGGATATATGATAGAAAACGGAGTGAAAACTCGTGCAGTTAAATCCTTCACCGTAGCCGGTAATTTCTACGAGCTCTTAAATCATATTACTGCACTCTCAAATAAAGTTGAGCTTCCCGGCTTTGGCGGTATGACCGCATTTGGCTCACCGTCCGTGTTAGTCGAGGGACTTACAATAGCCGGTAAATAAGTCAAATGATATAAACAAAATAAAACTGCTGTCTTTCGGTGAATTTTATCACTCTAAGACAGCAGTTTGTTTTATATTCTCATCTTGATAAAATAAAAATAATAATGTAAAATAATATTCGAGAAAAATTCTTCATAAATATAATTGGTGATCTTATGAAGAAAAAATATATTACTATAATCTCTCTTTTAATTTTTGCGGCTTTTTCCTGCAATATTGCAAAGATTTCCCAAGTTACAAAGACTGCGTCTGCAAATGTAAATAATCAAACCACTGTTATTATAGATGCAGGGCACGGCGGTGAGGACGGCGGCGCAATAGGGAAAAGCGGTTCATTTGAAAAAGACATAAATTTGCAATTTGCCTTGAAAGTAAATGAATATCTGTCTTTCTTAGGCATTAACACTTATATGGTAAGAACGGAAGACAGAGCAATTGGGGACAATTCTTTACCGACTATTCGTGAAAGAAAGGTTTCCGATATTCACGCCCGTGCGGCGCTTATGGATTTGTTTGACGATTCAATTTATCTCAGTATTCATCAAAATGAGTTTTCGGAAAACTACGTTCACGGAACACAGGTGTTTTATGCTCCTAACTCAGAAGAAAGCAAAAAGCTTGCAACAATAATTCAAAAAACGGTTTGCAGTTTAACTCAGCCGAATAATACCAAAGTACCGAAGGAATCCGGTACCAATATATATGTACTTTATAATGCCACAAAGCCTGCTTGCCTTTGCGAATGCGGTTTTGTGTCCAATTCCGAAGAGGAGAAGCAACTTTTATCGGATGATTATCAAAGAAAATTTTCATTAGCATTATCTTACAGTGTGTTAAATTATCTTATTATGGAGGAAAATAATGGCACAGAAGTCTAAAAAGGTCTTTATTTGCAGTAATTGCGGATATGAAACTCCGAAATGGCTCGGTCAATGTCCTGAATGTAACAAATGGGCAACGCTTAACGAAGAAATCGTTTCGTTTGAAAAGCCTTCCAATTCTTTTTCATCAAAGTCTAATTTAAATAGGGGAAAGGCATTGCCGCTTGCTGATATAAATTCCGACACTTTTCAAAGATATGATACAGGTTTATCAGAACTTAACAGAGTTTTAGGCGGCGGACTTGTCAGAGGTTCAGTAGTTTTGCTTTCGGGTGACCCGGGAATAGGTAAATCAACAATTCTTTTGCAGGTTTGTGAATACTTGGGTGCAGGGCATAAAATTCTCTATGTTTCAGGTGAAGAATCTGCACATCAAATAAAGATGCGCGCCTCAAGGCTCGGAGTTAAAACAGATAATTTGTATATACTTTGCGAAACAGATGCTCAGTATATATCCGAATACATTTTCAGCGAAAAGCCAGATATTGTAATAATAGATTCAATTCAGACAATGGAAATAAACGAGATTACATCGTCACCTGGCAGCGTAACACAGGTTCGTGAATCAACAAATCTATTGGCAAGAACTGCTAAGGCTTCAAATATACCGATTTTTCTTGTAGGACATGTCAATAAAGACGGCAATATTGCAGGGCCTAAGGTGCTTGAACATATTGTTGACTGCGTTCTTTATTTTGAAGGTGACAGAAACACGTCTTACAGAATTTTACGGGCAGTTAAGAACAGATACGGCTCTACCAATGAAATAGCCGTTTTTGAAATGCTCGACAACGGTCTTAATCAGGTGGACAACCCTTCAATGATGTTGATTTCAGGTAAGCCGAAAAATGCTTCCGGAACATGCGTTGCCTGCCTTATGGAAGGCTCAAGACCTATATTGGCAGAAGTGCAAAGTCTTGTTACGCCTACGGGATTCGGCAATCCCAGGCGCATGGCAACAGGCATTGATTATAACAGACTTGCAATGCTTATTGCAGTTTTAGAAAAAAGGGCAGGGTACTATCTTAACAATATGGACTGCTATGCCAATGTAATAGGCGGATTGCGGATTGAGGAGCCTGCGGCGGATTTGTCCATAGCTCTTGCTATCGTTTCAAGTCTAAAGGATATAATTGTTCCTGACGATGTACTGGCTTTCGGAGAAATAGGGCTTGCAGGTGAAATCCGCTCTGTGGTTGCCTGCGATCAAAGAATTAAAGAAGCGGCAAATCTCGGCTTTAAAAAATGCGTAATTCCTTACCATAATTACAAAAAACTTACCAAAAACGTGCTTGATTTAATGGAGATTGTTCCCGCAAGAACTGTAAGACAGGCATTTGAGGAGATTATAAATTGAACAGCACTTTTTTGATAAATCCTAATTTGCCAAGTAACGATGTTACTGATTTGCTCGTTTCCGACGGCGACAACAGCTTAATCAGCGCACTTGCGGATTTGGGTATAAATTCTTTGAAAATGAGACAAAGCCCAAATTTAGACCCGTTCTGCGCAAATCACAGCGATATCCTTGTGTATCATCTCGGCAACGGTAGATTTATTGTAGATGAAACTGCTGTAAATGCCTTTGAAAGCGATAATGTAATCGGAATTGTCAATGTATGCTCGCCGTATCCTAATGACTGCATGTTAAATGCCGCGGACATCGGAGATTATATCATCTGTAACAGTAAAATTACTCATAAGAGTATTTTGAAATCAGCTGAAGAACAAAATAAGCAGATTATAAATGTAAATCAAGGCTACGCAAAATGCTCTGTTTGCATTGTTAAACGAAATACTGTTATTACCGATGATATGTCGATATATCAAGAATGCGAAAAAAAAGACGGTATTTCAGTTCTTTTGGTAAGTAAAGGCAGTGTTGTGCTTCACGGACAGAATTACGGCTTTTTGGGCGGTGCAAGCGGACTTATTGGGGAAAATAAGCTGTTCTTTAACGGTGATTTAACATACCATAAAGATTTTCTTGCAATTATGCAGTTTTTGAGTTACCATAATGTAAAATATACGGATATAAAAAATAAACCGCTAACTGATGTCGGAAGCATTATTCCGATAAAGCAAAAGGGGAATACAGAATGAAAAAATCTTATTTTATTACTTGGCTTGGCGCACTTTCAACGTTGTTGATTACTACTATTTCAGTATCGCGAAAGACAAAAAAATACGGTCAAAAAATACATCCGAAGGGCAAAATGAATTTTTCTGCTGTCATAAACAAATTAAGCGACTTTAGCAATTCAGGAATGATAGATAAAGGAATAGATTTAGCTCTAAAAAAATCAGCAAAACAGAGGTAAATAAAATGGGTAAATATACAGGATGCATTATCGAAGAAAGCATGAAAGATAAAACAATACTTAACGAATTTAGAATTGTTGAAAGTGTAACTGATGACGGTACAAGCTATATTGTTGAGATAGATGAAAGTAAAATTGATGATATTGTATTAAAACTTCAGGCAGCTATGTCCGACGAAAAAATTTGGTATACCGATTTAAAAAATTGCAATTTTCATTATATAATTTATAATGACAGAATTTTCAAGGTTAACAGAGATTTTCCCGAACAGTATGAAGAGGCAAAAGAATACGGACTTAAAAGAGGTATCCCCGAAGATTATTTGCCTAATAAATCCTGGGCAAAATGATAGATAGAACGGATAGCAGGGAGTAGGCGCAATGATTAGAATAGCTGAAAATAAAGATATAGAAGCATTGGCAAATTTAGCCGTGCTGATGTGGAAGGAAAGTTCCATAAGCGAACTGATCGCTGAGTTTTCAGATGATATATCCAAAAGTGAAAGCTGTTTACTTTTAAAATTTGAAAATGATACTTTAATTGGATTTGCTCAGTGTAAGTTACGGAATGATTATGTTGAAGGCACTAAAACCAATCCAGTTGGTTATTTAGAGGGAATTTTTATAAAGGAAGGCTATCGCAATAACGGATATGCCAAAGAGCTTTTAAATGAATGCGAAGCATGGGCTAAAAATAACGGATGCAAGGAATTTGCAAGTGACTGTGAAATAGATAATATTACCAGTTTTCAGTTTCATAAATCAATGGGTTTCACAGAAACAAACAGAATTATATGTTTTACTAAGAAACTCCTATAGAAAAAGGTGATGTTGTTGAACAAAAAGATAACGCCCGAGAGAGCAATGATACTAATTGAAAAATTCAACAATGAGATTGTACCATTATGTAAAGTAAAACAATATTGTTTTAGTGGCGGTCACATTAACACAAAAAAATTTGAAAGCTTAGAAGAATCTAAAGGAAATAACGGTAAACTATAAAAGTTTACCGTTATTATTTTGCCTATTAGCAATCTTATTTCATATAACCAAAACAGAGGAGTGGGTGATGTTGAAAACTCAAATTTTTGTTGAAGATGTTGAAAACTTAATTGCTAATTATACAAAATAAATA
>JAFLUO010000106.1 GCA_022508705.1 Oscillospiraceae bacterium
GGGTAATATAATAGAAAATCATAACCTGCTTGTATGAAAATCTCTTTATAAAGAAAGGCGTAAAGAAATCGGGCGGAGTTCCTGCAAAGGATACAAGCGAAACCAAAAGGCCGTAGGTAAGACCGCTGAGGCGGAAGGTGTAAAGATATACAACTGCTGTAAACACGAGCATACCGTTTCCGAGAGAGTCAATAAGTCCTACTAAAGTCATAACCCATCTGTATTTGTTCCGCATAACGCCGAAGATACCGTCCCAGAAATTGATTTGAACCTTCTTTTCAATAGGCGGTTGAGGAATTCGCTCTTTGATTCGGTTTGAGAAAACCATTGTAAGCGTTGCAAAAGAAATGAAAATTATCGGGATAACGTATTTATATACGTTAATGTCAGCCCACTCGTCTTTAAGGAATCCGATAGCCATAGGGATTACGAGAACCATTAAAGAGTTGAGGATATGCGAGAGCTTAAGGGGATAGGTTCTTATAAGAATTCTTTCCTGCATATTGGGGCTGATGTTCTGTGTGCAGGTTTCCATACAGTTGTTAAAACCGAACAGGTTGTAAAGAGCAAACAATGCGTTTGCAACCCAAACTCTTGTAACAACATCTGCTATGTTGTAAATAGGAAGCCAACCTATGAGCACAACTACAATGCACTTGGGCACAATGTCGCAGTAAAGGAAATATTTATATCTGCCGAATTTCGGAACAAGCTTTTTGCGCCAGAAAATGTTACGGGAGCCTGCCCAGCCGTTCCAAAGAATGTGCGTACCGAGCATTTTAATAGCCGACGCTGCCGAAATGCCTCGTATGGAGTTTAGTGCCGCAACTACTGCATTCTGCGGATTTAAGTACGGCTTAAAATTAAACACCATAAGGAAAATGCCTAAAATTATTGAGAAAAAGTAAACGGAATAAAGCGTTCGCTCTTTTTTCTTCGGCAAAAAGCCGAGGTTATCATTTATCATCCAACCGAGAATATCCCAAAGCTTTTGCAAAGGCATGTTAATAAGCGCTATTGCAGAGAAAACAACGTATGGCAGTTGATAATGATACATTATCAGATAACAGCCTGCTGCAAAGCTTATGTATTCAAGGACTTTTGTTCCTGAATAGTTACTGCCGACTGCAAGCCAAATGTCCAGATACTCTTTGTACGGAACATATTTGCCTTCAGCGGGAGTATTCCAATGTGTTTTGATTTCGTTGAAAAGCCACTTTGGCTTATCAAGTAAAGATGTTTTTTCTTTTACTTCCACAAAATCATCCTCCTTCAATGATTGTTGACAACTATTTTATCACAAATTGTATATTGCTTTCAAGAATTTATTGAATTTTTCCACATTTTATATATAAATTATGAAAGTTTTTGGTGTAATATAACAAAAAAACGCGGAGCAAATTCCTGCCCCGCATTTCACCAAAATATATTTAAATGTCTGTCTATTTTACATTTTTCGCTTTCTTTAACTTTCCCAATCTTAACAGTATGAGTATTACAACTGCTGTTATTAAAACTACTGACGGTAAAATATAGTATGGATTATAATAGTAATCTACTGTGACTTTATGATTGTTTAATGAAAGACTTCTAAATTGTCTAAACAATCCGTTTTTTATTGAAATCGGAGTTGACGTAGATAAAACAGTGCCTTCCTTGTCAATAAATGCGATTATAATTGAGCCTTTGTCAACAAAATAATCAAGATTATTAACCTTTACATTAAGCTCTTCGGAGTATTCTTGATAACAACCCAAATAATCAATAATAGCACCGTTAAAATGACATAAATAACTTATATATCCGTTTGTGTCATAATAAGATATTTGACTCTCGTCGGTTATTTCAATAAAATCATTGATACCTAATAAATCGGTATAAGTATTAAGTGAAACGTATTCATCAGACTGTTTGTCTATTTGAACTAAAATATCAATTCCCGCCGTTTGAGCAGGTAAATCATTGATTTTAAAGGATACATCCAAAGAGTCGCCCGCATTATAAGCATAACAGGAGATAGGAATAAACATCAGTATAATGACAGAAATAATAACAGCACCGATTTTTTTCATGTTATAACCTACTTTTCAGAATTTCTTATCCCTTATATATAGGCTAAGTATACCATTTTTTTGACATATCAGTCAACATAAAATGTGAAAAATCAATAAAAACGAACAACAAAAAATAAAGACAAACTAACCTTGAAGGTTAATTTGTCTTTATTGTCTCATCAACACAAAAAGATGTATTTTCGTTTTTAGTAGATGGATTTATAAATACGGATGTAAGATACCTTTGAAGTATAACAAGATTATCTCAATAAGAAAGCGCTTCTAAACAGAAATCCGCATTAGACATCAAAGTTTAGATTTATAAGTATTTATCCTTATTGTGCTTGTTCATTTAAT
Source organism: Oscillospiraceae bacterium (assembly GCA_022508705.1). Lineage (GTDB taxonomy): Bacteria > Bacillota > Clostridia > Oscillospirales > Acutalibacteraceae > Fimenecus. The sequence goes on from JAFLUO010000106.1 coordinate 2,412, forward strand.
GCTTTGTGCATTTCTTTCTTGGCTTTAAAATCAATCTTATAAAACAGCATCGGTATTGCGCTGAATAATGCCGATACACCTATAAATCCAACGTATGCAAATATTGCTATGTTTTGCATTCGTACCGGAATATGCCCCGTTTCATAAACAACCTGTGTATAACCGGATGCCGCAACTAAAAGAAGGCCTGCAACAACACAAATTGCATTGCTTAATTTAATAGCCATTGAGAGAATAGCAAAGTTAACGCCCTCTTTACGCTTACCTGTTTTCCAATACTCATAATCGACTATATCCGCTGTCATAACAAGGGGAATGTACGAATTTACAGACATAGTAAACGCTCCGATAAACTGCATTATCATAACCATAATCAATGCCGGATTACCGTATCGCAGAGCGGAATCTGCCGGTAAGCACCAATAGAAAATACTGCAGCCCATTGTAATAATAAATGTAGCCAATGAAAAATAAATATAGGTTTTCTTTTCACCAAGCTTTTTGTTAACTATCGGAACTATAAACAGGCCAACCATGCCCATTATACCGCCCGGAAGCCCGGGAAGCCATATTGCATCAGCAGTTGTGTCCATAGTTAAGCCAAAGATGTTGACCTTTCCTATCAATGCACCGTTAGCCTGCGCTAAAACAATAGATGCAATTCCGCGGGCAAACCCGAGAATGTAAATAAGAAATACGATAAGTATCATTTTGTTTTGCTTTAACTCTGTCACCATTTCTGACATTGAAATCGTTGAAGAAGAGTTACTGCTTGGCACGGCTTCTCTGTTTTTGAAATACATAAGCAAACAGCATATTGTTCCGAGCGCCAAAACAAGCAAAACTGATACCAAATAATATTCGCTGTCGGGATAATTTCCCTCTCCCTTTACAGCATTTAACACCATCATAACGATTGTAACAAAAATGCCGGGAGATACAAGAGCTATTGATTTACCTATATTTGAAAAGCCTGCCGCAATGTTTCTTTCCTCGGCATCAGGCGATAAAAGCGAAAGCATACCCTGCGAGGGAATGTCTGCAAAGCTCATTGAAATATTCCAAAGAACAGTCGTAAAGGTGATGTACGCATAAAGCAAAAGCTTGCTTTTAAACGGTATGTAAATAAAAATGACTGTTGTTAATACTGCAAGCGGAATCGAACTGCGAAGCACCCAAGGGCGCATTTTGCCGCCCTTTAAATTGCTTTTATCAATAAGTGCGCCGATTAACGGGTCGGCAAAACAGCTAATCAGTTTTGCAATAAAGATAATAACCGCGGATGCATAAATGATATTACTGTCAAATGCAGAATACATCTTATTATAAAACTCTGTTTGAAAGCTATTCATAAAACCGATGAAAAGCTGAACACCGAAAATACCTACTGCATAAATCAAGGCATATTTTTTCGTAAGGATTTCCCTTTTCGTTTCCATTATTGTACCTCCTAAGAAGAACTGTGGTTACCGTATAAGGCAGGAATTGTTTTATCTACTGTGAATTTTATTGGTTTTATATATTATTCCGTCGCTTTGGTCGGGGTATTGCTTTGTTTTCGGGAGAATTGAGTTTTTATTATTTTTGATTATTTCCTCACCCCATGTTATTACAGTTGCAATATATTCGCTGGATAATTCAGGAATTCTGTGCCCCCAAAAGATTCGATATTCTTTGCTCATATCATAAAGCCATTTTGCCGACGGCAGCCATTCCTCAAGGCTTGTAGCACCGGGAATCTGCATCCATAACGCATCGCAAACGTTATCGCCGCTAAATACGATTTTGCTGCTCTCATCAATAAGGGCAATGCTTCCCACGCTGTGACCGGGCGTGTGCTTCACGGAAATTATCTTGTTCCCCAAATCAAATTTATATCCGTCGTCAATAGGAATCAGCTTAGTTTTATATTTTGGCTTTGTTATGTCCTTTGCAGTAAAACCGTGTTCTTTAATAACGCTGTTTCCGCCTAAAAACGCTTTTCGCATCGGCATACTCATCTGCAATTTATTGATAGCCTTGCAGTCGTCACGGTGAATATATATTTCTTCAAACTGACCTGCGCCGCCGATATGGTCAACATGACCGTGTGTTGCAACAACTGTAATCGGAAGGCTTGTAATCTTTTCGCAAGCGCCCCTTAAATCACAGAATCCTGTACCGCAGTCAATCAGTAAAGCCTTTTCGGTGCCGACTACCAGATAGCAATTCGTACCGTCAAATTCATTGATTAAATATGTATCATCTGCAATGCTCGCAACAGGTAATTCTTTAACCATATCCATTACTTCCTCTAACTTTTATTGTGTGGATTAAAACGATGATCCGTCTTAGTAAATATTAATGTAATTATATCTTGTTTTGCTAATTATTTCAATATCATTAAAGTTAAGGGAATAAAAGCTTGACATTTCTTATAAATCAAGAAAAAACACCTATTGTTTGTCCAATCCCAAAGGATTCGGATTACAATAGGTGTTTAATTTGCGTCATCAGCATAAAAAGATGTTTTTAGTATACAGAATTAGACTTTCGCAAGCATAAATATGATGCACCGCCTGCGGCGATATGATGTTTTCGCTGCGCTCAAAGTGATGCTGCTCGTGTTATTCGCAATGATGCGATGTTTGCATATAATGTGGCGAAGTTACACATCACTGTCGAAGACAACATC
>JAFLUO010000107.1 GCA_022508705.1 Oscillospiraceae bacterium
GCTTCCCGTGTGCGTGACCTTTTTAACGAAGCAAAGAAACATTCACCTGCTATCATATTTATTGATGAAATTGATGCTGTCGGCAGGCACAGAGGCGCAGGTATGGGCGGAGGTCACGACGAACGTGAGCAGACTCTTAACCAGCTTCTTGTTGAAATGGACGGCTTCGGCGTAAATTCAGGCGTTATTGTAATTGCGGCAACCAACAGACCGGACATTCTTGACCCTGCGTTACTTCGCCCCGGCCGTTTTGACAGGCAGGTAACCGTTGGATACCCTGACGTTAAGGGCAGAGAAGAAATTCTTAAGGTTCACGCTAAGAATAAACCTTTAGCGCCTGACGTTAATCTTCGTGCTATCGCAGCCGAAACCGTAGGCTTTACGGGTGCTGACCTTGAAAATCTTCTTAATGAAGCGGCTTTGCTTGCCGCAAAGCGTAAGCTTATGGCGATCACCATGGCGGAGATTGAAGAAGCCACAATGAAGGTAGTTATCGGCAGTGAGAAAAAATCGAAGCAGATAACAGAAAAAGATAAAAAAATTACGGCATATCATGAAGCAGGTCACGCCGTTTCCTCATATTATCTTGAAAACCGTGACCCTGTTACTCACATTTCCATTGTACCGAGAGGTATGGCAGGCGGATTTACAATGTATCAGCCTGAAAAAGACGAAATGCACCTTATGAAATCAAGAATGCTTGACGATATTGTTGGGCTTCTCGGCGGCAGAGTTGCTGAAAAAATCATATTTAATGACATTTCAACGGGTGCGTCAAACGATATTCAGCGTGCCTCTGAGCTTGCAAGAAGCATGGTAACAAAATACGGTATGAGCGAAAAGCTCGGCCCGATTTCATTCGGCGGCGGCAACGATGAAGTATTTATCGGCAAGGATTATAACCATGTACGAAATTATTCGGAGACTATTGCTGCGGCTATTGATGAAGAGGTTGAAAAGATTATTTCAAATGCATATAACCGCACGGAAACTATCTTGAACGAGCATATTGATAAGCTCCATCTTGTTGCTGAAACTCTTGTAAACTTAGAAAAAATCAACGAAGAGCAGTTTAACTCTCTTATGGAAAACGGCGTTTTGCCTGAACCCAAGGAAGAGACAGTTTTTGAAGAAAAAACCGAGAAAACTGAAGAGCAAAACACCGCTCCCGAAACTGAAAATACAGAAGAATAAGAAAATAGTTTTAGTCACCGATACACATTTTTGTGTGTCGGTGATTTTTTGTGAATTTAAATTGCTTTCAAAAGTTCTTAACAGATAAAAAAATTCATATTATCATTGTAGAAAGGAAAAACGCACAAAAAAAGTCAAATAACGGTGATTAAATATGAATGAAGAAATAATGGAAAATAGGGATGACACAAGAAGAACAGAAAACTTAAGAAGAGCAGACACCACAAGAAGACCGCGCAATAAAAAACAGCCCGAAACACCTGTCAAAACAAAATTGCTGACATTACAACTCCTTTTAGGCGCAGGTATAATTCTTATTTTATTTTTAATAAGCAGGTCTGGCGGCGGTGTTGCGCAAAATATAGGTAATTTTTACAGTGATATAAAAAAGACCGATATGGCGGTTTCCGAGGTGCTTAGCACAATAAAAAATACCGCAAAAGAAACCTTTGCGCCGATAAATAACATAGAAAATGCAGAAGAAATTACAGAAGAAATTACGGGAGAGAGTGAGTGAGCCTCTCCCGATAATATTTTATGAGATTTAAAATAAACCAAACTCCCATTTATGTAACATGGCACTTTTTGGCGCTGATTACATTTATGCTGTCTTTGCGCACAGAAAATATTTTATATGCGGTTTTGTTTTCGCTTTTTCACGAAACGGGGCATATTTTAGCAATGACCGCTTTAGGAAACGCGCCGCAAAGCGTATCCTTTGAGCTTACGGGCATAAACATTAAAAGAACAGCCCAAACGAGTGTGAGTTTAGCGAAAGAAATTATTATAGCCCTGTCAGGTCCGTTTTTTAATTTCATTCTGTTTTTGATTTTCGTACTGATTTATTCTCAAGACGGAAATGCAAAAGCAATAAATGCGGCATCCGTTAATCTTATTCTTATGATATTCAACCTAATGCCTATAAAAGGGCTTGACGGCGGTAAGGTTCTGTATTTTACTGTATCGCACTTTTTCTCATACAAAACGGCAAAAAATATTCTTACAATATCGTCTGTATTTTTTATTTTACTTATGTTTTCTTACGGCGTATACGTTCTTTATGTGACACGTTATAATTTCACAATGCTCATAATTGCCTTAATGCTGTCACTCACCATGTTTTCAAAAGAGGAATGTTGAAAAATTCAAGAATATGTAGTAAAATACAATAGAATATTTTTTGCGAGGTTTCTTATGGTAAAAAAGGAAGTTGAACCGTTACTTAAAAAAGTTCAAAAGCCTGCCCGTTACACGGGCGGTGAGCTGAATTCTGTAATGAAAAATAAAGATAATATTAAGCTGAGATACGCTTTTTGTTTCCCCGACAGCTATGAAATCGGTATGTCGCATTTGGGGCTTAAAATCCTTTACAGCTTGGTAAATGCAAGAGATGACGCTTGGTGCGAAAGGGTATTTGCTCCTTGGGAAGATATGGAAAAGCTTATGCGTGAGAACGGTGTTAAGCTTTATGGACTTGAAAGCGGAGACCCGATTTGCGACTTTGACCTTATCGGCTTTACAATGCAGTATGAATTAAGCTATACGAACGTTCTCAATATGCTGAATCTCGGCGGTGTTCCCGTTCTTAAAAATGACAGGACAAGCCTCACGCCGATTATTATTGCAGGCGGACCTTGTGTATGCAATCCCGAGCCAATAACTGATTTTATTGACATATTTCTTCCCGGCGAGGGCGAAGAGGTCACAAACGAACTGATTGATTTACTTATTGAGCATAAAGAAAAAGGCTCAACAAGACTCGAATTTTTAAGAGAAGCCGCAAAAATTGAGGGCGTTTATGTTCCCGAATTTTATGACGTTGAATATAACGAAGACGGTACGGTAAAAGAATACAAAAACCGTGAAACTGCTCCCAAAACCGTTAAAAAAAGAATTATATCTGACTTAAACAATGCCCATTATCCCGAAAAATTTGTTGTTCCGTTTATTGATGTTGTGCAGGACAGAACAATAGGCGAGGTGTTCCGTGGCTGTATTCGCGGGTGCAGATTTTGCCAGGCAGGTTTTATTTACCGCCCGATCCGTGAGAAAAGTGCAGACACAATCGACCGCCAATGCCATACAATAAGCGATGCAACGGGTTATGAAGAAGTGTCGCTTTGTTCGCTGTCTACCAGCGACTATTCAGAGATTGATACCCTTATTCCTAAACTCTTTCAATGGGCGTTGCCTGAAAAAATCAATGTAGCACTCCCGTCCCTTAGAGTTGATAATTTTTCGGACGAGCTTTTAAACGAACTTAAAAAAATCCGCCGCAGCGGTCTTACCTTTGCACCTGAGGCAGGTACTCAAAGGCTTCGTGACGCAATAAATAAAAATGTTACGGAGGAAGACGTTGAACGCACAGCCTCAATGGCTTGGGCAGGCGGCTGGAGCTCCATTAAGCTTTACTTTATGATGGGTCTTCCCACGGAAACAATGGAAGATATTACTGGTATTGCCGATTTGGCTCAAAAGGTTGTTGACCTTTATTACAAGACGCCCGACAGGCAAAAAGGAAAAGCAGTTTCCGTTTCTGTAAGCTGTGCTTCCTTTGTTCCGAAGCCCTTTACTCCGTTTCAATGGGAGCCTCAGGACACACCCGAGAGCCTTATTGAAAAGCAGAAGCATCTGCTTTCATCCGTTCACAGCCGTAAAGTCTCAGTCAGCTATCACGAGTCAAAAACAAGTGTGCTTGAAGGCGTTTTCGCAAGGGGCGACAGAAGGCTGGGTCAGGTTATTTACAAAGCGTGGAAAAAAGGCTCAAAGTTTGACAGTTGGGATGAATTTTTTAACTTTGATAATTGGCTCGAAGCCTTTAACGAATGCGGCTTAACACCTGAGTTTTATGCAAACAGAGTAAGAAGCTACGATGAAGTGTTCCCGTGGGACATTATGGATTACGGAATCCGTAAAGATTTTCTTATTGAAGAGAATAAAAAAGCACACAAAAGCGAAACTACACCACATTGCAGAATTAAATGTTCCGCCTGCGGCGCCAATAAACTGAACGGAGGTAAGTGTGATGCCCGAACCGATTAAATGGCACTGTGACGTCCGCGTATTTTATGAAAAAACGGGAATGGCAAAGTTTATTTCACATCTTGACACGGTGCATCTTTTCACAAGAGCTATAAAGCGTGCAAAAATTCCCATTTGGTTTACGGAAGGGTTTAATCCCCACGCCTTTTTAACCTTTGCAATGCCTCTTTCCTTGGGCGTTGAAAGCTACTGTGAAACTGTGGATATAAGACTTATGCAGGAAGAGGATTTAGATGAATTAGCGCACCGTCTTGACAGTGCCTTGCCGCCAGATATTCATATTTCAAAAATCGCGCCGCCGCGACTGTCCCCGCAGGAAATTGCATGGGCAGACTACAAAATAATTTTTAACAATGCAGGTGAATATTTAGCTTCCCGTGCAAATACTGTTCTTTCAAGCAATGAAATAACGGTAATGAAGAAAGTTAAGCAGGGAAGAAGTAAGGTTGAAAAAGAAGTCGATATAAAAGACAAAATCCTTAAATATTCAGTAGACATGGAAAATGAAAATACTGTTTTGAATATCACGCTGACCTCGGGAATGCAGAATAATATCAATCCCTCTTTACTGATAGGAAAAATCGTTGACGGCACAGATACAGATGCCGACAGCGTTGATATTATAAAACTGAAATCCTACACCGCCGAGCTGACACCGTGGGAATAAATTCTTCTATTATGAAATAAGGAGAGCCAAAATGAACAAACAGCAGTATCTTGAACAGATAGACGAAGTTATAAAAAACGGAAAATA
>JAFLUO010000108.1 GCA_022508705.1 Oscillospiraceae bacterium
GTTACACCGTACTCCGAGGCTATTTGACTTACCTTTTCAAGATGGGAAGTATCCTTTATGTCAACATTTGCCTTGATATTTTTATGCTCTGACAAAAACTTAAATGCTTCGTTTAAGTGGACTGCATTTTTAGTGGGTGCGTCGTGTGACAGTACAGGTTCGCCTTTCTTGTCGAAATGCAAGTCGAATTCAACAATATTTGCCCCTGCCTCAACTCCCTTTGCCATTGAATCAACTGTGTTTGGGGCTGTACCTAAACACCCTGTATGAGCCGTTACCGTGAATTTTTCGGGCAAAATCAGGTTCATATCCGCACCTCCGTGCGTTTATTTGCAGAAAAGGTCATTATCATCGGAAAACAGCTCAATACCTCTGTATGAAATTGAAAAGTCAACGTCAATTGGGCTTCCGCCGAATTCGCCGTCAAGGGACCATTCGGTAGGCTTGTCAAAATGCATTTTAAGATTTTTCGTATGTAAAAACAGAATCTGCTCACCGTCATAATTGTGCTTCTGAACCTTGCCTAAAAGCTTAAATCCGTCGGGAATACCTTTTACTCTGCGAACAAGAAGCAATTCAAATGAACCGTCGTTGAGCTTTACGTCAGAACGGTCAAAGGTGATAAGACCTGCAACTGAGGTCGAGTTTGAAATTGCGCCGAAGCTGAAATCGTCTTCAATTACGCCGTCATCATATTCAATTTTAACATGTACAGGCTTAATTCCTGCAAAAAGTGTGCGTGGATGAAAGAAAAACGGATCAATAAAATATGCCGCTCTTCCGAAAATGTTTTTCATTTTCTGCGGAGTTGTGTATGAAAAAGAGCTTCCTACACCAAAGGACGCAACATAGCAGAAATGCCTGTCGTTAAAATTACCTATATCGTAAGTGTTTCGCTTGTCGGACATTATAAGCTCAACAGCCGAGCGAACGTCAGAGGGTATTCCAAGGGTTGATGCAAGGTCGCAGGTAGAGCCTGTAGGAATATACCCTATGGGGCGTCTTTCGGGAAGAGCCATAACTCCGTTTATGGTTTCATTAAGAGTGCCGTCGCCGCCGCAGCAAAGAATAACGTCGTAATTCATTCCATACTGCTTTGCAAATTCAGTGGCATCACCGCTTTTTGTGGTCGTCCTTATATCAAAATCATAGCCGAGGGTTGAAAGAACGTCTACAATATCAAACGTTCCTCTCTGTGACTTAGTACGCCCAGCGGCAGGGTTAATAATAGCAAGTATTTTTTTATTTTCCAATATAAATATCCTCCTTTTTTCAAAGCACGGCAAAAACATTTAAGTGTATATTTTCTGTTTTGCCAATAGCCTTATTTATTTCCTATTTTAACCTTTATTATATCATAAATCAAGCACTTTTTTGTTTCTGTTGATTTACACACTATTTTATGATAGAATTAAAATACAGTTTCAGAGAGGTAAAAAATGAAGAAATTAAAATTTCAAAGATTAGCCGATATAATTATTTTTGCAATGCTCGGCACAATAATGTTTGTATCAAAAATACTTATGGAAGCATTTCCGAATATACATTTTATCGGAATGCTTACTATGGTTTATACAATAGTTTACCGAAAAAAAGCGCTTATTCCTATCTATGTTTATGTTTTTCTCAACGGGATTTATGCAGGCTTTTCGCCTTGGTGGATTCCATATCTTTATGTTTGGACTGTGCTTTGGGCTATCACGATGATGTTGCCGAAGAATATGAGCAAAAAAATTGCCGTTCCCGTTTATGCTGTTGTTTGCGCTCTTCACGGCCTTTGTTTCGGAATTATTTATGCGCCCGCTCAAGCACTGATGTTTCATTTGAATTTCAAGGCAACTGTCGCATGGATAGCGGCAGGGATTCCCTTCGATGCTATTCACGCTCTCGGAAACCTTGCGGCAGGGCTTTTTATAGTTCCGCTCTCGGAAGCACTCAAAAAGGTTCATAATCCGAAAACGGCAAAATAAAACAACGGATAACATTAAAAAAAGACAGTCGAAAAACGACTGTCTTTTTTGCGCTGTAAAATGTTTAGTTGGGCTTTGCTTCTGCGTCAAGGTCCTGCATTGTAACGTCTTCTTTGACATTACCTTTAAGAGTCGGATATTTATCCTGATAATAACTCGAGCCTTCATTTGTAAATGATCCATCGGGAGAAACGGTGATAAGAGTACAGCCTCTTTGACTTCCTTTTTTGCTAATGCCCGAATACGCAAGATAATCAATGCTGTAACCGTAAGTAAGTCTTATTCCCTTATATTCAAGAGAAAAATTGTTAAGATGGTCGTGACCGCAGAAAACGCCTTTTGTAGAGCCTAATTCCAGCATTGTTTCAAACATATCATCGGGATGAATACCGCAGTAAACGACCTTATTACTTTCACCTGCTGTGCCGTATATATGCTTTACGTTTTCCGTGTCTTGCCTGCCGTTATCGCAGTATTCGTCCCACGCTGTTTTAAATTCCTCAGACGGAATGTGATAAAATGCGAGTGACGGAACAGTTCCGAAATTATTTAAAGCCCCTTGCTTTTCTTCGGCTGAATATCCTTTTTCAATAGCCGTGACGTTTTGAGCATTAAAGTCTGTTACAAGATTTTTATACCATTCAATTTGATTTTCATGAATGGTGTCATATTTCGCCATTGCGCCGAAATAATCGCCGTCTGTGTATGAATGTGAATCAAAAAGGAAAATCGACTGTGTAATAACTCCCTTGCTGTTCTTTACAAGAATTGCACTGTTGCCGTAGCCGTCAACGTCTTCGTCACCTGATTGGAATAAGCAGTATTTTAAGTCGTCGCTGCCGTAAAATTCGGAAATCTTTTCGCGGGAGTAAAGACTGTAAGCCTCAGTATCGTGGTTACCGTAAATAGGCACCCAATAAACCCCCAGAGTTTCCATAAGAGAGGCAAATATCTTAGCACCGTTTAAATTGTTGAGCGTTCCTGCCATAAACGGAACAGGAAAAGAAATATCTCCCGTTGCAATTACAAGGTCAGGCTTTTCAGCTGTTACCATTGCCGCAACTGCGTTAATCGACATAGAGTCCTTATCCTTGGACATCCAGCCGCCGCCGATATGTATGTCTGTAAGCTGCATAATTTTAAGGTCATCATCAGTTGTAAAGCACCAATAACCGTTTGAGTCCTTTTCGGGAACAAGCTGACTTTCATAAGAAACCGCGTTAAAGCTTGTTGCTATTTTAATTGCTTTCTTTTTGGCACCCACATTCATAATTGCAGAAACAATAATTGCAACAAGAAGCACGGCAAATATTACTGCAATAATAATCAAAATCGCCTTTTTAATAGTTTTCTTTTTCCCCTTAGTCATAAATACCCTCTCCTTAATTTGGCTTTGTAAGAATATTTTTATTGTAAAAATCACTTTTTGGCGTAAGTGATTCATTTACCTTTTCAACACCGTAGGTTTCAAACAAAGTTTTTTCATCTGAGAAAAGGTTTGTTCCTATACCTAAACGGTTGCCGTCTATTTTAACTCCTATGCTTGCAAGCATGGTCGGGAACATATCAAAGGATGCCCATTGACGGTTTCTGAACTGTGTTTCGGGAAGATTTGCTAAACTTTCATCAGGGTTAAGAATAAGATTAAAGCAGGTCCTTTGATAGTCCTTGACTTTTTCAGAAATACATGATGCCATTGTTAAATGGTCACCGATAATAACTACTGTTGTATTGTCATAGAAAGGCTGAGACTGAATCCAGCGGACAAATTTTACAGCCTCTGCCTGACTGTAATAAATTGTATTTGAATACTGATCGGGGAATTTTTTCTCCGCATTAGGACTGAGATAGCCTTCGGGAGCGTGTGTATCGGCGGTTTCCATAATGAAATGGAACGGTTTTCCAGTTTCGTAAAGCCTTGTAAGCTCAGTTCGGGCATATTCATAGAGCTTGTCGTCTTCATATCCCCACCAAACGTAGTAATCTTCTGGAATTAAGCCTTTTTCGATGGCGGCACGGTAGTCGAAGATATTGAATTCACCGTGAAGATTAAAATAATGGTCAAGACCGCCGAAAGCAGCGTCAGCACCGAACATGACGGTCTGCTCGTAACCTTGGGCGTGCAAAATGTCACCTATTGCCGTTGCGCCCGGCAGGAAATTTCCTGCAGAGCCGTAAGCGTTGCCGTCGGTAGGAACTTTCATAGGAAGTCCGATTCCCATATTTACCATTGCAGCTACAGACCAGCCTGCGCCCGTTGACGGTAAAAATCCGCCAAGCTTATTTTCTGTATGTGAGAAAACATAGCCCTCATTTGCAAGTTCAGTAAGCTCGGGAATAAGATTTTCTTCCATATATCCGCCAAGTTCCTTTGAGAGGAATGTATTTTCCATTGATTCAAGATAAATCAGGATCAAATTACGCTTTTGCTCAGGGAAAGTTATGTTGTCATCGGTAGGCGCTGTGTAATTTTTCTCAATGAAAGACGAATTAAAGAAATATGCAGAAAACAGGTCTGCTAACTGGAATTTTACAATGCCGTATGCAAAACTGCCGATAAACATAGTAACTGAAAGCAAAAGAGCCACAATTCGCCGTGCAAACCCCGAAATCAATACACGCCTTTTATCGTTTCGGTTAAATGTCAATTTGTACGGACTAAAGGTAAACAGTATAAAAACAGTTGAATAAAAGGCAGTTTTCAGCACAGGGCCTTCAAATACCGAATAGTAAACGCCAACCTCATTGCCGACAGTAGGGGAAATCAGATTTATCAATATTTGATCAGGCGAAAGGTCACCGTAGGCCTCGCCGCCCCAAATCGTTGCCGCGTAAGCTACCATGCCGAGAGTAAAGAGAATTACGGAAATAATTCTAACGGCATTTGCCCTCTTTTTATTCTTCGGCGCTGTTTTTTCAAGCCTTAGAACATTGCGGATAAAGCCCT
>JAFLUO010000109.1 GCA_022508705.1 Oscillospiraceae bacterium
TTCAACCGCATAGATATATCCCGATACTCCCTTATATGTATCTGTCAGCGCATTGGGGTAATATTCCTCTATACGCTGTGTGCCGTCTTTATTAAAGCCGTAAGGTCCCCGTTTATGCCATTTCCCGGAGTAATTAAATCCTGTTTCTTTACAGTATTTCTCAATCGCATTGCTTAGATATACCAATACATTCTCCCGTTTTTTTGAAAAGTAAATCAAAGGTATATCATGATTTGAAATGCGGGGTTCCAATATCTCAATTCCCTTTATGGAAGAAGCATGAGAATACACCAAACAATCCCCCTAAATTCCGATTTATCTTCCGCTCAAGTATACTTTCTGTTACTACCCATAGATTTTCCGTTATTTATTTACATCTTTATTTGTATTTCTGTTAAGTATTCCATTGATTTTTTATATAATTTTGAGAGTTTTATAAGTATATGTACGGGTATTTCTGTTTCGCCCGTTTCATATCTACGGTATTGTGTTAAATGTAAATCTAACAGCGTAGCTATATCTTTTTGTGTATAGTTTTTATCTTCTCTTGTATCTCTTATTCTTTGATAACAATACATGTATATCACTCCTTAAAATTATTTTAACAAAAAACACAAATTTGTGTTGACAATAACACGATATTGTGTTATATTGTGTGTTGTGTTGCGGATACGCAGACTCAGATTGTCGCCAAACAAACAGATAACGGCGAGGGATGCACAAAACATTCCTTGCCGTTATCTGTTTTAAATCTTTTTAATACCTAAAATTTTATTATTTGAAATCTGTTTTTTATTGACAGTAAATGTTATTGTTGTTAAAATATATTAAATTCATTTAAACTCAGGAGTGATGAATTATGAAGAAAAATCAAATAAGTAATATTACACTTTCGGCTATGTTTTTAGGTTTAGCCTTTGTTTTGCCGATGCTTACAGGGCAAATTCAGGTGATAGGCAAAATGCTGCTTCCAATGCACCTTCCAGTTCTTCTTTGCGGGCTTATTTGCGGCTGGCAGTACGGCGCTCTCATAGGCTTTGTTGCGCCAATTCTTCGTTCCCTCGTTTTCGGTATGCCGCCTATGTACCCCACAGCCATTGCAATGGCGTTTGAGCTTGCCGCATACGGCTTTGTTGTGGGCTATTTGTTCTCCCACGCAAAATGGCAGTGCATTAAATCCCTTTACCGCTGCCTTATTATCGCCATGATTGCAGGGCGTGCGGTTTCAGGACTTGCTAATATTATCCTTTTAGGTATAAAGGGCAGTTCATACACATTGTCAGCATTTATTGCAGGTCATTTTACAACTGCGATTCCCGGAATTATCGTTCAGTTAACGCTCATTCCCGCTGTTATGCTTATTCTTAACCGCACACATTTAGTTCCGTTTAAAAAGAGAGAACATGAAAAAGTTTGAGTTAATTTCAAAACTTTCTGAATGGGACATGGCAGGAGAGCGCAAAATAATAGCAATAGACGGCAGGTGCGCATCGGGTAAAACAACGCTTGCGTTGTTTTTGGCGGATCATATTTCTTGCGATATTGTTCACACAGACGATTTCTTTCTTCCCTTTGAAAAGCGAACTGATGAAAGGCTCTCTTTACCCGGCGGAAATATTGACCATGAAAGACTGCTTTCGGAAATACTGCTTCCTCTTAAAAACGGGGAAAGCTATACTTATTCAAAATTTTCTTGTAAAAACGGCACTTTAACGCAGGGTGAAAAGGTTGTTCCCACAAATATAATGATAGTTGAGGGTTCGTATTCCTGCCATCCTGAATTGTTTGATTTTTACGATTTGCACATTTTTTTGTATATAGACAAAGAACTGCAAAAACAGCGTATTTTGCAAAGAAATAAAGATAAAGCCGATATGTTTTTTGAAAAGTGGATACCCCTTGAAGAAAAATATTTCAGCGAATTGAATATTAAAGATAAGTGCGAAATTGTACTGTCACAGGAGGACATTTGAAATGGAAAAAGCTAAAGTATATTTTTCAAAAGAAATCACTCCCCAAAAAGTAATTGAGCTTTATAACGCTTTGGGCGTGAATCTCAGCGGAAAGGTTGCGGTTAAACTCCATTCGGGAGAAAAGGGAAATCAGAATTTTTTAAAGCCTGAATTTTGGAAACCGATTATTGAAACGGTAAACGGCACAGTGGTTGAATGTAACACTGCTTATGACGGTGAAAGAAATTATACCGAGAAACACAAAAAGCTTATTTCCGAGCATGAGTGGGACAAATATTTCACAGTTGACCTTTTAGATGCCGAAGGCCCCGATTTAGAGCTTAGCATACCGAACGGCAAGGTTATTACGAAAAATCTTGTAGGTAAAAATATAGTAAATTACGATTCAATGCTCGTTTTATCTCACTTTAAAGGGCACCCTATGGGCGGTTACGGCGGTGCAATTAAACAGCTTTCCATCGGTTGTGCTTCAAGCAGGGGAAAGTCGTTTATTCACTCCGCAGGCGTTACCGATGACCAGTCAATCGTTTGGGATAATGTGGCAGAGCAGGATTTGTTCCTTGAATCAATGGCAGATGCGGCACAGTCTGTTGTGAATTTCTTTAACGGCAATATAGCTTATATAAATGTTATGAAAAATCTTTCCGTTGACTGTGACTGTTGCGCAGTTGCCGAAGACCCCTGCATGAAGGATATTGGCATTTTAGCGTCTTTAGACCCTGTTGCCATTGACAAGGCTTGCATAGATTTGATTTATGCGGCAAAAGACGATGCAGGACAAAAGCATTTCCTTGAGCGCCTTGAATCCCGCCACGGAGCGCATACCGTCGAAGCCGCCGAAGAATTGGGATTCGGAACAACGGACTATGAACTGATTGAAATTTAAGATTAAATATTTTTGGACTTGCAAAATATAATCACCTTTGTCATATCCTTGACAGAGGTGATTTTTTTGTTTATTCAGTTACTCCAGACAATTTCGCAGAATTTACTTTATTTTATGCTGCACTTGACTTCGGGAAACTCCTTTCCGAAGCCGCTCTCATTCGCAGAGGAAACAGAGGCTTTAAAGGCGTTTCACGAGCAGGGGGATATGAAAGCACGGGAAAAGCTAATAAATCACAATATGCGTTTAGTTGCGCACATCGTTAAAAAGTATTATGCAAATTATTCGGATCAGGACGACATTATTTCCATAGGTACAATCGGGCTTATAAAGGGCATTGATAGCTTTGATTATACCAAAAGCACACGCCTTGCAACCTACGCTTCACGCTGTATTGAAAACGAAATACTTATGCATTTCAGGGCGAAGAAGAAGACCGAAAAAGACGTTTCAATGAACGAACCTATTGATATGGACTCAGAGGGGAATCCCTTAACTTTTACAGATATTATTTACAGCGAAAGTACGGTTTTTGACGAGGTGGATTTAAAAATGCGCTCCGAAAAACTGTATCAGTACCTTAAAAAGCTTTCTGACCCAAGGGAGCGCCAAATACTTGTAATGCGTTACGGGCTTTACGACACAACGCCTCTTCCTCAGCGTGAGGTTGCAAAGAAGCTGGGCATTTCACGCTCGTATGTTTCACGAATTGAAAAACGTGCTTTGTCTGAGCTTAAAAAGATGTTTGACGGGGAATAAATTAGTGTTGAAATAGCACCTGAAATTTGATAGAATAATCAAAATGTGTTTTTTGAGGTGCAAAATGAAACCTGTCGGTAAAAAAATGATTGATTTAATGGGACTATGGGGCCCTTATTCTAAAAAATACAGCGGAATTTCAAGGATTACGGATCATAGCTTTGAAAAGGGCGTAAGGTTTGACTGCGTTGTAAGCCCTGCAATAGAAAATGCGGATTCCCGTGTGCCGAACGTTACCGTTCCCGTAGGTGTTCACCCGTGGGAAGCTAATTCTGATTACAGCTTTTATTCATACCGCTATGACCTTGAGTGGAAAGACCGTGTCTATGCCGATGTTTCATTCACTAAGCTCTCAAATGAAAGCGTTCTCATCAGGACAAAATTCTTTAATAATACGGAAATCAAACAAATCTGCCTTTTAAATATGTTTTCGGCTATTGAGTACCCGAATGTGACGGTAGCAACTCCTGTTTTGCCCTCAAAATGTGTTTATATTGATGCTCTTGATTATTCGTCGTTTGAATATGCAAATCCACGCCCTTGGGACAGACAGACGATAGATGCCATGAAAAAAGGCGAATTTTTTGATGACAGATTTTGCGGTCACAGAGGACTCGGCGACAGAGACGACAACCGTTACGCTTTGCAGAAATATCCTAAATTTGCCGCCGAAAAAGGCGACAGTGTTTCGTATGAGGTGGATATTAAAGAAGAATTTTTTAATCCTGCTCTTTATGTGAGATACAGAACGACTGACGGCAAAAACGCTGAATTTACGCTTAACGGAAAAACCGTTATTTTCCCTGAAAGCGACATCATGAATATTGTAAAATTCTCCGTAGATGTAACAAGCGGCAAGAATGAATTAGAGTTTATTTCTAAAGGCGTCGGCGGAATAGAGCTTGACTTTTTGGCTGTTTGCGAAGAAAATGCAGAAATTAAAATAAATTCCGAAAATCACCATTTTGTGCCTGAGATAAAAACATTTGATACAGAATGCGGCAAAAAGGTATCATACAAATATGACGGGATTGATGGGGAGTTCTGTCTTCGCACATTTAACCCTTCAACCCGTTTCAGAGATTTCCCCACAGGTTGCCTTGAGGACAGCCCGACTGCCAGAATTTCTCAGCCGGATGAAAGCTTTCATAATATGCTTGAAACATTTTCGGGCTCATTCTCCGAAAAGCATTCGGATGAAGGTTTTTACCATAACACAGTGGTTCATACCATTTACATTGACTCGGGAAAAACTCATACCGAATATGCCGTTTTGTCCTTCGGTGAAACTGAATACAA
>JAFLUO010000011.1 GCA_022508705.1 Oscillospiraceae bacterium
GGCAAAGACCCCACAAAGGTTGACCGCTCTGCTGCATACGCCGCAAGATACGTTGCCAAAAATATAGTTGCAAGCGGTCTTGCAAAGAAGTGCGAAATTCAGTTAGCTTATGCTATCGGCGTTGCAAAACCCGTTTCAGTAATGGTTGACACGTTCGGAACAGGTAAAATCAAAGATGAAGATATGGCGGATATTGTAAATAAAGTATTTGATCTTCGCCCCGCCGCAATCATTGATCATCTCGGTCTTAGAAGACCCATTTATAAGCAGCTTGCCGCTTACGGCCACGTTGGCAGAACTGACATTGACGTTGTTTGGGAACGCGTGGACAAGGCTGACGAAATCAAAAAATTTGCAGAAAATTTATAATTTTACAATTTTTGAATTGAATAAAAAAGCTTTAAAAATCTCATAATAATTTTGCAAGACAAAATGCGAAAAAGGAGTGAGATGAATGCTTGACAGAATTTCTTTAATACTTGTTGTAATCGGTGCGCTTAACTGGGGATCTATCGGTCTTTTTCAATTTGATATAGTTGCATGGATTTTCGGCGGCCAGGGCGCAATTTTAAGCAGAATTATTTACACGCTCGTAGCCCTTGCAGGTATTTGGTGCTTGTCACTTTTATTCCGTGAGAATGAAATGCTTGCAGTAAACGAAAATTAGTTGATTTTAAACAGAAAAAATAAAAGCCATACCCTGCGGTATGGTTTTTATTTTTTCTGGTAACCTCTGTTTAAATGTGACCGCGGTGCTTTGCGGATATTTTACGCCGTAAATGCGTTCCAAAATCTTACAATACACAAAGTATTCTTTCGATTTTGTGCCTTTTTACGACGCAATATCTCGCACAAATCACTTTTGTCAATTTAATCATCGGTTACTTAAGTTTTGCTTTTAAGCTTTTCAACTATTTCCTTTTCGGGAGTTACATACACCGTGTTATATGTTTCGTAAATCACCTTTCCGGGCTTCCCTCCGGCAGGTTTTTTAACATTTTTAATTAGAGTATAGTCAACGGCAACTGACGATGACGAGACTGATTTGCTATGATACGCCGCTATTATCGCCGCCTCTAAAATTGCATTTTCCGATATTTCTCTGTTATCACTGCAAATTACCGTATGTGATCCGGACTGTTTGCTTACATGAAGCCACATATCGTAATTTTTTGCTGTTTTTAAAGTCAAAATATCGTTTTGAACGTTGTTTCTGCCGACTAAAATTCTGAATCCGTCAGACGAAGTAAATTCCAACGGCGGTAAAGCCTTTTCTCTTTTTTGCTTTGCATTTTTTCGGAATTTGAGATATCCGCCGTCTTGCAATTCCTGACGAATTTCGCCGATTTCTTTCTCCGTTTCAGCTCTGCTTAAATTGTCAAGAACGGAGTCAAGGTAAATCAGTTCCTGCTCTCCTTCAAAAATCAGTGAATGCAGCATTTTTTCTGCATTTGCGGCTTTTTTATAATCTTTAAAATATTTTTGAGCATTCTGCTGGCAAGTGAGCGCAGGGTCGGCAGGAACTGTTAACATTTTATTGTTATCGTAATAATTTTCAACGTCATAAGAGGATTGTTTTTGAGTAAATTTATATTGATTTGCCGTTAAAAGTTCAGCAAAAATACGAAGTTCGTCCCTTTTTTCACTTTTTTCAAGTTCAGCACGTCTGTTATTGATTTTTCGTGACGTTCTCTCTGTCGCATTGCTTAAAAGCTTGAACAAATCCCCTGCTTTTCTTTTTACTCTTAATTCTTTGTCCTTTTCATAGTAAAAATCGTCAACAAGCTCACAGAACGAATTATATTCCGTATTTTTAGCTTCAGTTCCGTATTGACGAATATTTAAAAAAGAAAAATCAAAGGTATCGTTATCTGGTACTGAAATTTTATATGGTTTAGGCCTCTTTGCAGACGAAATCAGATTTTGTATTTCATTTAACAGCCTTTCTTTTTCGATTTCAGATAGAAGTGAAACCTGTTTATCGCAAAAAACGGTTCTGTAGGCAATTTCTCTGCCTATTATGGGCGAAATTCCGCCCACAATATCAAGAACAGCTTTTGAGAGCATTTTTGAGCTTTGCAAAAGGATTTTACTCGTTATTTCTTCTGTACTGTCCGTAAACAAATTGCACTTTGAAAGCATTGGTGGCAATTCATAATTGAGCCCTGGCAAAATCTCACGAACTGAGGATTTTGTTTCATCAATCCTTTTAACCGCATCTAAAATTTTCTTATTTTCATCAAGAAAAATTATGTTGCTTTTCTGTGCCATAATTTCACAGACAATATAATATTTCGTTCTGTCGCCGATTTCGGTTGTACCGTCAAAGGTGAAGATCAAAATTCTGTCATTACCTACTTGTTCAACGGAAACGAGATTTGCGCCTACAAGACGCTTTCTTAACATCATGCAAAGCATTGGCGGTGTTTTGGGATTTTCAAAATTATGGCTTGTAAGATGAACCCTCGGACTTTGACCGTCGGCTGAAAAATAAAGCCTGTATGCGCCGTTTCGGGTACGCAAAAGAAGCACCAACTCTTGCTTTGAAGGTTGATGCACCTTTTCCACCTTTGAACCGATTATGTAATCGGCAAGCTCATTTTTTATAAATCCTAAAGTAAGTCCGTCTAACGCCATATTCCCTCTTAAATTGTTGTTATCGGTGTTGTCTGCGGCACTCTGACACATTCAACGCCAAATTTATTTTCTATTTTTAGTAAAAGTAAGTCAATGGCAGGATTTTCCGTTTCAAAATGACCTGCACAAACAAGAGCTGTTCCTAATTCCTGCGCATCAAGAAAATCGTGATGCGAACCGTCGCCTGTAAGCAAAACATCAGCACCGTTTGCTTTTGCCTCACTTAGATAATCGGCGCCTGCCCCTGAGCAAACCGCAACAGTATTTATTTTTGTATTTTTCCCGTTGTATCTTACCGTTCCGCCTAATTTTTCTTTGACAAAATAGACAAAATCAGTCAAATCTATTTCATTTTCCGTTTGGCAGATATAAAGGCACACATCATCGGATTTAATTGAATCGGTAATTTTAAGATTCAGTTTTTCACAAAGGAGCGTATTTACTCCCTCTTCTGCCAAATCAAAATTTGTGTGTGCGCTTATATGTGAAATTCCGTAATTTGCAAGCTTATAAAGAGTTGAAGAAGCAGGCAATTGTTTAACGGGATTAAAAACTAACGGATGATGCGTAATAATTAAATCTGCATTTATACTTTTGGCAAAATCTGCAACATCTCCAGTAATATCAAGAGCAAAGACTATTTTCTTAACTTCTTGTGTTTCGTCACCTACTGAAATGCCTGTATTATCCCATTTACACGCTGTGTCAAAAGGCGCAAAGCTGTCAATAAAATCATAAATATCTTTTACTTTAGGCATTTTTCAAGCTCCTTAACTATTTGTTCGGTTTCAGCAAAATCTTTATTTGCCTTTTTGAGCATTTCACATTTTGCAGTGTACTTTTTTAAAAGAAAAGCAATATATTCTTTTGATATTTTGTCAGTATTTTTACTAAGTTCCCCTATTATACACTCAAAATCAGTTAAATCTTTTGGACACGCATTATAATAAGCGCTCAAAATTATATAAAACTTTTCCTTGTCTTTAACGGCAACCTCTTTTTCTATGTAAAAACCGTTTTGGTAAAGGGTTTTGCGCAAATCCTCTGCATGAGTCATCGGCTGTAAAATAAGATGAATATCAGCACTTTTAAGCCATTCAGTTCGCTCAATAAATTCGGATATTAAAAGTCCGCCCATTCCTGCCACGGCAATTTCATTTACCTCGCCTTCCTTGAAATTATCAAGCCCGTCGGAAAGGCGCAAATCAACTTTATCCGCTAAGCAGTATTTTTGCACGGTTTCTTCTGCGTTTTTTAAAGGACCTTTTCGCAAATCGGAGCAAACGGCGTATTCAATTTTATCGTTAATCAAAAGATATGCAGGAAGATATGCGTGGTCTGTGCCAACATCGGCAAATCTTGTACCGTTTCTCACCATTTCTGCCACCGCAGAAAGTCTTGCATCCAAAAACATTTTTACTCCTAAAACAAATCCCCCTGTATTTCAAGGGGGAATTTCTTTTACTCAGCCTTTTCTGCTAAAAACTTATTGATTTTCTCAACGAGGTCATCAGCATCTACGCCGTGAACAAAGCAAGCCTGCTCAAGAGTTTCGCCCCTTGCGGACGGGCAGCCGAGGCAATGCATTCCCATTTCAAGGAAGAAGGGAACTGTCTCTCTTGCATTGTCAAGAATTTCACCGATATTCATATCTTTAGTAACCTGAAACATAATTTTATTCTCCTTTTGAAACTGAAATTATAACGTCTTTTTCATTTACGGAAATTGTCTTTGAAAGATCTGCTGAAATGTCTTCACCGATAACAAGTGAATCGGCAAGAAGCTCATTTGCAATATAGTCCTTCTTTTCGTTCAATGCCGTAAGTACAAATTCATCGGCAGTATTTATTGATGCTGCAATGTGCTGCTCAACCTGATAACCTGCCTCCTTACGAAGAAGCTGGCACTGACGGATAATATCACGCACTGCACCGTCTTTGAGAAGCTCTTCCGTGAGTACAACGTCAAGGGCAAGAACGCAATCGCTACCAAACTCAGCGGAAACAATACCTGCCTTTGTCTTTGAGTTAACGGCAAATACAGAAGCGTCAAATTTTTCATCCCAACCGGGAACTGAAACCTCACCGCCTGCAATAACGGCTTCTGTAACAGCTTTCATTTCGTCGGCAGAAAGACTTTCAAGTGTTTGTTTCATCTTATTAACATTCTGCTTAAGAACTGCGCCTGCCACCTTAAAGTTAACTGCACAGTATTTATCTTCAAGAAGATTTGCATCGCTGATATACTCAATATTTCTGATATTAAGCTCATCAAGAATATTCTTCTCAAAAGTTTTGATTTTATCAGCCTTATCTTTGTCACAGCATACAAAAAGTTTATTAAGCGGCTGACGAACCTTAATCTGCTGTTCATTACGAAGGCGCATTGCAACGGCAATTACGTCTCTTGCGAGAGCAGTTTCTTCAATAATTCCGTCATCCTCAAAGTCCTCAACAACAGTCGGCCAATCGCTTAAATGAACGGACTCAGCTGAGTTTGGCTCGCAAACCTTAATAAGCTTCTGCCAAATATACTCTGTCATAAACGGAATTACGGGAGCCATTACCTGAACGCAGGTTTTAAGAGCAGTGAAGAGAGTCCAGTAAGCAATCATCTTATCCTGCTCGTCTTCTGTTTTCCAGAAGCGACGGCGGTTTGTTCTGATGTACCAATTTGAAATATCGTCAACAAAAACTTCAAAGTCTTTAATTAGAAGATAAACTTTATAATCATCCATATAGCCTTGAGCTTTTGTTATAAATTCATTGGTTCTGACAATTAACCACTTGTCAGTAGCGGTCATATTGGCTTTATCAGGCTTATAATCGGTAAATACAGGCTTGTCAATCTGTGCGTAAGTGTCAAAGAATGTGTAAATATTCCAGAAGGAAAGCATTTTTCTTCTTGCTTCATCGCCCAGATTAAAGCCGAAGCGAACATCGTTGGTATTCGGAGCGCCTGCATAAAGGTAACGGACTGTGTCTGCGCCTATTTTTTCGGCAGCCTCGTCAAATTTAATCATAAAGCCTGTTTTAGAAAATTTTGAGCCGTCCTCTGCAACAACAGCGCTGTTTGTAACAACACGTTCATAAGGCGCTCTGTCCTCTAAAACGGTACTCATAAAGAGCATCGAATAGAACCAAAGACGAACCTGCTCATGCATCTCTGTAACCCATTCAGCAGGGAAATTCTTTTCCCACTCTTTTCTGTCCGTAAAGTAGCCGAAGGTTGAGTAAGGAACAATACCTGCATCAAGCCAAACGTCGCCGATTTCAGAAACACGGGAAACCTCTTTTCCGCAATGCGGACATTTGATTTTAATTTCATCTACCCACGGTCTGTGAAGTTCAGGAAGAGCATCTACCATGGCAGGGTCAACCGCTTTTTCACGAAGCTCAGCCTTTGAGCCGATAACCGTTACATCACCGCAGTCACAGGGATAGAACGGAAGCGGAAGTCCGTAATAACGCTTACGGGAAATATTCCAGTCGCCCATATTGTTAAGCCAGTCGTTCATTCGCTTACCGTTTGAAGCAGGCTCCCATTTAACTGTATTTGCATTCTTGATAAGTCTCGGTTTCAGCTCTTCCGTGCGGATATACCATGCAGGAACAAGTCTGAATACAACCTCAGACTTACAACGCCAGCAAACAGGGTAGCTGTGCTCATGGGGTTCAATTTTATAAAGCTTATCATCTGCTTTAAGATGCTCAAATACCTCGTCGGCAACTGTGTGGCTGTCTTTTCCTATCATCCAGCCAAAGCCGTCAAGATAAATACCCATATCGTCAATAGGCATAACTTTGGGAAGTCCTAAACGCTCGCCCAGCTCAAAGTCCTCAACACCGCAACCGGGGGCAATATGAACAACGCCTGTACCTTCGTCAGCCGCAACGTCTTCCCATGCTACTACCTTATGTTCAATGCCTGCCTGTGCCGGAATGTCGGGGAAGCAGGTGTCGTAATGAAGACCTACAAGCTCTTCACCTTTAAGAGCACGAACAACCTCAAGCTTATCGTCACCGAGATATTTAATAGCGTTTTTAGCAAGAATAAGAGTTTTTTCGTCGCTCTTAATTTTAACTTCAACATAGTCAATTTCGGGATTTACCGCCAAAGCTACGTTTGAAGAAAGAGTCCACGGAGTAGTTGTCCAAACAAGAATTTTTGAATTGAGTTCTTCTAAGGGAAGCTTAAAGAATACAGAATTATGGGTCATAAGCTTATAAGAACCTGTCATTTCATGCTCGGAAAGAGAGGTTCCGCAGCGAGGGCACCACGGCATCGGTTTGTATTCACGCTTAATCCAGCCGTTATCATCGCAAACCTTTAAGAAATGCCAAATACCCTGAATGTTAAGGTCGGTATTTGTGTAATATGAATTTTCCCAATCCATCCACTGGCCGAGCCTCTTTGACTGTTCGGTAATGATGCCTGAGAAATGCTTTACACGGTCAACGCACTGACGTGTAAACTTGTCCATTCCGTAATCTTCAATATCTTTTTTAGTTTTAAATCCGAGCTGTTTTTCAACCTCAACCTCAACCCAAAGGCCCTGCGAGTCAAATCCGTTTTGTCTGCGACAGTCATAGCCTCTCATTGATTTATAACGGATAAAAATATCCTTTATACTTCTGCCCCATGCATGGTGAACGCCCATGGGGTTATTTGCTGTAATAGGTCCGTCAAGGAAACGGAACATTTTGTTGCCTTTATTTTTTGCAACAAGCTTGTCATAATATTTCTCTTCTTCCCAGAGCTGCATTATTTCATGCTCAAGGTCAATAAAGAAATTCTTTTCTTCTGCCACTGTATTTCCACCTTTCGTAGTGTATACCCATAATTTTACTAATATATTATACACTAATAATATAAGATTTCAAGTATATATTACAAAATATAGGTAAATTATTTTGCAAAAATCACAAAAAGAAAGGCGGCTATTTTGCCGCCTTAAGATACTTTTCTTTTGTTGCAAGACCGCCCCGTATGTGCCGTTCCGATTTATTGATATCAAGTATTTCCCTGACCTGCCTGTAAAGAACGGGATCATATCTTTTAAGTCGTGACGAAACATCTGTATGTACCGTACTTTTACTTATTCCGAACTGTCTTGCGGCAGAGCGCACGGTAGCCTTATTTTCAACTATATATTCACCTAAAACAATTGCTCTTTCCCTTGATGTGTCTATCATAATCTTCCTCCTTGTCGGTCAGTAGAATATATGACAAGTAAGGGAAAAATATTACAAGACAGAACATAAATATATATGCTCTGTCTTGTTGTAGTTTATTTAATTAAATTTTTGTTTATAAGGTTGCCTCAAGTTTGTTCATTAGGTTTTCATTTCTTATTGCAGAAACGTTATTTATATAAAGAACCGTATCAATATTCTTTTCGAGAACTACCTCAGAAATACTGCCTTTATAATGGCGGTAGTCAATAATATAAATCGTTTCGTAATTTTCAACTAAGAACGGCACAAGCGAATTTGCAAAGGACTCTTTAACAATCATAATAGATGAACCGTCTGTAATTTGCGGATTCTTTATTTCAGTATACGGATTATCCCCTGCTATAAAGCAACTGTATTTAACCGCCGCAGGATATTTTGTAACATCATTAACTATCGGCCAGGAATGCTTTTGACCGTTAGAATCAATATAAAACATATTAGCCGAAGAATTGGGCTTATATGCATATATGGTATCCGGATTTGATTTAAGCTCCGGAATTTTGCCTGTATCATTATAAAAAGTGCCTAAAAATCCGTCAAACTCTACCTTTTCATATTTGTCAAGAGAATTGGCGGCAATGCCTGCAATGTTTGCAAATTCACAGTATGAGTAGTAAGCGCCGAGCTGAGTCCAATGATGGTCTGTATTGAAATAAATATACTCGCTTCTGTGGCTCATAAGCGTTTTAAAAATCGGCACCTGAATAATATTATCGCTGAGACCGCTGTTAATGTAATCAATAGCCTTGCCTTGGTCGGAACTGTTAATATTTCCCATATAATCATCAGGAAGAGTAATTCCTATGCTTGTAGGAACTATCATATCGTAAACCTTTGCTTTGCCTGACAGCTTTTCCGCCAAAGTGTTCATAGATGAAATATATCTATTTGCCTGCGGTTGACTGAAATTATAATATTCAAACGCCCTGTTGCCTACCACAAACACAGCTCCGATACTTTGGGAATCACCCTCTGCGTCGATTTTATCATATTTTTCTTCAGTAGGTGGTTCCGTAACAGTAACATTTGGGTCATATTCATCGGGAATATCGTCACCCTTTTGAACCTCACCGTGAATTTTAACGGTATCGTCCTTAGTTGACTTTATTCCGTAATAGCTTTGGAATTTAGAGTTCAAGGAAATAATGCCTTCCCGCCCGGGGTAGCTGTCGGAATACCAACTGTTAAAGCCGTCAAAAAAGTCACCTGATGTGAGAGAAGCAAATGTGATTTTCGGAAACTCTGACAGTTTGCGCTTTTCAGAAATCGACTCTTTCGGTCTTAACGGAATAATCGCACCGATAATCCCAAGTATTGCTATTGTGAGAGCAAAGGACGCCATTTGATAAAGAACAAATTTACCTTTATTGCTCGGTTTTCTTCTGTTATTTCTTTTCATATTTTCCTCCGATTAAAACTGAAAATACAAAAACGGATTGTAGCTGCTGCCGACAATATTTATAAGCGAAAGAATTATCAGCGCAGGCGGCAAAGCAACTGATAAAGCGCCGTACAGTAAAGAAAAGTTTCTTTTTTCGGTATCTTTAAACTTAATCTTCTTTGAAATAAAGGATATAAGCGGCGTGCAGGCAATGATTGCCGCTATAATGAAAATAAGATTGCCCTTTAAAAGAGTGACTGTCTCAAAATCGTTTGCTGCATTTTTATTAAGGCAGAACATTCCTTTGAGCACCGCAGACATAACCGACATATTCTCAAATTTGAAAAGCACCCAGCCAAAATATACAATTAAAAGCAAATAGAGATTTGAAATAACGGGAAGCTTTTGAAGAGCTTTTCCGAAGAACAATTTTTCAAGGGCAATAAACACGAAGAAATAAAGTCCCCAAAGAACATAATTCCAAGATGCTCCGTGCCAAAGTCCCGTAAGCGCCCAAACTACGAACAAATTAAGAATCGTGCGACCTTTGCCTTTTCTGCTTCCGCCAAGGGGAAAATAAACGTAATCTCTGAAAAATGTTCCGAGAGAAATGTGCCATCTTCTCCAAAATTCTGAAACAGAACGGGAAAGATAAGG
The DNA here is from genome assembly GCA_022508705.1 of Oscillospiraceae bacterium. Taxonomy (GTDB): domain Bacteria; phylum Bacillota; class Clostridia; order Oscillospirales; family Acutalibacteraceae; genus Fimenecus. The sequence goes on from JAFLUO010000011.1 coordinate 9,913, forward strand.
ATAATCGAAATTCTCTTTATATTCAAGTCCTATCATTTTGCCCATGCCGATAGCCATATCAGAGTATGCTGAAAAATCAAGGTAAATCTGCATTGAGAACATGAGCATTCCAAGCCACAGTGAAGCCGCCGATTTTTTGGACACAATGCTTACGGCTTCTGCCGAATTTATAAGCGAATCCGATACAACAAACAGTTCAAAAAGCTTGCCGCACATATTTGCGACTACTGCTTTTTTGGCAAGACCTACGCAAAATCTATTGATTCCTTTGTGAATTGAATTGACATTGGTTCTTCTTGAAAGAAGCTGAAGCTCAACATCTTTGTACCTTACGATAGGCCCTGCTATGCACTGATGAAAAAGACTTGCATAGAGAAGAACGATTCCGTATTTCTTTTGTGCTTTGACATCTCCCCTGTAAACGTCAATAACGTAAGAGAGAAGCTGAAAAGTATAAAAAGAAATGCCAATCGGCAGTATGATATTAGGTATTTTTTCAGGCACGCCGAATATTCCCTGAACATTTTGCAAAGTAAATCCGCCGTATTTAAAAATACCTATTATTCCTAAATTTACTATGCAGGTAAGAACAAGAATAAGCTTTTTCTTATCTCTGTTTTGCTCAATGAGCAAGGCAAAAAACCAATCACAAAAGGACATAAACAAAAGCAACAAGATATATACGGGCTCGCCCCAAGCATAAAAAACAAGTGAAAAGACAAGCAAAACCGCATTCTTTTGTTTAATATCTTTTGCGAAAAAATACGCCAGCATGCACAGCGGAAAGAAAACGCATAAAAAATTAAGGCTCGCAAAAACCATTTATATACTAACTCCCAAAATTAAAATTCAATTACGCCTTTATCTATCGGAGAACATTTGAATACATTTTTATAACTCATTTTAAGCTCATTAAAACACATTTCCGCCTTTTGATTATCGGAAAACAGACCGAAAACAGTAGGTCCGCTTCCGCTCATAAGGCAGGCGTCTGCGCCGTTTTTGCGCATAATGCTTTTTATGTACGGTCTTTCGGGAACTTCAATCGCCTGTTCAAAAACATTTCCGCACTTTGAACATATCGCTTCATAATCGCCCTTTGAAACGGCTTCAAGCATTCCTGCTGTGTCAAGATGGCGAAGTCTCGTAACAGAATCGAGCATTGCGTATGCTTCCTTTGTGGACACATCCTGCTCTGGTTTTACGATTATAATTTTACAATCGTTCAAATTCTTTACAGGGGCGATAATGTCACCCGTATTCAAAACAACTGCCGTGCCGCCCGTAAGACTGAACGGGATATCTGCGCCGACCTTTGAACCGATTTCGCAAAGCTCAAAGTTTGAAAGATTCGTGCCGTATATTTTATTTAAGCAGTAAAGAACTGCTGCACCGTCAGCGCTGCCCCCTGCTATTCCTGCTGCCATAGGAATATTTTTACCTATTCTTATTGTTATTCCCCTTTGGCTTATCTCCATTGCATCGAAAAATTTCTCTGCGCACTTGTATGCGATATTAGTTGAGTCTTTGGGCATATCAACGGAATCGGATTCAATGAGGATTTTCCCGACTCCGTTCCTTTGAACGTCAACCGTGTCGTAAAGGTCAACAGACTGCATTACCATAAACAGACTGTGGTAGCCGTTATCAAGTTTTTTTATCATATCTAACATTAAATTCAATTTTGCGGCTGCTCTAACTATCATAATCAAATCTCCTCAGTAATGCTAATTTGTACGGGTAAACGGTTTTGAAACAGAGTTATATTGTTAAACCCTGCATCAAAGGCGGATTTATATGCTTCTGGAATACCCTTGGCTAAATCAGAAACATAATGGGCATCTGAACCTACAGAAACAAATTTACCGCCCAGCTCTTTAAAACGCTTAACAATATCGGTTTCAGGCTGAAGCTTATTAAGCTTTTGACGAAGCCCTGCCGAATTTATTTCAAGGGCTATATCTTTTTTAGCAATAAGACGCAATATTTCATCTATCTCTGTTTTATACCCGTTTAAATCGACATTTATTCCCGATGTTGCAAAAAAGTATCTTAAAGGATAGGTCAAATGAGCGAGAACGTCAAAATTGCCCCATTCGCACATATTTTTCATTTCAAAAAAATATTCCTTCAAGAATTTATGTACGCCGTCCTCTGTAAATGTCTCCGCATAATATGGGTCAAAGCCGTTACGAAGATTGTGAATTGAGCCCAGCACCACGTCAAATTTTTGTGAATTTAAAATCCGCTCGGCAATTTCAGACGCAAAATTAGGTTGCCCCAGTTCAATACCGTTAAGAACAAGAAATCTTCCGCGAAAGGCAGATTTAACCTTTGCAATTTCAAAAAAAGTCTGAAACACCGCTTTTTCGTGAGCATAGTCATTTATACAGCGGTCAACCTCACAATGATCTGTAAAAGCAATGGCTCGCAAATTATTAAACTCTGCTTTTTCACAAATGAATGTAGCCGAATGATTACCGTCATAAGAATTATCAGTATGAACGTGAAAATCTACGATATGACTATACATTTTTGTACTCCTGATTTTAATATTCCTTTAAATTTGATTTTTTTATAATTATATAACAGTTATAGTATAAATTCAATTGAAATTTATTAAAATCATGCTTAAATTTGATTAAAATTAAGTATTCACATTTCAGATAATTTATGTTAGACTATAAAGCAAAAAAGTACGCAACAAGCAGTAATTTACGGAGGTAATTAAAAATGAGAGGTATCATTACCGTTATCGGAAAAGATAAGATCGGCATCTTGGCACAAATTTCAGGAATATGCGCCGAATACGGAGTAAACGTTGTTGAGGTTACTCAGTCCATTCTTCAGAATATGTTTTGTATGATTATGCTTATTGAAATTGAAAAAGCTAATATACCGTTTACGGAATTTGCAGAAAAAGCAAAGAAAATCGGTGAAGAGCAATCACTTGTTGTTCACGTTATGCACGAGGACGTTTTTAACTCAATGCACAGAATATAAGTAACACTTGGAGACATAAATTTATGATAAACACAAGAGATATACTTGAAACTATAAACATGATTCAGGAAGAGAATCTTGATATACGCACAATTACTATGGGAATTTCTCTTCTTGACTGTGCAGACAGTGATATAGATAAAGCATGTAATAAAATTTACGATAAAATTTGCAAAAAAGCAGAAAAGCTTGTAAAAACGGGCGAAGATATTGAAAAAGAATACGGTATTCCGATTATAAATAAAAGAATATCCGTAACACCTATTGCAATGGTTAGCGCCGCAAGTGGTGGCGATCCTGTTAAATATGCCAAAATTCTTGATAAAGCGGCTAAAGAGGTTGGCGTCAACTTCCTCGGCGGTTATTCTGCACTCGTTCAAAAGGGTTTTGCCGCAGGTGACGAAAAGCTTATAAGAAGCATTCCCGAAGCTTTGGCAGTAACAGACAGAATTTGTTCCAGCGTTAATATCGGCTCAACTAAGGCCGGTATAAATATGGATGCAGTAAGGCTTATGGGGCAAATCGTTAAAGAATCGGCAAAGCTTACAAAGGACAAGGGCCTTGTAGGGCCGTCTAAACTCGTTGTTTTCTGCAATGCGCCCGACGATAACCCCTTTATGGCAGGTGCATTCCACGGTGCAGGCGAGCCTGACTGCGTTATCAATGTAGGAGTTTCAGGTCCGGGCGTTGTGCGTGCGGCAGTTTCAAAGATACCTGATGCCGACATTACTGAGGTTGCCGATACGGTTAAGAAAACTGCATTTAAAATCACAAGAATGGGTCAGCTTGTTGCGAAAGAGGCATCAAAAAGACTTGGCGTTCCATTTGGAATTGTTGACCTTTCACTTGCGCCCACGCCAGCAGTAGGCGACTCAGTTGCGCATATTCTTGAAGAAATGGGACTTGAACAGTGCGGCGCTTGCGGAACTACCGCCTGTCTTGCTCTTCTTAACGATGCAGTTAAAAAAGGCGGCGTAATGGCATCTTCACACGTTGGTGGACTTTCAGGCGCGTTTATTCCCGTTTCAGAGGATGCAGGTATGATTGACGCCGCAAGAAACGGTGTTCTCTCTATTGAAAAGCTTGAAGCTATGACCGCCGTTTGCTCAGTAGGACTTGACATGATTGCAATTCCCGGGGACACTCCCGCAGAAGTAATTGCCGCTATAATTGCAGATGAAGCGGCAATAGGTATGGTAAACTCTAAAACAACAGCAGTAAGAGTTATTCCTGCGATAGGAAAAAAAGACGGCGAAGAAATTGAATTTGGTGGTCTGTTCGGCGTATCTCCCATAATGAAGGTAAGCACAGCCTCACCTGCTAAATTCATTTCAAGAGGCGGAAGAATTCCTGCTCCGCTTCAAAGCCTTAAAAACTAACATATATAAAATTCGAGGGGCGAAAATCGCCCCTCTTGTTTGTGTCAGGCCGCGCTGTCAGCCGTGTTTTGCTGAGCAGTCAAATCCTGACACGCGGAAGTTTCAAGCATTTTATCCGCAAATATAGCGTAACCTTGCGTTGGGTCATTTACAAATACATGAGTAACTGCACCGACAAGCATACCGTTCTGAACAATAGGGCTTCCGCTCATGCCCTGCAATATTCCGCCTGTCTTTGAAAGAAGCTCAGGATCTGTAATTTTCACAATCATATCTTTATTTATTTCTCCGGTTTTTTTCAACAACTTTACAATTTCAGCCTTATAAGCCTTTGGTCCGTTCTTATCAACAGTACAAATTATTTCCGCTTCTCCTGTCTTTACCTCACCGCTTAAAGCAACGGGTATAGTTTGATTCTGCGGAATACTGTCCGAATATCCATACATTCCAGCTTCACAGTTAACACATAAGCTCCCCTTGCGGTTACCCGTAAAAACTCCGCAAAGCTCACCCACACATCCGCTTGAGCTTTTGTAAAAACCGTTTACATATGCATCTGCCATTTCGCCGTTTATCATAGGCATTATTTCGCCTGTGTCAATGTCGCATATAGCATGTCCCAGCCCTGCAAATGCATTGTTTGTCGGATTATAAAAGGTAACTGTTCCGATTCCTGCCGTACTGTCACGAACCCAAAGCCCCGCTTTGTATTTTCCGGTTTGGTCCTCTTTGACAGACGAAAAAGAAACATTTAATGTATCGCTTCCGCGAACCACAGTTACCGTCAGTTTTTTTCCGTCGCTTTTCTCAATAATCTCTGACAAGGCTTTATTGGTGTAAACACTCTCGCCGTTGACGGATTTTATTATATCCCCTACTCTGATTCCGGCTTTTTCCGCCGGATTTATAACGTTTCCTTCAGACTGAACGGATTCTTCGTCAACGACGAGCACGCCGTCCGTAAACAGCTTTATTCCGAATATCTCTCCGCCGAGAACCACATACTGTCTTTTTACTGATTTGACGTTTGTTCGCTTAACGGGAATAATATTCAAAAAATTCACTTGTATACTTTCTTCATCATCACTTACAGCCTTCCCATTTACAACACCTACCGAAGCTATAGGCTCTTTACAAGTGAATAATGAAATACCGATAAATTTCGGTACTTCATATTTTGAATTTTCCGCTATTATCACATCTTTTGGTATTGTAAACTGTCCGAGAAGAATTATTGCAAAAAGGAAAACACAAATTCCTGCAATAAAAACTGAAAAGCATCTTACAAAATCACGCATTTTTCACCTCCGCACGACTTTTTTATTGTCGCAATAGTAATTTGCCACATTTTATTGATAATATAAGAGGTAAAAAATAGCGTACTGCAAAAAATGCAATACGCTTGAAACTTTGTTTTTAATTTTTGATTTTTTTTAAAGTTTCGCAAATAATATTTACGGTTTCTTCGCAGGAAAGAGAATTTGCATCTACTGTAAAATCTGCATATTTTTTGTAAAGAGAAATACGCTTATTGTAAATATCCTTTACGGTTTCGCCCTTTTTTGCGGCAACTCCCCGTGTTTTTATGTTACTGAGCCGCTGTTCAAGCTCACCCACAGATACATCAAGAAAAATTACAGTGCCGCTTTTTTTGAGATGAAGCATAGCATCTTCACGAAAAATAACACTGCCGCCCGTGGCTATTATTGCATTATCGCAATCAACGCTTAACACGGCTTCCCTTTCTCTGTCGAGGAAAAAGTCAATCCCGTCTTTATCAATAATATCTTGAAGCAGCCGATTTTCGCGGCGCTGTATAAGCAAATCGGTGTCGATAAAATCAACACCGAGGCTTTTTGCCAATATAACGCCAACCGTACTTTTGCCTGAACCCGGCATACCGATAAGTACTATATTCATATCAGATGGAAATTTCATGCGCTATTCTGTAAAGATTAAGGTCAAGCGTTTTTTTCATATTTAATGCTTCAAAGATGTCAAAATCAACAATTTCATCCTTTTGCATTGCTACCACACGGTTGCCTATGCCTTTTTTCAAAAGTTCAACCGCCTTGCAGCCCATAAGACTTGCATTTACACGGTCGCGAACGGTTGGAACACCGCCGCGCTGAACATGGCCGAGGGTTGTAGCACGGGATTCAACGCCCGTTTCTGCCTCAATACGCTTTGCCATTTCGTCAACGCCGCCGATTCCTTCGGCAACAATAATTATAAAATGGGTTTTACCCGTTGTTTGAGTTTTCTGCATTCTGTCAATAACATCACGCTGGAAATCGTATTCAACTTCAGGAATAAGAATTGACGTAGCACCGCAGGCAATACCTGCGTTGAGTGCTATGTAACCTGCTCTTCTGCCCATAACCTCAACAACAGAGCAACGGTCGTGTGATTCAGTCGTATCACGAAGACGGTCAACCATTTCAAGGACTGTATTCATTGCAGTATCATAACCGATTGTATAATCACAGCACGCAATATCGTTATCAATAGTACCGGGAATGCCGACACAGGGAATTCCGCGAAGAGACAAATCCCTTGCTCCTCTGAAAGAGCCGTCACCGCCGATAACAACAATTCCGTCCATACCGAATTCTTTAGCGGTATGAATTGCTTTCTGCATGCCCTCTTCTGTCTTAAATTCAGGACTTCTTGCAGAATAAAGAATTGTACCGCCTCTGTTGATTATATTGGAAACACTTCTGAGATTCATTTCATACATATCGCCCTGCATAAGTCCGTTATAACCACGGCGAATACCCATAACTCTCATGCCGTTTTCACAGCCTGAACGAACAACTGCACGGATTGCGGCGTTCATGCCCGGAGCGTCGCCGCCACTTGTTAAAACACCAATTGTTTTCAATTCAACCACCCTTTTATCTAAACAAAAATATAAAATAACATAGTTTGAAAAAATATGATAACACAAATATTTACAAAATTCAATAGTAAATTTATTGCTGAAGAATAACGTTTTTTCCGCCTGCAATTTTTTTTAATTCCAAAAGCAGATTTTCACTGACTTTAATTTTGCCTACAGGGAAATATTTTTTAGTATCAGAAAAATAAAAGTAAAGATTTATGTCCCCGTTTTGCCTTGCGTTACCTATTGCCTGCGAAACTTTTTCATATTCGTCGCATTCGCTTGAAGTCATACGGATAAAAAGACCTGTTCGCTTTTCCCGTTCGCTTTTAACCTCTGCGGCAGACTTTGCCATATCGAGTATAATTTTCGGCTCTTCATCCTCACGGACAGAAATATGACCTAATATAAATACAGCTTTTCCGACTTCTATATATTGAAAATACGATTGCATAAGCTTGGGAAAAATTATAACCTCAATGCTTCTCGTCATATCCTCAACAGTAACGAATGCCATTGTTTCACCGTTTTTGGTTTGCTTTTTCGTTATGTGCGAAACAATACCCATTATTTTTACAGTTTGATATTCGTCACTGTCATTTTCGGATATTTCAAGCAAATCGCAAGTTTGCTTGCAGTTAAGCTTCCTTGCCAAATCGGTGTACTGTTCCATTGGATGTGATGAAATATATAAACCCGTTGTCTCTTTTTCACCGTTTAGCAATTCTTCAAGTTCCATTTCAGCCGCTTTTTTCATTATATATGAATCCGACGAACCGACGCTGTCGTTTGATGCAAGTAAATCAAAAATTCCTATTTGACCCTCAAGATTTCTTTTGCGAGTTCCGTCAAGCTCACTTAAAATAAACGGCAGGTTAGTAAGCATTTCTCTGCGGTTACTTGAAAGCTCGTCCAGAGCGCCGCTTTTAATTAAGCTTTCAACAGCACGCCTGTTAAAGCTCTTTCCGTAAGTTCGCTTGCAAAACGAATAAAAAGAAGTGTATTTTCCGTTTGCTTTCCGTTCCGAAATGATATTGTCAATATAATCGTGACCTAAATTTTTAATTGCAAGCAGTCCGAAACGTATTGATTTTGACTCTTCTTCCGCAGTAAAATCCTTGTAGCTTTCATTAACGTCGGGCGGTAAAATTCTAATTCCGTTCCGTTTGCAATCCTCAATATAGCCTGCAACCTTTGAGGAATTGTCAAGTATGCTTGTAAGCAAAGCCGCCATAAACTCACACGGATAATAACATTTAAGATACGCCGTGCGATATGCTACTATTGCGTATGCGGCCGCATGAGATTTATTAAAAGCATAAGAAGCAAATGAAGACATATCGTCAAAAATATCGTTTGCGATTTCTCTGCTTATGTTATTCTTGGCACAGCCTTCGCAGAAGTATTCACGCTCCTCTTCCATGACCTTATGCTTCTTTTTGGACATGGCGCGGCGAACAATATCCGCTCTGCCAAGGGAATAACCTGCAAGTGTGCGGAAAATCTGCATTACCTGCTCCTGATAAACAATACAGCCGTAAGTAACATCAAGAATTTCCTTTAAAAGAGGCGTTTTATAAAAAACTCGCTGTGAATTGTGTCTGTTTGCAATGTAAGTATCGATTGAATCCATGGGTCCCGGTCGGTACAGAGCGATAACCGCAATAATATCTTCAATATTATTCGGCTTTAGCCTTGCAATTACGTTTCGCATACCCGACGATTCGCATTGAAATACGCCGTCTGTTCTTCCTGATGAAAATAATGCAAAGACTTTTTTATCATCAAGGGGAATTTTTTCAATATCAAATTCAGGATTTTTTGCGTGAATCATTTTAACGCAGTCATCAATAACGGTAAGAGTGCGAAGACCTAAAAAGTCCATTTTAAGAAGCCCTAACTCTTCAATGGTTGTCATTGTAAACTGAGTTACTATGGATTCGTCATTGCGCGCAAGAGGAACGTAATCGCTTACGGGATTGTCGGTAATAACAATACCTGCTGCGTGAGTGGAAGCGTGCCTCGGCATTCCCTCAATGCTTTTTGCCGTATCAATAAGCTCACGGGCAACAGGATCTGTGTCGTAAAGATTTTTAAGTTCATCGCCCTCCGCCATCGCTTTTTCAAGAGTCATATTGATAGCATGAGGAACTTTTTTGGCGACATTATCCACAACGCCGTACTGAATCCCCATAGCCCTACCGCAGTCACGGATTGCCGCTCTTGCCGCCATTGTACCGAAGGTTACAATTTGCGCAACGTGGTCTGAGCCGTATTTTCTGATAACATAGTCAATGACCTCGCTTCTGCGTTCATAGCAAAAGTCAACGTCAATATCAGGCATACTTACTCTTTCGGGGTTTAAAAATCTTTCAAAAATAAGGTTGTATTTTATTGGGTCAACATTTGTAATACCCATACAGTAAGCGCAAATACTACCGGCTCCTGATCCTCTGCCGGGTCCTACGGGAATACCGTGCTTTTTGGCATAGCTTATGAAATCCGCTACTATAAGGAAATAGTCAACATATCCCATATTTTTTATAACCGAAAGCTCATATTCAAGCCTGTCCGTATATTCTTTTTTGGGTTTTTGACCGTAACGCTCTAAAAGCCCCTTGTAACAAATATCTCTCATATAGTCAAAATGAGAAATACCGTCAGGAACTTGGAAATTAGGAAGCTTTGTTTTACCGAATTCAAAGTCGAAATTGCACATATCGGCAATTTTTTGAGTGTTTTCCAAAGCCTCGGGAATGTAATCAAAAAGCTCACGCATTTCGTCTTCGGTTTTAAGATAAAAACGGTCGCTGTCAAACTCAAGGGCATTTTCATCGTTTACCGTTTTATTGGTTGCAATGCAAATTAAAACCTTTTGCGTTTTTGCATCTTCGGGGTCAATAAAATGAACGTCATTTGTGCAAACAAGGGGAATACCCGTATTTTTTGAAATTTTTATAAGCTCCGCATTAACCCTTGACTGTTCGGGGATTCCGTGATCCTGCAATTCAAGATAATAATTACCTTTTCCGAAAACACTTTGATACCACAATGCTGTTTTCTCAGCCTGCTCTAAATCCCCTCTCACAATTGCTTTGGGAATTTCACCTGCAAGACAGGCAGAAAGACAAATCAAACCTTCATGGTACTTTTCAATAAGCTCACGGTCAATTCGTGGCTTCGTATAAAATCCGTCAACCCACGCATTTGAAACCATTTTGGTTAAATTTTTATAACCTGTTTCGTTTTTACAAAGCAAAATAAGATGATAGCGTTCAGAATCAACACCGTGAACCTTATCGAATCTGGAACGGGCGGCAACATACACTTCACAGCCGATTATGGGCTTTATTCCCTCTTTTTTTGCCGCCTTATAAAAATCAACTGCACCGAACAAATTACCGTGATCGGTTATAGCAATTGCATTCTGCCCGCGTTCTTTGGCAACAGCACAAAGCCTGCCTAAACGGCAAACGCCATCAAGCAAGCTGTATTCGGTATGCACATGCAAATGAACGAAGGACATTAAATCACCTTATTCGGTTACTTTTTTATAAAAATCAAATCCGTCAAATGTTCTGAAATAATCGGCAGGAGTTTCAGCACGTCTTATGAGTTCAAAACTGCCGTCTGTTTTAAGGAGAATTTCGGCTGATTTAAGCTTTCCGTTATAGTTGTAACCCATGGCAAAACCGTGAGCGCCAGTATCGTGAATATAGATAAGGTCGCCCATTTGGATTTCGGGTAACCTTCTGTCTATGGCGAATTTATCGTTATTTTCGCAAAGCGAGCCTGTAACATCATACATCTTGTTGCATGTGTCATTTTCTTTACCTAAAACGGTAATATGATGATAGGCTCCGTACATTGCCGGACGCATAAGGTTAACGGCACAGGCATCAACGCCTATATACTCCTTATGAGTGTGCTTTTGGTTTATGGCTCTTGTAACAAGTGCGCCGTACGGTCCCATCATAAATCTGCCAAGCTCAGTATAAATTGCAACATCATCCATGCCGTTGGGAGTTAAGACCTCTTCATAAACCTTTTTAACGCCGTTTGCAATCTCAAAAATATCGTTGGGAGTCTGGTCTGGCTTATAAGGAATACCTATTCCGCCTGAAAGGTTAATAAATTTAATATGCACGCCTGTTTCATTTTTAAGCTTAACCGCAACCTCGAAAAGTGTTTTTGCAAGAGTGGGATAATACTCATTTGTTACGGTATTGCTTGCAAGGAAAGCGTGAATGCCAAATTCTTTTACTCCCTTTGATTTAAGAATTTTAAAGGCCTCAAAAAGCTGTTCGGTTGTCATACCGTATTTTGCGTCTCCGGGGTTGTCCATAATATTGTTTGAAATTTTAAAATATCCGCCAGGATTGTAACGGCAGGAAAGCTTTTCGGGGAGTTTTCCGAGAGTTTTTTCAAGAATATCAATATGTGTAATATCGTCAAGATTTATTATTGCGCCAAGGTCGTTTGCGTATTTGAATTCTTCGGGAGGAGTGTCGTTAGATGAAAACATAATAGCATCGCCGGTCGCTCCGATAGCCTTTGAAAGCATAAGCTCTGTTTTTGATGAACAGTCGCATCCACAGCCGTATTCACGCAAAATGTTTATGAGAAACGGATTAGGTGTTGCCTTTACTGCAAAATACTCACGAAAGCCCTTATTCCATGAAAATGCCTTATAAATGTTTTCACAGTTTTCACGAATCCCCTTTTCATCATATAAATGAAAAGGCGTGGGATAAACAGAAGCTATTTCTTCTGCTTTTTCTTTTGTTATAAAAGGTGTTTTTTCCATTTTTACTCCTCCAGGTGCGATTCGATAACCGCTTTGATTTTGTCAATATTTTCGCCCGTCTGCGATGAGAACGGAATAATATAATCACTGTCAACAAAGCTCAATTCCTCTTTTGATTTTTTAAGGCGTTTTTTGTAATCGCCCTTATTGAGCTTATCGCTTTTTGTCATTACAACAACGAAATCTATTCCTGTGCTTTCAAGAAATTCCATCATCATAATATCGTCATTCGTTGGCGGATGGCGCATATCTATAAGCTGAACAACCAGCTTTATATTTCTGTCAGAGTTAAAATACTCTTCCATCATTTTCGCCCAGCGTTGCTTTTCTGAGCGAGAAACCTTTGCATAGCCGTAACCGGGTAAATCGACAAAATTTACACCGTCAACTCCGTAAAAGTTAATGGTAATCGTCTTACCTGGAACGGAGCTTACTCTTGCAAGGTTTTTGCGCATAAAAAGCTTGTTGAGAAGCGAACTTTTACCCACATTTGAACGACCGGCAAATGTTATTTCGGGTAAGTCGGACTGTGGCAACTGCTCAAAAGTTCCGTATGCGCTTTTAAATTCTGCTTTTTCGTATTTCATACATACCTCACACTAAAGACACTCTTAAAACATCATCTGCAGTTTCGGCAAAAATAAACTCAATACTATTCTTAACCTTTTCGTCAACTTGGTCTAAATCGCCTGCATTCGCTTTCGGTACAATAACGGTCTTTATCCCCTCAACGTACGCTGCCATTGTCTTTTCACGTAGTCCGCCTATGGGAAGGACTCTGCCCGTAACTGTAATTTCACCTGTCATTGCAACGCTTGATTTAACCTTACAGCCTGTCAGTGCAGAAACAAGGGCCGTGAATATTGTAACACCTGCTGACGGGCCGTCCTTCGGAACTGCGCCTTCAGGGAAATGAATATGTATATCATTTTTCTCATGGAAACTACCGTCAATTCCGTATTTTTCTGCATTTGCTCTTATATATGACACGGCGGCTCTTGCGGATTCCTTAATAACGTCACCCAGCGAGCCCGTAAGTTCCAAAGCGCCTTTGCCGTTCATGGTAACGACCTCAACTGTAAGCATTGTTCCGCCGACAGCGGTATACGCTAATCCGTTTACAACGCCTACGGCATTCTTCCTTGATTTTTCTTCGGGCTTAAACTTTCTTGCACCTAAATATTTTTCAATTTCATTATCTTTAAAGGTAATTTTACCCTCAAAGCCCTTTGCATATTGAACGGCGGCTTTGCGGATGCAAGTACCGATTAAACGCTCAAGCTGCCTTACGCCTGCTTCTTTAGTATAACCGCTTATTATTTCTTTGAGCGCTTTATCGGTAAATTTCACCAAAGTTTTTTTAAGTCCGTTTTCTTTTAATTGCTTGGGAACTAAATGCCTTTTTGCGATTTGAAATTTTTCTTCGTGCGTGTAACCGGGAATATCAATAATTTCCATTCTGTCAAGCAAAGGTGCGGGAATACTGCTTACGTCATTTGCAGTGGTTATAAACAAAACCTTGCTTAAATCATAAGGAATTTCAAGGTAATGGTCAACAAACGAGCAATTCTGTTCGCCGTCTAAAACCTCAAGCAATGCAGATGAAGGATCGCCTCTGTGGTCTGAGCCCAGCTTGTCCACCTCGTCAAGAAGAATGAGGGGATTTGAACTGCCGGCACTGTCTATTGCCTCAATAATTCTGCCGGGCATTGAGCCGATATAAGTCTTTCTGTGACCTCTGATATCTGCCTCGTCACGAACGCCGCCGAGGGAAATTCGGGCAAAACTTCTGCCCATAGCTAAAGCCAACGACCTTGCAATTGAGGTTTTGCCTACTCCGGGAGGCCCTGCAAGACAGATTATCTGCCCTTTTACATCGGGATTTATCTTTCTTACTGCAAGAAATTCAATAATGCGTTCTTTAACGCTTTTAAGCCCGTAGTGGTCCTTTTCAAGGGTTTCTTCAACGTTTTGAATATCAAGATTATCTTCCGTAAACACCTTCCACGGAAGCGAGATTATTTTGTCAAGATATGCCCTTGTAACAGCCGATTCAGGACTTGACGGCTGCATTTTCATCATTCTGTCACATTCACGGAGAAGCTTTTTCTCTGTTTTTTCGCCGAAATTCAATTCGTGAATTTTTTCTCTGTAAGCTTGGACTTCCGATAGGGCATCTTCACCCTCTCCCAATTCTTCGGAAATTGCCTTTATTTGCTCACGAAGGTAGTATTCTTTTTGATTTTCGTCAATCTGCTGCTGAACCTTTTCGTTTATCTCTTCTTCAATAGCTAAAAGCTCTTTTTCCTTTGACAAAACTAGACAGAGACGTTCTGCTCGCTTAATCGGGTCAAGCTCTTCAAGTAAGGATTGCTTAAGAGCATAATCAAGCGGAATATTAGAAAGAATGTAATCCGTAAGTTCATTTGTTTCCTTGCGAACGGAAACGCCGATAATAACATCAGGCGGCATTTTAGGAAGAAGATAAGAATAATCCTCAAAAATTGCCGCGAGTCTGCGAACAAGTGCCTGCTCATAAATCACATCATCTTTTGAAATCTTTTTGCTTTCTACCTTTGAAACTATTGCAGAAAGAAACGGATTAGCGGAATTTATGCTTATAAGCTCAGCTCTGTAAAGCCCGTCAACAACCACTCTTAAAGCGTCAGTTCCGGGCAGCTTTATAACCTGCTTGATTTCGCAAACGACACCCATACTGTAAATATCAGATGTTCTGGGGTCGTCGCATTCCATATCAATTTGTGTTGAGAGAAAGATATTCTTTTTCTGCTCCATTGCAGTTTTTATGGCTTTTATAGACTTTTGCCTGCCGACATCAAAGTGCATTGTCATCTGAGGGAAAATTACAAGCCCACGCAAAGCTACCATCGGCATTAAAACAGATTTATCATTAAAGTCTTTTATGAAATTGCTTACTGTTTCCATAATCGTGTATATCACTCCTATTATAACAGTATTATACAATAGAACGAGAGAATAAGCAAGTAAACTGATTACATTTATCCTTATAATTAAATAGTATTTTTTGTCACTTTTGTATAGATTGTTAAAAATTTGAATAACTTTTTGAAAATATTTAATTATTTAGAAGAAATTATGTTAATTTTTTGTCAATCTATTGACTTTTAAGGTTTAACTTTGATACAATACACGCAATGCGTAAAAAGGTCTTTCTTTTTTCACATATATTATTTTAGAAAATTTATTTGGAGGTTGCTATTATGGCAAGAGTTTATAATTTTTCAGCAGGTCCTTCAATGCTTCCCGAAGAAGTATTGAAAAAAGCAGCAGCAGAAATGCTTGATTACCAAGGAAGCGGTCAGTCCGTTATGGAAATGAGCCACCGTTCAAAAGTTTATGATGAAATCATTAAGGGTGCCGAAGCTCTTCTTCGTGAGCTTATGAATATCCCTGACAATTACAAGGTTCTTTTCCTTCAGGGCGGCGCTTCAACTCAGTTTGCGGCAATTCCTATGAACTTTATGAACGGCAGCGGTAAGGCTGACTATGTAGTTTCGGGTCAGTGGTCTAATAAGGCTTATAAAGAGGCTACAAAATACGGCGATGTTAAAGTTGTTGCAACGTCTAAGGAACAGAATTTCTCATGCGTTCCCGAAATGGATAAGAACGAATTCCGCGTAGATGCCGACTATTTCTACATCTGCATGAATGAGACAGTTCATGGCAATATTATCCGTGATTTACCCGACACAGGCGATGTTCCGCTTATTGCAGATATTTCATCATGCTTCCTTTCAGAGCCCATTGACGTTTCGAAATTCGGCATGCTTTACGGCGGTGCACAGAAAAACGTTGCTCCTGCAGGTCTTACGATTTGCATTATCCGTGAGGATTTGTTGGGCAATGCAAGAGATTATACGCCTTCAATGCTTGACTACAAGCTTATGGCGGATAACGATTCTCTTTATAACACGCCCCCCTGCTACACAATTTACATCTGCAAACTTGTTCTTGAATGGCTCAAGGAAAACGGTGGGCTTGAAAAGATGAAAGAGAAAAATGTTAAGAAAGCTCAGCTTCTTTACGATTTCCTCGACAATTCAAAAATGTTTAAGGGCACTGTTATTCCCAAAGACCGCTCTCTTATGAACGTTCCTTTTGTTACTGACAGCGAAGAGCTTAACGCTAAATTCGTTAAAGAGGCAACTGCGGCAGGTCTTGTTAACATTAAGGGTCACCGCTCAGTTGGCGGTATGAGAGCTTCAATTTACAACGCTATGCCCTATGAAGGCGTTGAAGCACTCGTTAAATTTATGGCTGAATTTGAAGCAGCTAATTCATAAAGAGGTAATTTCTAATGTACAATATTTTAACTTTAAATAAGATTTCCGCAACGGGAATCAAAAATTTTACATCCGATTACAAATGCTCGGATGATATTAAAAATCCTGATGCTGTTCTTGTTCGTTCCGCATCAATGCACGAAATGGAATTAGCACCCGAAACACTTGCCATTGCAAGAGCAGGAGCCGGCGTTAATAACATTCCCGTTCAAAAATGCTCTGAAGACGGCGTTGTTGTTTTCAACACTCCGGGTGCTAATGCAAATGCAGTTAAAGAGCTGGTGCTTTGCGGACTTTTCCTTGCATCAAGAAAAATTGTTCCTGCTATTGATTGGGTTAAAGCAACACTTAAAGGCGATGAAAATTTCTCAAAGTCTGTTGAAAAAGGCAAATCAGCTTTTGCAGGTCCTGAAATTAAAGGTAAAAAGTTAGGCGTTATCGGTCTTGGCGCTATCGGCGTGCTTGTAGCTAATGCGGCAAATTCACTTGGTATGGAGGTTTACGGTTATGACCCGTATCTTTCAGTTGACGCCGCCTGGAACCTTTCAAGAAGCGTACGCCACGTTACAAGTCTTGACGAGGTTTTTGCTAACTGCGATTACATTACTCTTCACGTTCCCCTTACGGACTCAACAAAAGGACTTGTTAATACGGTAAGCATTGCAAAGATGAAGGACAGCGTAAGAATCCTTAACTTTGCACGCGGCGAACTTGTAGATACAAACGATATTATTGCTGCTATGTCCGAGGGAAAAGTAGCGGCTTATGTTACAGATTTCGGCAATGACGCTTTGCTTAATGCAAACGGTGCTATTGTTATCCCCCATCTCGGCGCTTCAACGCCCGAATCCGAGGACAACTGCGCAGTTATGGCAGTTAACGAAATAATTGATTTCCTTGAAAACGGAAATATCGTGAACTCCGTTAACTTCCCGAACGTAAATGTTCCGAGAACGGGAAGAACAAGAATTACAATAATTCACAGGAACGTTGCAAACGTTATCAGTCAGATTTCAACGGCTGTTGCCAGCGAAAATGTTAACATTGACAATATGGTTAATAAATCAAAGGGCGAATATGCTTACACAATGCTTGACACAGACGCTGACGTTTCAGATGCGGCTCTTGAATCAATTAAGGCGATTGAAAACGTTATAAGAGTAAGAGTTATTAAATAATTTAAAACTTACAAACAAAAAATGCAGTTCGTTTTGAACTGCATTTTTTATTCTGTTTCTTTGCCCGTTTTAACAATTTCGACTGTATTTCGCTTTACGTCAACTCTGTCGTAAAGCTTCTTTATGCGAACGTTTACTCTGAACTGCCTGTCGCAATGCTCACAATAGAACACCGCTCTGAATGAATGGTTCATATATTTCCAATTTTTTAATTTTTGAACGCTTCCGCCGCAAATATCGCAAAACTCATTAAATACGCTTTGGTCAACCGAAGGATCGTTTCGGTTGTTAATATAATAGGGCTTAAAAGAAAGCTTTTCAAAAAATTCCCCATTGCAAACTTTTATATATTTACTGATTTTCTCAGCGTCAAAGGTTTTTATCAAGCATTCGCTGCTAAGCAGACTGTCATCAAGGGCTCTGTGATGTGGAAAATCGTCCGAGTTTATTTCAAGACATTCGGCGGCATATGAAAGCCCTGCCTGCTGAACGTTTTCCATATTGATGAATTCCTGGCAGTATTTTTGAATATCTGCATACCGTTCAATAAAAAATACATCGTGCAACTTTCCGAAATATTTATAATTTGAAACAAGTGTGCGAATATCCGAATCGCCCCAAGTGAGTATTGCAAAATCCTCTCCGCACCAATCTGCGAAATCTGCCATTACTGTTTTAAATGGATTTGCATTTACTAAATCGTCATTTTCAATGTGAGTAAGTTCTTTTATTCTTGCTCTGATTTTTTTTGAGGCTACGGGACATATAAACTGTGAAAACGTATCAATCATTTCAAGCTTTTCATTAAGCTTCACAGCACCGACTTCAATAATCTCATTCACAAAACTGTGAGCCGATTTAAGATATGCATTATTCCATTCAAGATCCATTACTATGTAATTCATAAATTCTCCGTTTTATGTT
>JAFLUO010000110.1 GCA_022508705.1 Oscillospiraceae bacterium
TGATAGCAGGTGAATGTTTCTTTGCTTCGTTAAAAAGGTCACGCACACGGGAAGCACCGACACCGACGTACATCTCAACAAAGTCAGAACCCGAAATTGAAAGGAACGGTGCATCTGCCTCACCTGCTACTGCTTTTGCAAGCAAGGTTTTACCCGTACCGGGAGGGCCGACAAGGAGCACGCCTTTAGGAATTCTTGCACCGAGCTTGTTAAATTCTTCGGGATTTTTAAGAAATTCGACAATTTCCTGAAGCTCTTCTTTTTCTTCGTCCGCGCCTGCAACTTGGTCAAAGGTGACCTTATTTTTCTCATCGTCACCGCGCTTAACACGCGCTCTGCCAAAGCTTATTGCTCTGTTTTCTTCATTATTAACAGTATTCATCTTTTTAATCATCACAATCATAAAGATAAGTACTGCTCCCGAAAGAATGGCAAGAGGTAAAACACTCGCCCACCAGGAATTAGGCGAGCCTGCTTTATAGTTCATTTCTATTTGCGAATCAGGATGCTCAATATTGTATTTATGAACCGAATCGTGAATATCTGACAAGAAAAGGTTCACATTCGGAACTGTGTATTTTTTAGCGTTCTCTTCACCGCTGAGCTTATAAATTAAAGCGCCGCTTGAAAGGTTAAGCTCATACTCAGTAACCTGACCTTTATCAAAATATTCAATAACCTGATAATACTTAACAGTTTTAGTATTATTACCGTAATAGAAATACATTACCGCAATAAAGCACAGCGGAATGACGATATACGGTATCAGAATTTTCCAATTTCTCTTTTTCAATGGTTTACACTCCTGTTTTTATTGATATACTGAGGGCTTTAACACGCCGATGAAAGGAAGATTTCTGTACTTTTCATCAAAGTCTAAGCCGTAACCGACTGCAAAAGCGTCAGGAATTGTTGTTCCTGCGTAATCGGCAGTAATGTCTGCCTTTCTGCGCTCGGGCTTGTCAAGTAACGTGCAAATTCTAATGCTTGCAGGGTTGCGCGCAAGCAGAAGCTTTTTAAGATAAGAAAGCGTTACACCGCTGTCAAGAATATCCTCAACGACTACTACGTCTGCACCCTCAATGGATTCAGTTAAGTCCTTTATTATCTTAACAACGCCCGATGTTTTTGTTCCCGAGCCGTAGCTTGAAACTGCCATAAAGTCAATTTTACAAGGTATTGTTATAGCCCTCATTAAATCCGCCATAAAAATTACGGAGCCTTTTAAAACGCTTATAAGAATTAAATTTTTGCCCTCGTAATCCCTTGAAATTTCTTTACCGAGTCTCGCTACTATATTTTTAAGTTCTTTTTCTGAAATTAAAATCTCAGAAATATCATTTCTCATTCAAATCCCCTGTCCTTGTAATTTCTATTGCTCTGTCTGTATCAGATGATACCGAGCATCTCTCGCTGACTCCGAAGCCTTCAAGCCAAACTATTCCCTCGCTGTCTTCCAAAATCGCAATTTTACGCCTTAGCGACACGGGAATTTTTTTCTCGTTAAAAAGCCCTTTCAGCGTTTTAGTGACTTTCCGTTTGTAAAGTTTTACGCTATCACCTTGACTTCTTGAACGGATTTTGAGCCGCCCTATAATTTTATCACAGTCAATCAAATTATTAAAGGTGTGTTTATGAATATTTTGTAAATCTTTTTTTGAGAAATTCAAAATTTTAAATTCCCCACAGGGAGTTTTTACCGAATCTGTAAAATTGTCCAATAATACACAAAAATCGGGAATATTTTCCGCTTCACCGAAAGAAAGAACGCCGCGCTCGCACCTTGCAGTGTTTCCGCTAACATAAGCCCTACCGCCGTGTAAAATTATGTGATCCAAAAGCTTAATATGCTCACGGGAAATACTGTTTACACCCTGCTCTTTCAATATCTTCGAAATTGCACGGAAACGCAAAGCCTCATGTGCATTTTTCAGATTTTCAATATAATATATATTATCTTTTCTGCACTCATTTAAAAGTTTTTCTGTTTCTTCTTTAATATATGCGTTTTCTAATTCGAGAGAGCTTTCACATTTTAGGAAAGCTTTTTGAAAGGACGGGTTAAACTCAAACAGTTGCGGAATTAAATAATGCCTGATTTTATTTCTTGTGTAATCGTCGCAAGTGTTTGTGCTGTCTGTAATATATGTTAAACCGTTTTCGGTCAAATACTCTTCAATTTCGCCTCTCGTTGTGTCAAGAAGAGGGCGAATGTAATTGTCTCTCACATAAGGAATTGATAAAAGTCCCGAGACCGACGAACCTCTTGACAGATTAAAGAAAAATGTTTCCATTCTGTCGTTAAGATTGTGCGCAGTTGCAAATTTGTCAAACCCGAAGCTTTCAAAAACGGAATATCGCAAACGCCTTGCGCAGGTTTCTAAGCTCTCGCCCGTTTTTTCAGCCTCTTTCGGCACATCTACAGTAACAGACTTAAAAGCAACGCCTAAATCTTCACAAATTTTCTTTGTAAAGAGCATGTCCCTGTCTGCTTCCTCGCCCCGTATCATATGGTTAACATGAACGGCTGTAATACTTTCAATGCCTAAAAGAGTTTTATTCTTAACAAGAAAATGCAACAGAGAAACAGAGTCTGCTCCGCCTGAAACGCCCACACCGATTTTGTCGCCGTTAAAAATCATATTATGCTTTTTAACGGTTTCAATGACTTTATCTGTCATCTCGTATCCTCTCAAGAGTTGAAAACATTGTAAATTCTGGATTCCATGCAACCTCAACATTTTGCGTTTCGCCGTGTCTGTTCTTAGCAATTATTATTTCACCTGTGTTTGCTACAACATTTTCAGGGTCTTCATTGTTTTTCGGACCGTTGTTGTAATAATCCTCTCGGTGAATCATAAGTACAATATCGGCATCCTGCTCAATAGAACCCGATTCACGAAGGTCGGTAAGCTGAGGACGGTGATTGTCCGACTTTGCGGCAGTACGTGAAAGCTGTGAGCAGGTAATAACAGGTATGTTAAGGTCTTTTGCCATTATTTTAAGACTTCGGGTAATTTCCGAAACCTCGTTAACGCGGTTTTCATTTCGCTTAGTACCGCTCATAAGCTGAAGGTAGTCGATAAATACGCAGTCAACGTCCTTCATTCTCTGTACTCTTGCCTTCATTTCGGGAACGGTTATATTGGTTGTATCGTCAAAATATAGCTCTGCTTTTGCAAGAGTTTGAAGAGCCGTACCCATTTTCTCCCAATCGGCATCATTAACCTGACCCGTGCGAAGCTTTTGGCTGACAATTCTTGCCTCAGTTGAAATTACACGCTGAGCTAACTGCTCCTTCGACATTTCAAGAGAGAAGAAAAGAACCTTTCGTCCGCTCACGGCGATATTTCTTGCCATATTCAGAGCCAGCGCAGTTTTACCCATACCTGGGCGGGCACCTAAAAGAATTAAGTCTGAACGGTGAAATCCGCCTGCAAGGTATTTGTCAAGCAAAGAAAATCCTGTAGGAAAGCCCAAATACTGTTCACGGACGGCAGGATCGTCCTTATTAAGATTGTTAAGTCTCTCAAAAACCTCATTGATAATAATGTCGGAAATTTTTGACGGACCTGAGGTGGTTTTGCCGCGTCTTATATCATAAATTTTCTGCTCCGCCATATCAAGCAGCGTTTCTGTGGGAGTTGTCTGCGCATTGGCTTCGTCAAGCACCTCAGAACAAGCCGCCATAAGAGTGCGGAGATAAAATTTATCAACTATTATATCAACATAGCTTGAAACGTTTTTCGTTGAAGGAACTGAATCGGCAAGCTTCATAAGATAAGTTTTGCCGCCGATGTCATCATAAACACCGTCTTTTTTCAATTCTTCAAGAACGATAAGCGGGTCGATTTTTCCGCCGAGTGCATCAATTTTAACTATTGTGCTGAAAATGCTCTGATGCTGCGGAAGATAAAAGTATTCGGGCTTTACTCTGTCCTCTACCGTATAAAGGCACGGCGGATCTTTAAGTATTGCACCGAGTACCGCCTGTTCGGCGTCAAGGCTGTAAGGCTCGCCTGCACCGCCCGTCAAAGAAGAAATTCTTTCACTCATGATTTTTCCCCATTTAGCTTTCGGATACGGAAACCGTCATTTCAGCCGAAATATTTTGATAAAGCTTAACATCTATTTTGTATGAACCGAAAGCTTTAATGTCGTCCATTGTGATTTTACGCTTGTCTACGTCAACTGCATACTGCTTTTTGATTTCAGCGGCAACGTCCTTTGAAGTTACTGAACCGAAAAGTCTGCCGTTTGTGCCTGCCTTTGCAGTAAGCTTTATTGTTTTGCCGTTGATTTTTGCCTTTGAATCATTAGCAGCGGCTATTTCCATATCGAGCCTATGCTGATTTGACTGCTCACGGTTGCGAAGCTCCGTAAGGCTTTGCGCATTTGCCTCAACAGCAAGTCCCTTCGGAAAAAGGAAATTTCTGGCATAGCCGTCGCTCGCCTTAACCTTTTCGCCTTTCTTGCCGAGTCCTTTAACGTCTGCTTTAAGAATTACTTCCATATTCTCTCCTCCGATTATCTATTCGTTTAATGATTTAACTTTATTGATTGATTTTTTAGTCTGTCAAACGCTTCTTTAAACAGATGTAATTATCGGCAATACCATAGGACTGCGCTTTGTTCTGTCATAAAGAAGCCTTGAAATGTCATCACGCATACGGT
>JAFLUO010000111.1 GCA_022508705.1 Oscillospiraceae bacterium
TCTTTTGGGGTGAACAAAGTGAATATTCTGCTTGCCTTGTCCGTCAGTATGATTATTGCTCTGCTGATGACAAGAATAATGAAAAAAATCAGCCTGCCAAACGTTACGGGCTATCTTATTGCGGGTCTTATTGCAGGGCCTTACTGCTTAAAACTTTATAATTCGGGAAATCTTGATACGCTGACAATAATTACGAACGTAGCCCTCGGTTTTATTGCATTTTCCATCGGCGGTGAATTTAAGCTGTCGTCCCTTAAAGCCCTGGGGGCTAAAATATTTATAATTACAGTTTTTGAGGCTGTGGGCGCAAGCTTTCTTGTGGCGACAACGCTTATTTTACTTAAATTCCCGATAACCCTGGCGCTGGTTCTCGGCGCTATTGCATCAGCCACAGCCCCTGCGGCAACACTTATGGTTGTTCGGCAGTACAAGGCGCAAGGCCCTGTTACATCAACGCTTTTGCCTGTTGTTGCTATTGACGACGCCGTCTGCCTGATGCTCTTTTCAATACTTTCATCAATCGCAAAGTCCCTTGATTCTGACAACGGGTTCTCTCTTTACCAGACAATACTAAAGCCCATTATTGAAATTGTGCTTTCCCTTGTAATCGGCTTTGCAATCGGCACGGTTTTGTCCGTAGGCACAAAATTCTTCAAATCCCGTGCGAACCGTATTTCTCTTGTTTGTACGGCGGTTTTCTTAGGCGTTGGAATTTCGGAAAAGTTCGGGCTTTCATCATTGCTTTTATGTATGGCTATCGGCGCAGCGCTTGCAAATTACAGCCACGCGGCGGACAAGGTTATGGACGGCTCCGAGCGGTGGACTCCGCCTTTGTTTATGCTTTTCTTTGTAATATCAGGCGCACAGTTTAATTTTGACATATTGAAAACGGTGGGAACTGTGGGCGCGCTTTATCTCCTCATGCGCTCTTTCGGTAAATATTTCGGCGCAAGGCTTGGCTGCCGCATTGCAGGAACGGAAAAAACCGTCCGCAATTACCTTGGAATTACACTTTTGCCGCAAGCAGGTGTTGCAATAGGTATGGCGCAGCTCTCACTCACGGTCGTTCCCGAATACGGCGAGCAAATCCGTGCGGTCGTTCTTTGCGCAACGCTGGTTTACGAGTTGGTCGGTCCGCTTCTTACAAAACTTTCTCTTCAAAAAGCAGGCGAAATCAAAAAAGCGGCGTAAATTTTTATACATAAAAAATACGGGACAGCATAAGCTGTCCCGTTTAATTTTAATTCCCCGTAAATTTATATAATTCGTATTAAACTAATCACAGTAAATACAACACATATTAAAAAATAAGCAAACGGTAATACTTTGCAAATGAGATTTTTGATTTTTCTATCGTCGAATCTATATTTAAGTCCTAATAATATGCTTACCAATAGAATTACATAAACAAGCTCACGAATAAAGAAAATGGCACTGAGCTTCAAGAATATAACTGCAATAATATCAAGCACAACTGCAATCAGCAGACTTACTGTGAGCGGTAAGAATGCTTTTGAGAAATAGTTTTTCTCTGCTTCCTCGCCTTCCGCCACGGCACAAAGAAGGGTGCTTACACATTTTGAACCTATAATAATAGCTGCAATGCCGACTATCAGACTTACAGCAAATGTTAATATCGATTTTGCAAATACATCTCCGATAATTCCATTTTGGGTTATTTTTTCAATATCAAGCGCAAAAATAATCTCGTTGAAAAAATCCTCAGCTGTTGAAATCAAAAATGTGCTTGTAATTAACAACGGATAATATATGTATTGATACTTGTTAAAATCGCCTTTGTATTCACTGTTATTTTTAAGATAATTTGCAAAAAGTTTTCCGCTGTAAATGTATAAAAATATGCAAATCGGAGTTGTAACTCTTGTAATTATCGCTGATATTTTTGGTGCATCAATATTCAATCTGAAAATGGTTGTAATCGGTATTAAACTGCTCGGTAAAAGTCCAATTACAAACGGAATCATAACCATTATAATAAAAATCCATATAAACGATTTTTTAAAAAAATATTTTTTCATTCCCCATCCCCCATTCGTTTATTGTTCTTGCAAACTGCCCTTGAAAATCTTTAAATTATCAATAAAGCGCATTAAAAAGCTTCAAACCGGCGGTTACTGCCTGAATGCCTACATACACAAAGGGTAGAATATTGCAGATTGTGTTTCGAAGTTTTACATCGCTGTACTTATATTTAAGACCTAAAAACATTGCGGCGAGCAAAACAAAGCCTATTGCATTGCCTGCAAAGGTTATTATGTTGTAATCATACAAGCCTATCAATATGAAATCAATAATCAAAGCCCCTGCAAAGCCAATGCACACGGGCAAACCTATTTTTGAGAAAAACCGTTCTTCGCTCTCTTCACCCTCTGTAACACTGCAAAGCAACGAACCGATAACCTTTGATGCTACTACAAATTCCAAAATCAGCAGTACAAGTTGAATTATCAGTACTATAAGTGATTTTACCATTTCCCCTGCAACTGTTCTTTCTTCAAAAGGTGTGCTTACAGGTGTAAAATAACTCCTAACTAATGAACCTATTGCGGTGATAAGAGTTGTGGCGGCGCAGGCTAACGGGTAGAAAAAGTAAGTATATTTGCCGTATTCGCCTGTGTAAATGCCGTCCTTTTGAATATTTTGTACGAGTTTTTTACCTGCAAATAAAAATATAAGTGTCATAACAGGCGTAGCTGCATACGCTCTGGCGTTTGCCAATGCCTGTCTTGCTATTGAATCGGGCGCTATTGACGACACAACAGATGTCAAAAACATCCAAAGCAATAAAACAATCACACACAAAGCTGAAAATAGCACATACCAGCCCAATGCCTTTTTAAAAAAGTATTTTTTCATTTCCCATCCCCCATTCGTTTAATGTTCTTCAAGCCACTTTTCAAAAGTTTTAAATTCAAAGTCCATACCGCTTGATTTTAGGTGTTCATCTATTTTTAAAAGCGCTTCGTCATAATCCTTTTTTGACATTTTAGAGGTTTTAGGATAACTCCACGAACGGTCAATAAGTACGGTTTTTTTGTCGGTTTTCTCTTCGCCTTCAGTTTCGTCTTCACCCATAACCGTGTAGGCGCAGGTTCTCTCGCCCTTTTTATAATAAACCGTATCGTCGTAAAAGTAAACTTCGCCGTCTTTTAAAGATTTTGCGATGCGTTTAGCCTCACCCGACGATGTTTTTAAATCCTTTTTAATATCCGCATAAGTGTTATAAAAGGTTTCTTCGGGGTCAAAAGGTAAATCGTGTGTCGGCATATAATAGCTGTTATCCTGAAGATTTAGTTTTTTGCAGAAAACTGCTTTTTTAATTAAGTTTATTGCTATTGCTTCAGCATCAGATTCAAAAATCCCTTCTTTGCTTTGAGCGGCTCCGTTCAAGAAATATCTGCCTGTGGACATTTCACAAATGCAAACTGCAAGACCCGTATGACCTTTTGAAAAGTTCCGCCTTACATAGCTTACGACATCAAAATCCGCCTTATTGCAAACAATTACCGTTGCGCAGGCTCTTGTTACGGGGCGTTTGCGCTCACGCCTTGTTTGCAGGAAAGGATAAAGCCCCTTTTCGCCGTATTTCCGCATAATTGATTTACTCTCTGCAACTGCTCTACTGCAAAAGTCGGTTGTAAGGGCGTCGGTTCCATACAGAGTATAATAATCTTCAAAACCCGAGGTGTCGCCGTCCCAAGAGTGACGGCGCTTTTTAAATGCGCCCAAAAGCTCTGCGCCTTTCTTTTCAAGGGGCAGTTCTTTTGCGTAATGGTTCATTCGGAATTTAATCAGCTCCGAAGCGCTCTCAACGGTTCTGCCGTTAACCTCTGTAAAATAAAACTGCCTGTCCTTTTTCCAACGGTCAATACTCTCGATTGCGACAAGCAATACCATCCATACGGAAAATCTTTTTGCAAAAAGTATTATTGCTGCTACAATGATTAAAACAATCACTACAAACGGTAAATTGTACCATATGCTTTCTTCTGGCATAATATCCGCAACGGCTATCGAACCGAAAATCAATGCGAGAGCCACCAAAAGGGGCGATAATAATATTAAAAAGCAAAGATTTGTTTGCTTGAGTTTTATGTTTTTCATATCTATTTATTATTTATCCGAGGGAATTTTGCCCCCTCGGATATAACCTTTAAAAAGAAACAAATTCAAATATATCGGTCACTTGCGGGCGGGTGTAGGCACCCGCCCCTACAAAATCTGTTTATTTCTTCTCTTTAACGGATTCGATAACGCCTTCGGCAAGGCCAGCAAGCCCTTGAATTTCAGAGGGGATAATAATTTTTGTTGCCTGCCCGTTAGCTGCTTTTTCAAATGCTTCAAGAGATTTAATCTTAATAACCGCATTGCTGGGATTTGCTTCGTTGATCATCTGAATACCTCTTGCGGTTGCTTCCTGAATTTTAAGGATTGCCTCAGCTTCACCTTCAGCAGTACGGATTTTTGACTCCTTAACTGCATCTGCGCGAAGAATTGCAGATTCCTTTTCACCTTCTGCTACAAGGATAGCAGATTTCTTTTCGCCTTCTGCCTGCAAAATCTTTTCACGGCGTTCACGCTCTGCCTTCATCTGCTTCTCCATGGAATCCTGAATTTCCTTGGGAGGCA
>JAFLUO010000112.1 GCA_022508705.1 Oscillospiraceae bacterium
TTATAGTGTGCAGATTGCGTAGTCAGATTTTTCGTCAGATTGTATAAAGCTGTCGAAGGCATACTGTCGTATGTCAAGACTGATTTGTGCAAGATGGCGGAAAATATGCAAGCAAGCTGTGCACTAAGGCGTAAGCCGGTAATTAGTCAGTGGCTACTTCAATTGCTACTCTTCTTAAGTCAAAGCATTTAATTTAAAATTGTCTACTACAGTATAACACACTTTTTCAAAAAATCCACTATTATTTTGAATAATCTATGGCATTTTTACTGTCTTTAATGTAAATAACACCTGAAATCACAGTGAGGATTGCGGTAATCCACAAAAGTGCGTTGGAAATATTTGAAAGTGTAAGATAGTATGGCACTGTTACGCCGGGGACAAGATTTGTTGTGTACTGATACACCTCGCCCAACAGCATAATTGCAATTGTAAATACCATTTGGCTTACAGTTTTAAGCTTACCCCATATATTTGCAGGTATTACGACCCCGTTTGAAGCGGCAATCATACGAATTGAGGCTATTGTAAACTCACGGGTCAAGACGATCATCACTATCCAAATATTGCAAAGCCCTAATTTCAAAAACACCAAAAGCGCCGCAGTTGTGAGAACTTTATCGGCAATAGGGTCAAGAAGCTTGCCGAAATTGGTTACCTGATTGTTTTTCCTGGCCATCTTGCCGTCAACGGCATCTGTAATTGATGCCGCAATGAAAATAAGCGTTGCCCACAAAAATCTGTGGGGCAAAGATTCCCTCATTATTACGGCAAGAAATATAGGTGCAATCAGCATTCTTGCTATCGTTAATTTATTAGGTGTGTTTAATTTCATAATAGCCTTATATTGCCTCTCCTGTCAAAAGTCCGTCAACACAGTTTATGACTTCAACGGACACAATATCACCGTTATTTAATTCGTGACCGCAGGTAAAGCAAATTTGTGTGTCAATTTCAGGCGCATCCATAACCGTTCTGCCGTAGTATGAATCGGTGTAACCGTCATAATCCTCAACAATTGTGGGGAGCTCCATGCCTATAAGAGATTCGTTTATTTCGTCAAGAATTTCGCTTTGCAAATCGTTGATAATGTCTGCACGGCGAGTTCTTTCTTCCTCGGGTAACATTCCGTCAAGTTTTGCCGCAGGCGTGCCCTCTTCTTCTGAATAGGCAAAACAGCCCATTCTCTCAAACTGCATTTCCGATACGAAATCGCAAAGCTCCTCAAACTCTTCCTCTGTCTCCCCCGGGAAGCCCGCAATAAATGTAGTGCGAAGAGTAACATCAGGAATTCTTTCACGGATTTTATTGAAAAGGTTTATAAGTGACTGTCTGTCGCCCTGCCTGTTCATTCGCTTTAAAACATTTGCAGAGCAATGCTGAACGGGTATATCCATATATTTAACGATTTTACTCTCTTCTGCAATGGTGTCTATGAGAGTATCGTCAATTCTTTCGGGGTAAAGATATAAAAGTCTTATCCACTCAATTCCCTCAATTTTACAAAGGGAACGAAGAAGCGGTGACAGTGCATTTTTGCCGTATAAATCTTCGCCGTAACGGGTCGTATCCTGAGCCACTACGATAAGCTCTTTTACGCCGTCTTTTGCTAATTTTTCAGCCTCAGTCAAAATACTTTCGGCAGGGCGGCTTCTGTACTCCCCTCGAATAGACGGAATTGCACAATAGGTGCATTTATTTGAGCAGCCTTCCGCAATTTTAATATATGCCGAATATTCAGGAGTTGTGAGAATTCTGTCCCCGTCAAAGCAAAGGCTCTCTTTAGCAGGGTATTCTTCAACCTTTTCAAATCCTAAGAGCTTGTCACAGACTTCACAAATGTCATTGTTTGCGCCGATGCCTATCACGCCGTCAACCTCGGGAATTTCTTCAAGTATCTGCGAACGGTAGCGCTCAGCAAGACAGCCCGTCACAAGCACTCTTACAGACGGATAATCCTCTTTATAAGACACCATATCAAGAATATTTTCAATAGACTCTTTTTTTGCGCTTTCAATAAAACCGCAGGTATTAACTATTATTATATCAGCCTCACCCGGGTCGCTTACTATTTCGAAACCACCGTTTTGAAGCTTTGAAAGCATTATTTCAGCATCCACCTGATTTTTAGGACAGCCAAGGGAGACCATACCGACTTTCTTACTCATAAAAATCCTCCTCAAGAGTTTCCGATACCTTGTTCAATGCACTCTTTATATCGGAATAAGAATAACCGTATCTTAAAAGGGCGGCGACTGTGCGCTGTTTGCCCTTTTCATCATTCATTTTACCTTTGAATTTACCTTCAAGCAATAATACTATACTATTTATTTCGTCTTTGTCAAGTGCGAGGACTGCATTTCTTGCAGTATCACGGTCAATACCTCGAACGGAAAGTTCCTGCAAAATCCTTTTTTCGCCGTAATGCTTATTACTATAAAGGTGTTCGACAAGTATTTCGGCATAGCGTTCGTCGTCAAGCAAAGACAGTTCTTTAAGTCTGTTAACAGCATATTCTATTGCCTCGTCTGAAAAATCTTTATCTTTAAGCTTTCGGGCAAGCTCTTTTTCGGAATAAGGTCTTCTTGACAGTATATCAAGCCCTTTGTTGTAGGCACGACGAAAACTGACCGAGTTTAAAAGCTCAGTCAGTTCTTCTTCGGTTATTTCTTTGTAATTACGGTATTTTTCAGAATACCACCAGTCACTGTCAACGGTGGCTTTATATTCACCGTCAAGATGGATATGGATTTTATTGTTCTTACCTTTGTTTATTGAGATAATCATTCTTCGTCATCAACGGCAATGTCAAGCACAGCCTTAGCCGCCGCCTTTGTTGTGGGAACTTTAACAAGTTCGGGAGCTGACGGCGTTGCGCCTGATTTTTTAGCCTCAATAGCCTCTTTCATTTTTTCACGGATCTGGCTTTCAATATTAGCGGCAAATTCAGGTTGCTGTTTAAAGAGAATTTTAACGTTTTCTCTGCCCTGGCCAAGTCTTTCTTCACCGAAATAATACCAAGCGCCGCTTTTCTTAATTATATCGTATTTAACGCCCAAATCAACAATTTCGCCTATTTTTGAAATGCCCTCGCCGTACATAATGTCAAATTCAGCCTCTTTAAAAGGAGGAGCAACTTTGTTTTTAACGATTTTAGCGCGTGTTCTTGAACCTATAAATTCATTGTTTTGACCCTTTAACTGTTCAATACGGCGAACGTCAACACGAACTGACGCATAGAATTTAAGCGCTCTACCGCCTGTTGTAACCTCAGGGTTGCCGTACATTACGCCGACCTTTTCACGAAGCTGGTTGATAAAAATTACAAGAGTGTTCGACTTATTGATTACACCTGCTAATTTGCGCAAAGCCTGAGACATAAGTCTGGCGTGAAGACCAACATGGCTGTCGCCCATATCGCCTTCAATTTCAGCTTTGGGAACAAGGGCAGCTACTGAGTCAACAACCATTACGTCAATAGCGCCTGAGCGTGCGAGTGCCTCAGCAATTTCAAGAGCCTGCTCGCCGTTATCGGGCTGAGAAACGAGAAGAGAGTTAACGTCAACACCCAAATTCTGTGCATATTCAGGGTCAAGTGCGTGCTCAGCATCAATAAATGCCGCTTCGCCGCCGCTTTTCTGTGCCTCTGCAACAACCTGCAATGCAAGAGTTGTTTTACCCGAAGACTCAGGACCGTAAATTTCAATAATTCTGCCTCTTGGGAAGCCGCCGATACCCGTTGCGCTGTCAAGGGAAATTGAACCCGTTGAAATTGCCTCAACGTTAAGTGAGCCTGTTTCACCAAGACGCATTACAGCGCCTTTACCGTAGCTTTTCTCTATTTGCAGTAACGCAGTTTCCAATGCTTTTTTCTTATCAGCCATTTTTATACCTCGCAGTCGTACATTTGTTCGTTTAATAGTATTATATATTATAATTTCCATAAATGCAATAGTTTTTTCGATTTTTTTATACTATTTTTTTATAAAAAACACTTGCAAAATTTTTTCATATCGTTTATAATACCATTTGTTGTGATTTAGATTCATAATTTATTGTTGTTAAGGAGGTGCCTTAAATGGCAAAATGTGAATTTTGTGGTAAAGACGTAGCTTTCGGAATTAAGGTTTCCCACTCTCACAGACGTTCAAACAGAACTTGGAAGCCCAATGTAAAAAGAGTTAAGGCAATCGTAAACGGCTCTCCTAAGAGAGTTTATGCTTGCACTCGTTGCCTTCGTTCAGG
>JAFLUO010000113.1 GCA_022508705.1 Oscillospiraceae bacterium
CCGTGATCTCCGCCGTATGTATATTCAAACTTATATTTTTTATCGTCTTTACCGTGGTAAACTGCATGATCTGCCCATTCCCAAATGCAACCGCCCATAAGATTATCGTGAGCATAAATGCTTTGCCAATACTCTTCCAAAGCACCGGGGCCTACGCCCATTGCATGGCAGTATTCACACATAAAAAAGGGCTTTTTGGCAAAACGGGACTTTTCTGTTTTTTTGCCTACATTTTCAACGTGGCTGTGGAAGGGATACATTTCGGAAATGACGTCATAAGCCATGCGACGTGTTCTGATTACGCCTTCATAATGAACGGGGATCTCCGTTCCCTGTTCTTTAAGGTAATCATAGCATGCGTCCTGGCACTTCCAACCGCCTGCCTCATTGCCGAGAGACCACATTGTAATTGACGGGTGGTTGCGGTCACGGTAATACATTCTGCTTACTCTGTCAATATATCTCGGCGCCCAAGTTAAATCGTTACTGATAAGATTATTTGAGCCCGGCTTACGGCAGTTAAATGCGCCGTGAGTTTCAATATCTGCCTCGTCAACAATATAAAATCCCATAAGGTCTGCAAGAGTTAAAAGTGTGGGGTCGGGAGGATAATGAGAGGTGCGAATAGAGTTTATGTTAAACTCCTTCATTGTTTTAAGCTCGCTCTCAATTTGCTCCGGAGTTAAAACGTAGCCGTTTACCGGGTCAGTATCGTGATGGTTTACTCCCTTGAATTTAATGGGTTTGTCGTTAAAATAGAAAATATTACCCTTAATTTCAATTGTTTTAAATCCTATATACGTTCTGATAACGGAAACGGTTTCGTCGCCGTTTTTAAGTGTTATGTAAAGAGTGTATGTGTAGGGAATTTCAGCGTTCCATTCTTTAACCGAAAGTTCGCCGAAATTAAGGTTCATTTTGTTTTGGGCTTCGCCTTGCACGGAAGAAACAAGAACTTCGCCGTCATAAAGCTCGCAAACTACTGTGTGACCGCTAATCTCCCCTGTAATGTCAACCGAAACGTCAAGATTATATTTGCCCTTTTCAGTTCTTTTTGAATTTGCAAAATAGTCATAGATATACGTTTTTTCAAGCTCGGTAATATAAACGTCACGGAAAATTCCGTTTTCACGGAACATATCCTGACATTCAAGGTAAGTTCCCGTTGACCATTTGCTGACTGCGGCTAAAATTTCGTTTTCGCCCTCAGTTAAATAGCCTGTAATATCAAATTCGGCCGAATTGTGGGAGCCTTCGCTGTAACCTACAAACTGACCGTTAACGTAAAGGTCGAGCGACGACATAACGCCGAGGAAGGTTATAATTCTTACCTTATTTGTATCGTCAATACTGATTATTTTTCTGTAAATGCCCATTGGGACATCCTGAGGCATTTCGGGGTAAAGAGTTGGGTCAAATTCATAACGAGTATTTAAGTAACACGGCTCTCTGTAACCCGTTCTCTGCCAAGTGCTCGGCACTTGTACTTTATCAAACTGAACTCGTTCCGTATAAAAGCTGTTAGGAATCAGCATATCCTTATCGTAATATTTAAAATCCCACTCTCCCGAAAGAATACGAACCTTGTCGCTGTTATACCTTTCAGTGAGAACAGACTGCGCACCCAGCGCCTCTTTTGAAGAATATGGAATAAAATAAGCGCGGGGCGGCAGCTTGCCTATTTCGCTTATTTCGGTTTTTCTGAAATTTTCACGGTTTATAAGGTAATTCATAAAGATACCTCCATTTAAAATGATAATACAATATTAACATAATACCGCTTTTTTTACAACGGTCTTTGAGAAATTTCATTTTAAAAATATATGTTTTTCCCTATTGACATTTTATTAACAATGTGATAATATTTTTGCGGGAAATTTGTATTATTTAAGACATTTCGGGGGATTTATGAGTAAAAAGAAATCTTTTAACGTAGTTGAATCTTTTAAAAAAACTGATATTTTTGCCGATTGCAGAGAAGAATTATTAACAGAAGTGCTGAAAGATTATGCGGAAGTAAAAACCTTTGAAAAAGGCGAAACAGTTTTTTCAAAAGACAGTTTTAAACCGTGTATTTGCGTTATTCTTGACGGCTCGGCAATTGTAAGAAAGGGCGACACGGTAATAAGCCGTCTTGAAAAGGATTCTGTTTACGGAGCGGCTTTTCTTTACAATGATATTTCTGTATTTTTAAATACGGTAACTGCCCTCTCCCCTTTAACCGTAGCTGTACTTTCAAAAGAGGGAATGGACGAGCTTATAAAAAAAGACACGTCAGTAGCTTTTAACTACATTAAGTATCTTTCTCACAGAGTAACCTTTCTCAATGACAAAATTAAAGGCTACACGGCACAGTCCGTCGAAGAAAAGGTTATGTATTATCTTCAAAAGAACGCAAACGAACTTGACGGACAATGTGAAATCCAAGTGCCGATGAAAGAGCTTTCGCAATTACTTGGCGTAAGCAGAGCGAGTCTTTACAGAGTTTTGGACTCTTTAGAGCAGAGCTGTAAAATCCGCCGTGAAAATAAAAAAATATATATTTTAAAATAAGGATAAAGAGGTAATCAAAATGAAAAAAGCAATCTCAATTTTTTTAGTAATCGTAATGATGCTTGCACTCGCTTCATGTGGGAAAACGGCAACGACTGACAACGACACGCCGAATCCTGCTCCCGAAGAATACAAGGCAGTCGATATAAACGTTGCAACTTTGGCAGGACCTACCGGAATAGGTATGGTTAAGCTTATGGATAAGCAGAAGAACGGTCAGACCGCAAATAATTACAATTTTACACTTTGCTCTGACCCTGCAACAGAGGTTGTTCCCGGTGTTGTAAGCGGTAACTTCCAAATCGCTTCAGTTCCCGTTAACCTTGCATCTGCCCTTTACAACAAGACAAACGGCGGAGTTCAGGTTCTTGCAGTTAACACCGCAGGCGTTCTTTATATTCTTGAAAACGGCAATGAAATAAATTCTTTTGCTGACCTTGCAGGCAAAACTGTTTACGCAACAGGTCAAGGCTCAACACCTGAATATATTCTCAATTACCTTCTTGAAAAGAACGGACTTACAGATAAAGTAACCGTTGAGTATGAGTCATCTCAATCTCACGATGAGCTTGCCGCAAAGGCAGCATCAGGCAAAGTAAGTATCGCTATGCTTCCCGAACCGAAGGTTACTGCAACGCTTATGCAGAACAGCGATATGAGAATAGCACTTGACCTTACAAAAGAATTTGAATCAGCAACTAATCTTACTCTTATTCAGGGCTGTGTTATTGCAAGAAAGGATTTCTGCGAGAAAAATCCCGAAGCAGTAAAAAAATTCCTTGAGGAGTACAAAGAGTCAATTGATTTTGCGGTTAACAACGTAGACGATACCGCTGCGCTTTGCGAAGAATTCTCGATAATCCCGAAAGCCGCAATTGCAAAAAAAGCTATTCCGAACTGCAATATCGTATTTATTACAGGCGAAGAAATGAAAAAATCGGTTTCTGCAAACCTTCAGATATTCTTTGACGCAGACCCGACATCCATAGGCGGAAAGATGCCGGCTGATGATTTCTATTATGCAAAATAAATTACAAAAAACACCTAAAAAAATATTAAACTTTAGCTTAGCCCTTGCCTTTTGGCTTGGGCTTTGGTTAATTATAAGCCGCAAAGTCGGAATTGAACTTTTAGTTCCCTCGCCATTAAGTGTTGCCGTTAAAATAAAGGAATTGTTATTTCAAAAAGAATTCTACGACACTTGTTTACGCTCGTTTTTAAGGATAACGGGCGGATATCTCCTCGGAATTGCATTAGGTACAATTCTTGGAATACTTATTTCATTTTCAAGCATTTTAAAAAGTATATTTAAGCCTTTTTTGACGGCTGTCAAAACAACTCCCGTTGTATCGTTCATCATTCTTGCTCTTATTTGGATTAACCGCGATTCCGTGCCCGTTTTCATAACATTTCTTATGGTAATGCCCATAGTTGCGGCAGGAATTTTAACAGGTATTAGCTCGGCGGACGGAAATCTTCTTGAAATGGCAAAAGCGTATAATTTCAGCTTTTCCCAAAAGCTGAAATACATTTTCCTACCCTCTGCCGTTCCGTCTTTTATATCGGCTTGCGAAACTTCAATAGGGCTCGGCTGGAAAGCGGGAATCGCCGCTGAGGTTATTTGTATGTCGGGCGGTAC
>JAFLUO010000114.1 GCA_022508705.1 Oscillospiraceae bacterium
ACGGTAAAGACGATAAAAAATATAAGTTTGAATATACATACGGCGGAGATCACGGAGAAGAAAAGCATGATAAAAACTTCTGCGTTGACGGTATGATGTACCCCGATAAAACTCCGCATACGGGTGCATTTGTTATTAAAGCCGTTTACAGACCAGTAAGAAGCCGTCATGTCAGTGGGAATTTGTTTGAATTTACAAATACAAACCGTTTTAAAAACAGTAATTACCTGCGTGTTCAGTGGACTCAGCTTGTAAACGGTTTAGAGGTTAAAAACGGCGAACTTTCACTCGACATTGAACCCATGCAGAAAAAAATCTACGAAATTCCCTATGACACATATTCAATAGCTGATGACTGCCATATCAACATTGCTTATTTCGACGGCGAAAACAGAGTGGGTATTGAGCAGGCTGTGCTTAATGATGTTAAAAAGTTTATTCCTACAGAAGGCGGCATAGGAAATGTGACCCCGTCGTTTAATGATGATATTACAGCTTCCTTTGATGGCGGATATGTTAAATTTAACAGACTGACAGGTGAAATGACCGAGTATGTTAAAAACGGCAAGAATTATTTAAATGAAAGTCCTGCAGGCGGTAAATTGGGCTTTGTTCCGAACCTTACCCGTGCTTCTCTTGATAACGATTCCTTTGGTTTTCCGAAACTCTGGGATGTTGCAGGCCTCAATGATGCTAAAACAGTTTTGAAGAGCTTCAGCTTTGCAGATAAATCTTATTACACAGTCGTTGCCGCAGCTTACAGTATTAAAAAATCACTCAAAAAGCTTTTTGACGTAACAGTAGTTTATGTAATTCACGGAAACGGACTTGTAAACGTTGAGTGCGTTTTAAATAAAGGTGCGTTCGGCCCTCTTGAAATTCAGCGTTTCGGCGTTACTGTTGAGCTTCCCAAAGAATTCGACCAAATCGAGTTTTACGGCAGAGGCTCTGATGAAAAAATGGAAAATCTTTGCGACCTTAATGACCACGCAACAATAGGCATTTATAAAACAACGGTTGAAGCAATGCATGAACCGTACGTTATGCCCCAGGACAACGGCAACTGCGGAGGAGTTAAGTATTTGAAACTTTCAAATAACAGCGGTAACACATTTACTGTTTACGGCGATCCTAAATTCAGTTTTTCAGCACATAATTATACTCAAAGCTCTCTTGATAAAGCAAAGCATCAGGAAGAAATTGAATATGCCGATTCAACAGTTCTCTCCATTGACGGCTTTATGAGGGGGACAGGTACTAATACCTGCGGACCGGACACACTTTCAAAATACAAAGTAAAGACAGACAAAACTCTTAAATTCAAATTCTCGTTTAAGGCGGAATAAGTTATGATTGAATATAAATGGAGTGAGGCAGGCGAGCCTTATATTGACGCTAATGCCATTCGCAAAGAGGTTTTTTGCGATGAGCAAAAATACCCCGTTGAGGCTGAATTTGACGAGTTAGACAAAATATCTCCCCATTTAACTGTTTATAAAGACGGCGTTCCCGTGGGCACGGGCAGAATTGTCTATGTTGATGAAAAAACCTGTCATATCGGCAGAATTGCCGTAAAAAAAGCGCGCCGTGGGGAAGGTATAGGCAGACTTGTCGTTGAGGAGCTGCTCCGAAGAGTTAAAGAGGAAAATATTCCGATTGTTACTATTGAGGCTCAAACTCATGCGGCGCCTTTTTACGAAAAATTGGGATTTAAAATAGTAAGCCATGATATAATTTACGATTTACATATTCCTCATTATAAAATGATTTTTACTTTCGGAGAATGATATGAATTTACATTTCAGTGTACCTCCGTCTAAAATGAAACTTAAAAAAGCCTACTTCCAAAGACCCGCGAATCTTTGGGAGCAGGCTTCTTTGCCTTTGGGAAACGGAACGGTAGGCATTTCGGTTTTAGGCGACGTTAAAAAAGACATACTGTATTTTAATAATAAAACCTTATGGCGCGGCGGTCCGTCTAAAGACAGACCGAATTACAACGGGGGAAATATAACACAACCTGACGGGTGCGGAAAGCTACCGAGGGATTATTACAAAGAAATAAGAACAGCATTTGAAAATGGTGACGAGAAACGGGCGCACAGTCTTTGCGAAAAGCTTGTGGGAAGCGATAATACAGACGAATACGGAGCGTATCTTTGCAGGGGAAAAGTAAAACTTAATTTCTCAGATATTCTTTCTTACAAAGATTATTCCCGTGTGCTTGATATGACAAACGCTGTTTGTGAGGTTTCCTATAACGCAAAACTGCTGAGCGGAAAGACCGTAACGGATACACGAAGATTTTTTGTGTCATATCCCGATAACGCATCCGTAATTGAATTTAAGCGTGAGGGCGGAAAACTTTCATTCCAGCTTGAATTATGCAAAAACGATGCGCTCCAAAGCAATTTCAACTATTCAGACGGCGTTTTAACAATAAATTCAAGAGTTTTAGATAATTCATTAAAATGTATAACGGCTGTAAAAATAATTACTGACGGTAAAATCGCAATAAACGGCAGGAAAATTAAATTTACTGGCGCAACTTATGTTTCATTTATTTCGGTAGAGGAGACGGATTATATTGATTTATATCCCCATTACCGAAAAAAAGATTTTAATGAAGAAGACGTTATAAACGAATTAAAGCAAAAGCTGAATGTGCTTTTCCTCAAAGGAACAGATAACATTTTTAATGATCATTCAGCGGATTTTTCGAGTATTTTTAACAGAGTATCACTAAATCTCAACGGCGAAAGTAAACTTTCTGCCGATAATTTGATTAACAATTACGGTGAAAATCCGCAAAATGACCGCAAAGCCGAGGAGTTGCTGTATCAGTTCGGGCGGTATCTTCTCATTTCTTCTTCAAGAGAAACCGACGTTTTACCTGCCAATCTACAAGGCATTTGGAATTGCACCAACTCACCACCCTGGAGCAGCGATTTTCATTTGAATATAAATCTTCAAATGAATTATTGGCATGCATTTACGGGTAATATTGCGGAGTGCGCTATACCTCTTATCCGCTATATTAAGTCGTTAAGAGAACCGGGCAGAGTAACAGCACGGTATTATATAGATGAAAAATGCGGAAAAGGTGATGAAAACGGGTTTTTGTTCCATACGCAAAATACGCCTTTTGGGTGGACTTGCCCCGGGTGGAGCTTTGATTGGGGCTGGTCACCTGCCGCAGTACCGTGGATTCTTCACAACTGCTTTGAGTATTTTGAATACACCAACGATTTGCAGGCTTTAAAAGACGATATTTACCCAATGCTCAAAGAAACTGCGGAGTATTTCAGCAGGCTTCTTGTGAACAACGGGGAAAGGCTTGTAACATATCCGTGTTATTCGCCGGAGCACGGACCGAGAACAATGGGCAATACTTACGAGCAAACGCTTATCTGGCAGTTGTATGACGATGCAATAAAAAGCGCAAAAGCACTTTCGATTGACGGTGATTTGTGTGAAAACTGGCTTAATATTCAGTCGCAGTTAAAGCCTTATGAAATAGGCGATGACGGGCAGATTAAAGAGTGGTATCATGAAACAACGCTCGGCTCAATTGGTCAGAAAAATCACAGGCATATGTCCCATCTTTTAGGCCTTTACCCGTGCAACGTGATGAATAAAGAAAAAGACCCTGAGCTTGTCAATGCCGCTGTAGTTTCAATGAATCACAGAGGTGACAAGAGCACGGGCTGGTCAATGGGGCAAAAAATCAATACATGGGCAAGAACGGGCGACGGCGACCGTGCGCACAAACTGATTTCAGACTTGTTCAGAAACGGAATTTACCCGAATTTTTACGATTATCATCCGCCTTTCCAAATAGACGGCAATTTCGGATACACCGCAGGAGTAAATGAAATGCTTATGCAAAGTCATTGCGGCTATATTGAGCTTTTGCCTGCACTTCCGTCTGATTGGAAAGACGGTGAAATAAACGGGCTTATAGCCCGCGGTAATTTCACGGTTTCGGAAAAATGGGAAAGCGGAAAGCTGAAAACAGCCGAAATTGTTTCAAATCACGGCGGCGATTTAGCAGTAGCTTATTTGGGCAATGATTTTAAAGTCATTTTGCCCGACGGAAAAATATATAACTCTGTTAATAATAAACTTGTTATTCCCACAAATAAAGGTGACAAAATAACGATTACAGTTTAATAGAATTAAAAAAA
>JAFLUO010000115.1 GCA_022508705.1 Oscillospiraceae bacterium
ATCGCATTATATGTGCTCTTAATTATCTCTATCATCGGTATTTTAGGCGTGCCGATGGCTTCTGTTGTGGCTGCATTGGCATCCGCAGGTGTTGCAATAGGCCTTGCTTTGCAGGGTGCTTTGTCAAACCTTGCAGGAGGCATTATGATCATGCTCTTTAAGCCCTTTAAGGTAGGCGATTTTGTAGAGGCATCAGGCGTTTCCGGCATTGTGAAGGAAATTACTATGTTCTATACTGTTATCACCACACTTGACAACAAGCGCATCACAGTTCCCAACGGCAATTTGATGAACGCCAATATTGTGGACTACTCATCTGAGGATCTCCGCAGAGTAGATCTTGATTTCTCTTGCGCTAAGAGTGAAGACCCTGCAAGAGTTCAAAGCATTATGGTTAAGGTTATGGAAGCTAATTCAAAGGTGCTTGACGCTCCCGAAAAGCCCTTTGCAAGGGTTAGTGGCGGCACAAACGAGGCGATGAACTTCATTGTCAGAGCATGGTGCGTTAACGCAGATTATTGGGATGTTTATTTTGATCTTACACAGAGCATCATTGAGGCTCTCGGCGAAGCAGGCGTACAGGCTCCCGCTGTTCGTGTAATGACCGAAAGCAAGTAAAAAATAAAAAAGAATAATTCCAAAACAACAACCCGCTCTTTGCAGATGAAAATTTGCAAGGGGCGGGTTTACTGCATATTTGACTGTAGTGAGGTTTGGAACATACGGAAACAGTGAAGCCTTAAGGGTACGAGAGCATTGTTTCATATCTTCGACTTGTTGCTTTACAGAGTACAGAAAATGTAGTAGAATAAATATATAAATTCAAAATTAAAATATCTGACTTATTTGGATTTTAAAAAATGAGGAATATGAATCCGCTACTAAAGCAAGGCAATAACCGTAAACAAGGAATTGGAATTCTGAACATATGAAAATAATTAAAATGACAGATGCGTATGTCGATCAGATAATGGAGGACAGCGCATTTTACAGGGAAAGGTTAATAAAGCATTGTATGCTGCACTTTGATTACGATCGGGACATGGCTGAGGATTGCGTTCAGGAAGCATATCTGGCGCTGTACGACAGTCTTGCCCGCGGTGTTGAGATCGAAAATATCAGAGCGTGGCTTTATAAGGTTGCGATAAATTACGGTAAAAAAGCGATAAAGGACAAACTACGGCGCAACGAATACGATTTTGCCGACAACGAGGAAAAGGACAGTGTAATGGAAAACACGCTTACATATGAGCCTGATTACATTGATAATATGATATCCGATGAAACTGTCGAGGAAAGAGCGCTGAAAATCATAGCTTCGCTTGACGAAAGCGATAAAGCGCTGTTTATTTCTCACTACCGAGAAAAAAAGACCTTTGTTGAGATTGCATCAGAGCTTGATATAAGCTCCGAACTTGCGAGAAAAAGACACGAAAGGCTTAAGAAAAAAATATTGCAAAAGATAAAGGATTACGAGAATTTGTAAAAAACAAAAAAATTTTTAAAAAAATTATTCACGTTTTTGATTTTTTATACACTATATCGATAGGAGGAAAAAAAGGTGCCTAAAAAGTTCTGCGAAAATGAATTGATAGACGCTATCGATTCAAAATTATTTGAATTAACGGAAAATGAAATCAAAATGCTTATTGAAAAGGAGCTTGCCAAGGAAAGCGATCAGGTTGATATGGATTATATCGATCTTTGCTATGCTGTTTTAGAAGCAAAGTGCGCAAACAACGCTTCAAATGAAGGTAGACTCATGAAGTCGAGTGTAAGGCGTTCGGTGAGAGCGGTTTTAATAGCCGCTGTTATCTTGATTTTTACAATGTCTACCTTAACGGCTTCTGCGTTTGCGTTAGGAATTCCGGAGAAGATTGTTCAGTATATAAACGGAAATGCTCAGGTCGATTACAATCTTGAGAATGCGGACACCACAGCAAACGGCCATGAGCTTACGGATACGGACCTTGCAAAAAGGTTTTCCGAATTCGGAATTTCACCTGTTACACTTCCGGAGGAAATGGTAAAGGATGACTGCACATTAACTAAAATGGAAAGCCGTACGGTTTATGAAAGCCTTGCAAATGTCGTGTTTGCCAATTTTGAATACAAAGGAATGTACGTTGATATAAAAATTGAGCAGTTCGCAAAGGATTTCGGATACGAAATAAATGTAACGGTAACGGATATCGTTTCAGCTCAGATGGTTCGTGCAAACGGAATGGATATTTTAGTTTTTGAGCAGGAAAACGGCTGGTGTTCAATTATTTATAAAGACAATTTAACACATTATGACATAGGTTTAAAGTGCGATTTTGAAACAGCAATCAAATTTGCGGAATCTATAAAATAAAAGGGGGAAAGTTTATGAAAGAAAATAAAAAAAGAAAAAAATTTTTAGTGGCGGTTCTTTTGACTGTTGCAGTAGCAGTAAATGTTGCAATGTCCGCCTACATATGCGTAGACAAGGTGAATGATATAAAAACAAATTCAGAACACGAATCAACTGTATCTGATATGCAGAAAAATATAGACGATTTGCAGAAGAATATAGATGATTTGCAGGAATATGTTGACACGGCTTCGACTAATCTCAGCTCCGTAACCGATCTGCAGATGCAAGTCGATTCATTGGTAGCTAATAATGAATATTATCAATACAGAATATACTTATTGACGGAACAAATTGATTCAATGTTTACCGATGATCAAAGCTCCGCAGATATACAATTTGCAAAAGAAATGTTTGAAAAAGGCGCAGGTAAAATAATAGCAATTCTATCCTCGGACTATTCCCAATATCCTATGGCAAAGGCATACGATAAAATCGTGATAAACGATTGGCCGTTTGAGAAAAGAGATGTTCCGTATTCGGATGTTGTAAAGGAATTTTCCGAAATATTCACGGGCGACGCTTTAGAAAGGGTTTTGGGATCTTTGGATGACCGATTAGCCGAAAAGGACGGATACCTGTACACTCGGACGGCAGGCGCCTCCGGATGGGGTGTTCAAAATATAAAAATCAACAAAGTTTCCGAATCTGACGATGAGAAAACATATCAGGTAAAGAGCGAAAGCACGGCTGCCGACGGTGAAGTTTTCGCAGTAAATATCTGCACAATGACTATCAAACAGGTAGACGGAAGCTACAGAATTTCGGAATTTGATTATTATTAAGACTGAAATTAAATCCCTCGGAGAAATCCGAGGGATTTTTGTATGTTATCAGAACAGAATATTTTATCCTTGTCTATGCTCTTCTCCCCAAGTGCACATTTGATCCAAAATGGGCATCAGGGACTTTCCCCGTTCAGTAAGGCTATACTCAACCTTTGGCGGAATCTGCGGATACTCTTCACGGTGAACCAATCCGTCAGCCTCTAACTCTTTAAGTGTTGAACTGAGGGTTTTGTAGGAAATACTGCCGATAAACTTTTTCATCTCGTTAAAGCGGACAACGCCGAACCAAGACAGAGCATAGAGAATAAACATCTTATACTTTCCCTGAATCAAAGACATTGTGTAATTAAAGCCTGTATCCTCTAATTTTGCGTCCTGAATACATTCAATATTCATATTTTCACTTTCCTTTAAGTAAGTATTAAACGTTAAAGATAGTATTGTACTTTAATGTGCGTACTTGTTTTCCGTATTATTTATGATACAATTATAGCGAAAGACAGGAAAAAAGTCAATCTTATATAAAATATGGAGGATTCGATTATGAGTAAGAAAATTGTAGTTATTACAGGAAGTCCCCGTAAAAACGGAAACAGCTTTGCAATGACTGATGCGTTTATTAAAGCGGCAGAGGCAAAGGGTCATACGGTTGCACGGTTCGATGCCGCTATGAAAAAGATAGGCGGATGCCGTGCGTGCGAAACCTGCTATTCTACCGGAAAAGCATGTACTTTTGACGACGATTTTAACACAATCGCACCGGCGATTTTAGAAGCAGATGCAATAGTATTTACTATGCCTGTTTATTGGTATTCCATTCCTGCACAGATTAAAGGCGTTATTGACCGTATTTTTTCTCTTGTTGTGGGCGGTAAGGATATTGCAGGCAAGGAGTGTGCGCTGATTACC
This sequence comes from Oscillospiraceae bacterium, assembly GCA_022508705.1. Taxonomy (GTDB): domain Bacteria; phylum Bacillota; class Clostridia; order Oscillospirales; family Acutalibacteraceae; genus Fimenecus. The sequence continues at coordinate 4,093 of JAFLUO010000115.1, forward strand.
TGTTGCGAAGAGGAAGATATGTCTGTTATGGACGGTGTTCGCATTCCCATGG
>JAFLUO010000116.1 GCA_022508705.1 Oscillospiraceae bacterium
TTGTATTCTATAACGGCGGTCAATGTTGAGGACAGTTCTCAAAAAGCAGAAATTGCAGAGTTTGAAAATACTCTTGCAGAGCCGAGCGAGCCAAGTAAGCCTACTGAGCCTACCGTGCCGAGTGCGCCCACTGAACCTACCTCACCCGATTCTCCCGGTACACCTCCGTCTACAGGAGATAACAGTAGACTGAGTCTTTGGGTACTGTTAATGGCGTTCTCTCTTTTGGGAATAGCAGTTGTATCTGTTATGTATAGGGCTACTGTCAACAAATCCAAAAAGAGAAATCAAAATTGAGTAAGATATAAGATAAATAGATATAAGATAAATAATAATTAAAAATCCGATGAACGCAGATTGTTTGTTCATCGGATTTTTTGTTGTTATTCAGTTGTTTTTACAAAATTCTAATTTTAAAAATTCGATTTAAACAAGGGGAATAACCTTGAACGTATAGGTGTATTCTTTGTTCGGGTGCATAATGTACGGTTCACGCACTTTTGCATCACCCGGCATATCTCCGCCCACACCGATTTGGTCAAGGTCTATTGAAATAAACGTTGCATCACGGTCGGGAACTTCGTGAATGTGCCGGGCTAGTTGTAACTCGTCTTGAGTGTAATGATGAGCGCTGAAGCAAATGGGAACGTCAGCACATTCAATTCTTAGACCTTTTCCGTCTGCATTCTTAAATTCCACAAAACGAACATCAGTACGGTTGCCGTTTTCCTGCGGGCGCATGTAATGGTGCTCAAGGTCTGCAACGCTCATTTCGTGAGTCGTTATTTTGCCGCCTGTTTTTCTGTCACAGTAGGTTTCCTGCGGGCCTCTACCGTACCACTTAACATTGTCATATTCACGGAGTATGCCGAACATTGTACCGAATCTTAAAAGATTGATTTTCTTTGGTGTACCCGTGTGAGTGAGTGTAAAGCTACCGTCTGAGTTTACGAGAATTTTAGTAGTTGCGTTTTCAAACATTTTGATATTCCAAGCAATATCAATCTCAACTTGACCGCTTGAATTCTTTGTAACATTCGTAATTTTTCCGAAAGCGGAGTTTGTTGCTTTCTGCCAGTTAAAATACGGGTGGAACGGAATTAACGGAGGTACAAAGTTAGTGTTTGAAAGGTCATTGTCCGTAACCGCACGGAAATAGTTAGGAGTTACAGGTGAGCGTAAAATCTCTTTGCCCGAAAGGGTGTAGGAAACAATTTTGCCGTCTTGGATTTTAAGTGAGAAGTTTTCTCCGTTAACGAAAACCCCACCGTTATTTTTAACGTATTGTAAGTTACCGCTCGGCGTTTTCACATCTTCTTCCGTTTTCGGCTTTAAAATAAACTGGTCAAAGCTTTGCTCATATCCCTTTTCGCACCACGGATGTTCGCTCTTGTTTAAATATGAGATAATTAGAACACATTCCGCTGTGGGTAGAGATTCCAAATCATAAGGAACTGTAAATTCTGTTTCACTCTGAGGCGGGCAGTTAATGTCTAAAATTCCGCTCTGTATTTCTTTACCGTCTGCTTCAAGAGTCCATTTGAATTCAATATCGGAGAGGTCTGTGAAAAGATGCTTATTTATAAGGGTGAAAATGCCTTTGGAAATATCCTTTTCTTTCACCTTTATTTCGGAGTAAACCTTTTTAACCTCGTAGTATGACGGGTGGGGCTTTCTGTCTGCCGCAATAATGCCGTTGGCGCAAAAATACGTGTTACTGCCTGTCATTGCTGTAGTGTTGGGCAAATGCGTATATCTGCCCGGCTCGTATTTCTCAAAATCAGTGCCGTAAAGCCATTCGGTGCCGTTCTCGGTTTCCTTGCGGATTGCCTGATCCACAAAGTCCCAAATGAATCCGCCGTGCATATTGTCGTACTTTTCAAAATCGTCCATATACTCCTGGAAATTGCCAAGGGAATTTTCCATAGCGTGCGCGTATTCACAAAGAAGAACAGGGTGGCAATAATGCTCTTTATTTATGGGCTTTGAATCTGCCGCAAGGGCGTTTGCAATATTGTCGTAAAGGGAAATCGTAATCGGTTCACGCTTACCCAGCTTTTCCATAATGTCGGGGAGGGGGTACATACGGGAAATAACGTCTGATTTTGTGAAATCAAAATCGCCTTCATAGTGGAATTGGCGTGTCGAATCAAGCTTCAAGGCGGCTTTTTTCATTTCTGCAAAGTTGCTGCCGTCGCCTGCCTCATTACCGAGAGACCACATGAAAATTGATGCGTGGTTACGGTCACGAAGAACCATTCTTTCCATTCGGTCAACTACTGCATCTGTCCACATGGGGTTATCCCCGGGAACGCCCTTTCGGCGAACACCGTGTGTTTCCAAATCGCATTCGTCCATAACGTAAAAACCGTATTCATCGGCTATATCGTACAAAATCGGATCGTCAGGGTAGTGGGAGGTACGGATAGCGTTAATGTTAGCGCGCTTCATGAGCTTTAAGTCCTCATAAAATCTTTCCTTCGGGACTGCCCAGCCGTGGTCAGGGTCAAAGTCATGGCGGTTAACTCCTCGTAGCATCATTTGCTTGCCGTTGAACAGGAGTTTTTCGCCGATAATTTCAACCTTTTTAAATCCGAAACGGATACATTTATATACACTTTTTCCGTCAACGGTAAGTGTTATGAGAAGCTTGTAAAGATACGGGTCTTCCGCCGACCATTTGTGAGGAGAGGGGACGAGTTTGCTGAAATGAACCTTTGTTTCGCTGTCTGAAAGATTTAACTCCTCTTCTCCTAAAAGAATTCTGTCGTTATTATCTATGATTTCCGCTTTTACATTGGCGGATTTTGCATCGCCGTAATTTTTAATAAGGATTTCTAAATCCGTTTTACTGTCTTTATAATCTTTGTCGAGGTCTGTTGTTATGAAAAAGTCGCGGATACACTCTTTGGTTTCACGGTAAATGTAAACATCTCTGTAAATGCCGCAAAGAAGCCACATATCCTGATTTTCAAGATATGCTCCGTCTGAAAAGCGGTAAACCTTAACGGCAATTTTGTTTTCGCCCACGTTTACAAAGGGTGTAACATTAAATTCGTGGGGAGTCATTGAACCTTGGGAGTAGCCAACATATTCACCGTTTACATAAACCTCTATGGCAGATTTTGCCGCGCCGAAATGAAGGAACAGCTCGCCGCCGTCAAAGCTTTCGGGCAATGTGAATGAGCGGATATATATGCCGATTTCCTGCATTGAGTGATCAATAGACGGAATTTTGTTTTTGGAGCGTGAAAGGGCACGGCAGTAGGTGCTGGCATAATAATAGGGGTAGCTTCCCGTATCTTCCATCTGCCAAACAGACGGAACGGTTATATTTCTCCAAAAAGATGCGTCAAAATCCGTTTTGTAAAAATCTTCAGGGCAGTTTTCAAGACCTCTCTGCCAGTGGAATTTCCATTCGCCGTTAAGAGAAAGCTTACATTCAGGCTCGCTAATAGACAAAGCCTTATCTTCACTGTCGTATGCAAAGGCAAGAACGTGACCATCCTCTTTATTTCTTTTGAAAACGGACGGGTTTTCCCAATCATATTCGTATTTTCTGTCAATATTCATAACAAACCTCCGTAAAAATAATCTAATCCCATACAATTATATTATAAAGGAAATCAGCAAATTTTCAATACAAAAAATAAAAATAAAATATTCAAAAAAAATTTCTTGACAAGTTGACTTGACAGTAGTATAATTTTAAACTGCTATTAAAGTGGGAATGTGTACTTATGCCCAAATTTTTGTGGCTTTGAGTATAGCACAAAAACACTTAAAAATCAATCAAAAATAGTTAATCTCCAAGCCGGGGAAGGCTCGGCTTTAAGGATAAAATAAGAACGGAGAGTGATAAGCCCTATGGTAAATGTCAAACCTATCCAACTTGGCAGAAATACCCGTATGAGTTTCTCTAAAATCAATGAGGTTATGCAAATGCCCAACCTTATCGAGGTTCAGAAAAACTCTTATCGCTGGTTCCTTGAAACGGGACTTAAAGAGGTATTCCG
>JAFLUO010000117.1 GCA_022508705.1 Oscillospiraceae bacterium
CTTAAGGAAGATAACCCAGTTCGTCCGCAATACTTAAAATTTCAGAAGAAGATTCCTCAGTACCGTAAGCATATAAAACCGTATCGTTGATTTGTGTTATAAAGTAGTATTCTCCGCCTGCTGTTAAAGTAAGATGATAGATATTTACTCGGTAAACATATGTTTCAACACAATTATTGACATATTGCCTTTTTACTTGTTTTATATCATTAGCTGTAGCTTTTGTTGTTCTATCTGCTGCTTGTTCTGAATCAAAAGAAAAAAATTCTAACCGAAAATCATCTGTTTTAATCGTTACATTTTTTACAAGACCGACATCTGGATTTTGCTCGACATACATATCTGTGAGGTCTATCGGAGTATAACCGTGAGAGGTGAACACATCCCATACTTGTGTATCGGTTGGAGTGTCCAGAGGTGTAATTGCATTTTTTACAATGACAAAATAACCAACTATGAAGAACACACTTACAACCGGAATTATATACTTATATATAATATGTTTTGTTCTTGACATTAATTTACTCCTAATAGACTTATTTTTTAAGTTTGGAGAAAACTTTTAATTATTTTTTAAGCTTTGCTTCAAGTCTGTATATGGGCAAGCCTTGCTCTACAAATCTTTGCTCGTACTCTGTTACGATATTACCTTCAAAATTGCTCTTATGTAAATCCAGAGAAATATTGTAAAGCTCAAAGCCGTTTTGCGAAAAATTCTCAATAGACGATTCAAAAAGAACTTGGCTGTCGGTTTTTTGCTCTATCACACCGCCGTCGCAAAGAATTTTCTTATAAATATTAAGAAAATCTGGACTTGTTAATCTGTGCTTTGCGTGGCTCTTTTTGGGAAAAGGCGTGCTGAAATTCAGAAAAATTCCCGCTACGGATTTTTCCTTAATGAAAATCGGCAGATATTCCGCTTTCATTTCAAGGTATCTAATATTCGATATGTTTTGTTGCTGTGTTTTTTCGCAGGCCTGAATAAGCACGTCCTTAACACATTCTACTCCGATGATATTTACATCGGGGTTTTTCTTTGCAAATTCCGTAGCAAACTGACCTTTTCCACAGCCGATTTCCATATAAACGGGATTTGTGTTACCGAAAATTTCTTCAAAATCAAAATACGAGCGGCTCAAATCAATCTGCCTTAAATCAAAGGACGGTATTTCGTAAGGAATCCGCAAATTTTCGCAGTTTTCTCTGCGTGCTATTCTGTTTCTGAGTTTTCTTTGTCTCATAATTATTTCGCTTTCCTTAATAGTGTGCCGGGTGCAAATTCAAGGTCGCTTTTAATCTTAAACTGCATCATGGGGTGGGGAAGAGCGTCAAGCTCATTTCCGTCAAGGTCAAAAATTTCATCCGCATTGAAAAATACAGGCTTTTTGCCAGGCTCTAAGGCGTCAAGCTCATCGCCTTTATAGAACTTATTTCTTTGTTCTGCGAAAATATAGCCGTCTTCACACTTTGTAACTGCCGCCATAACGTCACAATGGCGGATATACCCGCCCTCAAATGAAATTTGAGCGTTTTCATTGGGCGCACCGAAATAAAATCCCGTGCAATAGTCACGGTAGCTGACCTTATAGCACTCGTCAATTATCCATTGGGACGGCTTAAAATCAGCAGACGGATTTTGCATGTATTCGTCAACAGCGGCTCTGTAAGAGTTGGTAATAACTGCCGCATAGTAGGCAGATTTTGCTCTGCCCTCAATTTTAAAGCTGTTAATTCCCGCCGAAACAAGCTCGGGAATGTGTTCAATCATACACATATCCTTTGAGTTTAATATGTACGTTCCGTTTTCCGTATCGTCAATCGGGAAATACATTCCGTCACGCTTTTTCTCCATAATTGCGTACTCCCAGCGGCAGGGCTGAGCGCACTCGCCGCGGTTTGCATCTCGGTTTAAAAGATAGTTAGACAAAAGGCATCTGCCCGAGAATGAAACACACATAGCTCCGTGAACAAAACATTCAATTTCAAGCTCTTTCGGGATTTTTGCACGGATTTCCGCAATTTCAGATAGCGACAGTTCCCTTGCGGTAACAATTCTTGAAGCTCCCATATTGTAAAACTCATTTGCAGTAACATAGTTTACAATACCTGCCTGCGTTGAAATGTGAACGGGAACACGGGGAGCATATTTTTTGCAAAGAGCAAGCACGCCGATATCCGCAACAATAAATCCGTCCACGCCACAACTGTCCCATTGCTCAAGAAAAGAGGGGAGAAGAACAATTTCATTATTTCTCGGCAGAGTATTTACGGTAAGATATACTTTAACATTTTGACTGTGGCATTTCTTTACTGCCTGTGCCAGCTCTTCCACGCCGAAATTTGCAGGCGCCGCACGCATTGTAAAGGCATCTCCGCCGAGATACACTGCGTCTGCGCCGAACATTAAAGCGGCGTCAAGCCGTTCTTTGTCACCTGCGGGCGATAATATTTCAGGTTTAATCATATATACGTCCTTTTACTCCTTAGCTTTGTGCGTTTACCTGAGCAACTGTTCTTAAGTTTGCCTCGTGCTGTTCCATTGTTTCAGCTAAATAGATATTTTTCTTATTATCATGAGCAAAGAAATAAAATTGACTGTTTTCCGGATAAAGCGCAGCTTCAATTGCCGCTTCGCCAGGGTTGCAGATTGCGCCTGCAGGCAATCCCTCATGCTCATAAGTGTTGTAATTGCTGATATATTGGTTAAGATCGGATTTTGACTGTACTCTTGCCGTAATTGTGTTTGTAACGTAATCCTTGGTTGAGTTACATTCAAGAAGCGGATAAAGCCCAGAACGGTTTAAGCGGTTGTGAAGAACAGATGAAATTTGCGTAAACTGCTTTGTATTGGCTCCCTCTTTTTCAATAATAGAGGCAAGAGTTACTATGTCATCAACGGACATACCCAGCTCTTCGGCTTTTTTGGCGTATTCGTCTGTCCAATGCTGCTGGAATGCGTTAAGAAATGCTCTTACCACAGTTGCAGGGTCAGCACCTTGCTCAAATTCATACGTTGCAGGGAAGAAATAGCCTTCAAGAACGTGATAGGTACCTTTTTTTGCGCTTGCACTCGGAATGAAACTGTATTCTTTACTGAAATCAACCTCGTTTATTGTTTTGTAAAGCGCAGAGGCGGTGCAAATATTGTTCTTTTCAAGTCTTTCAAAAATCTTGTCAATAGTGTATCCTTCGGGGATAGTAATGCTGATAAGAGCGCCTCTGGTACTACTTGTTTTAAAGCGCTTTATCATTTTTTCAACGCCCATATTTTCAGTAAAATAATATACGCCGGGGAGATAATTGTCCTCTTTATAACCCATTGCTTTAATGAAAACCGTGCAGAAAAGTTTGTTTTTGATAAGACCGGCATCGTCAAGAACCGAAATTGCCGTTTTCGTATCCGCATTATTCGGAAGAACAACTTCAACGGAAGTTTCGCCGTCTCTGCCAATGGCAAGAACGTCGTTTACACAACTGAGAAGAAAAACCGAGATTATAATTGATACCGCAATGCAAACCGCCAATCCGATAAACACGGTTTTATTAACTTTAAGTGCGTTGACTATATTTCGCTTTTGGGCGGAAGACAGTCCGAAAGACGAGTTCTTTTTGCTTTTTGACGTTCTTTTCTTTCCGTTGGCAGAAGCTTTATTGGAATGAGCCTTTTCACTAACAGGCTTGTTTTGCTTTTTGGGAGTTACATTTCCCTTTTGAAATTCCATTGTATCGTTTATTTTGCCCGTACTCTTATTAGGTGTCAGGGAATTTCTTTTAGCCTGCATTTCTTCGTCAAAGCTTTTAATTGCCCTAAGGTCAAGATTGTGATTTCTTGTTGCAGGAGCGGAAGAATTTTTGGCATTTGCAGTGTTGCGAGGCGGAGTCCGTGTAACAGAGGGCGACGGTTTAGCCGTTTCAGTAGGACGGCGGTT
>JAFLUO010000118.1 GCA_022508705.1 Oscillospiraceae bacterium
TGCGTTTTCACCCGAGCGTAAATTCAAGTATAATGTATTTCCTCGGATTTGAGCAAACCTTTAAAAACTCCTTAACGGGTCTTCCTATGGGCGGTGCAAAGGGTGGCTCCGATTTTGACCCGACAGGAAAAAGCAAGGGCGAGATCATGCGTTTTTGCCAGGCCTTTATGACAGAGCTTTACCGCCATATCGGTCCTAACGTTGACGTTCCCGCAGGCGACATCGGCGTAGGCTCACGGGAAATCGGATTTTTATTCGGTCAGTATAAGAGAATTTCCGACGCATTTGAAAACGGCGTTATCACGGGTAAAGGTCTCTCTTACGGCGGTTCACTTGTCCGCCCTGAGGCAACGGGATACGGCGCAATTTATTACACCAACGAAGTATTTAAGCATATGGGTGACTCCATTGAGGGTAAAACCTTTGTCGTGTCAGGATTCGGCAATGTTGCCTGGGGTGCTATTAAAAAGCTTACCGAGCTAGGTGGCAAGGCTTTAACCATAAGCGGCCCCGACGGATATGTTTATGATAAAGACGGAATCGCAACGGAGGAGAAAATTGCTTATCTTTTGGAAATGCGCGCTTCCGGTATGGACAAAGTCCAAATGTATGCGGATAAGTTCGGCGCTGAGTTCCATGCAGGTCAAAAACCGTGGGGCGTAAAGGGTGACGTTGTTCTTCCCTGCGCTACTCAAAATGAGGTAAATCTCAACGATGCCAAGCTTATTGCAAATAACGGTGTTAAGTATTACATTGAAGTTTCAAATATGCCCACCACCGAAGAGGCTCTTAACTTCCTTTTAGAGCAAAAGGATATTATCGTGGCTCCTTCGAAGGCCGTAAATGCAGGCGGTGTTTGCGTTTCGGGTCTTGAAATGAGCCAAAACAGCCAGCGACTTAGCTGGACTGCGGAAGAGGTAGATTCAAAACTTCAAAGTGCAATGAAGAATATTTATAAAAACTCTGTTGACGCGGCTGAAAGATACGGTCTCGGTTACAATCTTGTAGCGGGAGCTAATATCGCAGGATTTGAAAAAGTCGCACAGGCAATGATGGAACAGGGTATTTATTAAAATAAAAACTATTACAAAAAAGCTGTCTCAAATATTTGAGGCAGCTTTTTTAATATAAGATTAAATTTAACCGATAATCTGCTTGCAAAGAGCTTTAAGGGAATCCTCACGAAGCTTTTTAGTGTATTTTGTGTCGTTGATTACCCAATCCCATTCAAGCTTGAACCAGTCAATAGACTGCGGCTTTTTGCCGTCCATTTCTTCCTGTACAAAATTTATGAACCTTTCCCAGCGTACTTTATAAAAACCGCTTACAAGGTCGCCCCATTGACGGTTTGAATAATCGTGAAGTCCGCCGGGGTTTGCGGCAGGGCGTGAATACCAAGTGGTAATAAGAGCCTTTGCGTTGATAAGGTACAGTTCTTTAGTGAAATCGTCAAGCTTATTGGCATAAGCTTCAACTCTGCCTAAATATTCGCCCAAAGTGAAATCCTTGTGATTAAGAAGAACCTTGTCAAGCATATCTGCAAGGGACAAAAGTTTTTTACCGTTTTCAAGGAATGCAAAATAATCCTTTGATTTATACTCGCTCTCCATTTTAAGAATAACGCCGTAAATTTTGTTTGAAAGTACCTGCCTTAAAATGTTTACCGCATCGTAAACATAGCATTCGTTATCCTTAAATTTGTCATAATCAGCAAGGAAGAGCTTTGCCGCCTCTTCAAATTCTTTAACATTATATCCGAATTTTGTATTGCCCCAGCTTGACACCTTATCGTATCTTCCTTCGGGTCTACCGCAAAGAAGATTTTCGGGAGCGCCTTCGCCAAGGTTATAGTACTTATCTGAAAGTGCCGTTCTAAGCTGAATTTCAAGGGATTTTTCAATATTTTCATTTTTGGCGCCGTAGCGTCGTTCGGCAAATGCGTTTATCCAAGCCCTTGTGTCTTTAATATCCTCCCAAATAGTTGAGAAGAAAAGGTCAAGAACTATGGGATCAGAAGTATTGCTTTCAGCGGTAAGGGCAATTCCCTTAAAATTTGAATTTTTTGAGGATTCACGGATAGCACCAGCGAGAATGTCAATATTACCGTGAATACCCATTCTTCCGCCGAAGGAATTTAGCATACCGTAAAGGTAGTTGAATTTTGAAAGGGGAGCGTTGCGCCCCGAACTCTTCGGTCTGCTTTCTGCAAAAAGGTCAAGCATTAAAACGTGCTCGTCACGGAACGGTTTTGAATATTTAATGAAGGATTTTGTGGGATTTTCGCCCCAACCCTGCATAATAAGAACCGCATCTTTTCTGAACTGTGTAAGCGTTCCCACAAAATTCATATAAACGTCTTTTTCGTTAGAGCCTTTCAGTGTTCCGCCCTCATGGCAAATGTCACCTGCAAAATATTTTGTAATATCACCGAAAACTTCCTTTTGGCATTCGTAAAAAAGAGTAGCGTATTTAACGTAGCTTACAGAGGCAGGGTCAATCATAAGCGGGCGGGGGAGCCCGTTCCAAAGCCCTTGCTCAATGGTGGGAACGTCGCCTGCTTTTTTGTTGATATCCGACGGTATCATGCCATTGTAAGCCTGCAAAACAATGTCCATTCCGAGAATCTGCATTCTGCGATGATTTTTGCGTGCTAACTCGCAGGCTTCGTAAAAGAAATCGTCGTGAAGCGGACCGCCCACACCCGCAATATTTGCCATATAGCACCATGCAAAATATGACGGGCCCGTAAGGAAATTCTTTATTTCACGCAGGCGGTAACCAAGCTTAGTTAAAAATCTTCTATATACTTCCTCCATACCCGTAATGTCAAGCACCATATTGACACCGTTCATGGCAAGGAAATCGAGCTCCTTTTGCCAATCCTCCTCATTCCAAAAAGCCATGGAGTAGGAATGAGCGCAGTAATTGTAAGCGTAACGGTGCTTGAATTTTGTATGCCGCTCAATTTTGCCCTTAACCTGAGGTAAATTTTGAGGAAGCTCAATTCTTTTGCCGTATCTTGAAATATGGCATCCGCAAACCTCTTTAAGATAGCAGTTAAAAGCGGAGGCAAGACCGACGCCCGAATTTGAAATAAGGCGAACAATACCGCGAAGGGACTCCACAATGTAATAGTCGGTTTTGAGCCGTCTGTCAAGTCTCAGTTCAAAGCCGTCAACGTAATTTTCGCCTATTGCACGGGCAATAATGCCTTTAACGTCGTTTATTATGTTGTCATCTGTAATAGGAGCATCGTAACCGCTGCCGATAAAATCATTTGGCTCTTTAAATGTGGCTTTTTTCTGAGGGAAAGTACAGCTTTCTCCCAAAACCTCAATATTATTAACGGTTACATTTTCTCCCGATGAATATTTAATAAAAATTCTTATATATCTTGCAATTCGGTCACCTTCGCCGAAGGAATAAAAATTGACTCCGTCAAGACTGCCGAAAATCTCAAAAATATTCTCTTCACCGTCGGGAAAAACGGGAATAACGTCATGAACGCTTTTTGGCGCATTAAATGAAAGATCAATAAATGCAGGATAAGTTACAGCGGAGAACATAGGGTTTCTGTTCTTGTCGGCCTTTCCGCTGGCATTCAGGATTTCATAGTTCAAAAGTTCCATATAGATATCCGTGTGGTACGCACGGTGTCGCTCCTTTGTGTTTGTATATTTTTTTCGCTGAAAATTTCCGTGAAATTTAAGATAAATATATCATAATTTTTCACAAAAGTCTATGCAAGAATGTATGTTTTTTCAAATTTTCAGACAATAATGCAATATTTGGTATTAAAGTGTAAAAAATCTATTGAAATCATTAGAAAATTTTGCTATAATTCAAAAGGTTAAGTATGTCAGTTAATTTTTGGCATAACCA
>JAFLUO010000119.1 GCA_022508705.1 Oscillospiraceae bacterium
ACAAAGCATGTTCCCAAAACCTACCGTGTTACAATAAGACCGTCTATAACGGAAGATCAGATTACCGCTCTTACAACGGGTATTGAAATTGACGGTAGGTTAACTATGCCCTCTGAGGTTCGCATTCTTGAACGGGGCGAGGGCAGAGTTGTTATTGAAATAATAATTTATGAGGGCAGAAACCGCCAAATCAGAAAAATGTGCGAAGCGTTAGGGCTTGAGGTTGCAAGGTTAAAAAGAACACAGATAGGTTCGGTCAAGCTCGGAATGTTAAAAACGGGTGATTGGAGAAATCTTACCGATGAAGAAGTGCACAAGCTAATGACTGCGGCGTCTCTTGACAGAAAGAAATGATTTTATGATATACTATAAGCCCATTACGGATGTAAATGAGCTGAAAGAGCTTTTCCCAAATGAAAATCTTGATGAAAATTTCATTTACGGCGGATATATCGGCTTGACACCCGACGGAGCAAACGTCGGCAAAATTTTTATGAAGATTTGCGACACAAAATGTTATATTTCATCTTTACAATGCGATATTTCTGATGAACTTTTAGTTGAAGGATATATTCGAGCGGCGTTGAATTTTTGTGCCAATCGCAGTGCATATATGGCATATTGCGAAGATGAAAGAATTAAAAAAGTTCTATTGACTTTAGGCTTTGAAGAAAATAACGGAGTTTACAGCGGTGACATACCCACACTTTTAAAGGGAAGCTGTTGTAAGCAATAACGGAGTTGAATAAAAATGATAAAAAGCATGACGGGTTACGGCAGAGCGCAGGGAACTGAAGGGTCGTATAATATTACCGTTGAATTAAAAAGTGTTAATCACAGATATTTTGAATTTTCTTCACGCATTCCGAGAAGCTACGGCTTTCTTGAGGACAAGCTAAAAAACTTTATCGGCTCATTTGTGTCACGTGGCAAAATTGAATGCTATGTTTCAATTGAAAATATCGGCGAAGCAGACAGTGAAGTAATTTTAAATGAACAGTTAGCCGAAGAGTATTTAAAGGCTTACAATACAATGGCTGATGAATTTGATCTCAGCGTAAAAGACTCCTCGATTTTTAATGCTCTTGCAAAAAATTCGGAGCTTTTTACCGTTCGTAAAAAGGCGGTTGATGAGGACGAGGCTTGGGAGAGTGTGCGCACAGTTGCAAAAACAGCGGTTGAAAAATTCATTTCCATGCGCGAAACCGAGGGCGAAAAACTGCGTGAGGACGTTTTGTCACGTGCAGATTTCATTCTTTCAAAGGTTGCCTTTATTGAACAGCGTTCGCCCGAAACTGTTAAGGAATATAACAGTAAACTCCTTGAAAGATTAAACGAATTTCTTGCAGATATACATATTGATGAGCAAAGAATTGCAACCGAATGTGCAATTTTCGCCGATAAGGTAGCTGTTGCTGAGGAAACAGTACGTTTGAGAAGTCACATTGACCAGCTCTCACAGTTTTTAGACAGTAACGAGCCCATAGGCAGAAAAATTGATTTTCTTGTTCAGGAAATGAACAGAGAAGCAAATACAATAGGCTCCAAGGCGCAGGATGTTGAAATCGCAAGGTGCGTTATTGACATTAAGGCTGAAATTGAGAAAATAAGAGAGCAAATTCAGAATATTGAATAAGTTTTTGTGCTAAATTTATGAAAGGACGATATGCGTTATTATGAAACTAATAAATGTGGGTTTTGGAAATGCAATAAATGCTGACCGTGTAATTGCGGTGATTTCAATTGATTCGGCACCTTCAAAGCGAATTATTGCAAAGGCTAAGGAAAATAATATGCTGATAGATGCAACGCAGGGGCGAAAAACCCATTCTGTAATTGTTATGGACAGCGATCATATCGTTTCATCTTATTTAAAACCCGAAACAATCTTCAGCCGTTCGGAAAATATTGCAGAGGGGGAAGAGCCTTATGCAGAATAACGGTATGCTTGTACTTTTTTCAGGTCCTTCGGGTGTGGGAAAAGATACGGTGCTTGATATAATTCTTGACAAAGACGATATGCTTCAGCGCTCAATTTCTCTTACTACCCGTGAAAAAAGGCAAGGCGAAACTGACGGAGTAGACTATTATTTTATAACGAAAGACCAATTTTTAAATATGGTTGAGGACGGTCAAGTCCTTGAATATGCACAGTACGGCGAGAATATTTACGGCACTCCCAAAGAGCCTGTTGACAAGTGGCTTAAAGAGGGCAAAACCGTGATTTTAAAAATTGAGGTTAAGGGTGCGCAAAAAATCCGAGAATTGTACCCCGACGCTGTTTCAATTTTCCTTTTACCGCCGTCAATGCAGGTTCTGGAAAGCAGAATCCGTAGGAGAGGCACGGAAAACGAACAGGATATTGCGAAACGCCTTGAAATTGCTAAAAATGAGATTCTTCGCAGTGCAGATTATGATTTTGTTGTTGTGAATGATGATATTGACGAGGCTTCAAACAATGTTTTAAGTATTATTAAAGCATTGAATTTTACATATAAAAGAATGAATCATAAAATAAGTGAGGTAATTAAAAATGTTTAATCCCGATTTAACAAACGTGCTTGAAAAGTATGAAAGCAGATATTCGCTTGTTGCAGCAACTGCAAAAAGAGCAAGAGAAATCGCTGCCGAGGCTAAAGAGGACGGCATAATTCTTGAAGAAAAGCCCGTAAGTTTAGCTCTTGATGAAATTATTGCAGGTGCCATCAATATTGTTGAGCCAGATGTTACTAAATAATAAACACAATTAAATTAAGAAAAGGGGGCGGAGTATGAATCTTTTTACCATTGCAAAGGTTGCTGTTGAAAATACGGCATATTCCTTTGACAAGCTGTTTGATTATTCTGTTCCCGTTTTTTTAATTTCTTCAATAAAGCCAGGTGTGCGTGTTTTTGTTCCCTTTGGAAACGGCTCAAAAAAGCGAATAGGAATGGTTTTTTCCGTTAGAAAAGAAAAGGAAATATCGCAAAAGCTCAAAAATATAAGCGGTGTTCTTGATTTAGAGCCGTTGCTTACTGATGAAATGCTCTTATCCGCAAATTTTGTCCGTGAACAGACCTTTTGTACTTACTTTGATGCGTGCAAGCAGTTTTTGCCAATAGGTTTTTCTACTAAAATTACGGTTTCTTACGCGGCAGACCCAGATTACAACGGCTCATTTTCAGACGAGACGGAAAAATCAGTATATGAATTTTTACTTGATAAAAACCGTTTTCTCAAAGAGGAAACGATTATAAAAGAATGTAAACTGCAAAGAAAAGCAGACATTTTGGATAAAATGTTTGTAGAGGGAATGCTTCTCAGAAATACCGAGTCAAAACGCAAAGTAAATGATGCCGTTCTCAAAATGGCAAGGCTTGCGGGGTTTGAAGATGACACAACGACGGTTAAACTTACAAAAAAACAGGAAAATGTTATTAAGGTTTTGGAAGAATTTCAAACCCTTTCCGTTAAAGAGCTTTGTTATTACGCAGGCGTTTCCGCAACCGTAGTAACGGGCTTAGAGGCAAAGGGTGTTATTGAGATTTATGACCACGAGGTTTACCGTTCTGTAAAAATGCAGACCGAGGACAAAAACAGTAATGAAATTGTTTTGTCTGATGAGCAAACTAAAGCTTATAACGGTTTAAAGGAGTTATATAATTCTCCAAAGGCGGAAGGTGCATTGCTTTTCGGTGTAACGGGCAGCGGAAAAACTCAGGTCTATTTAAAACTTATTGATGAAGCCTTAAAAACGGACCGTGGAGTTATTGTGATGATTCCCGAAATATCCTTAACTCCGCAGATAATTTCTCTTTTTTATAACCGTTATC
>JAFLUO010000012.1:0-2563 GCA_022508705.1 Oscillospiraceae bacterium
CCTGTGACCCTCTGCTTGTAAGGCAGATGCTCTCCCAGCTGAGCTATGCTCCCACGCCTGTTTGCTGCTGTTTTCAGCGGCTCATATAAAATAACATAAAAATAAGTGGATGTCAACACTTTTTTTGAAATTTTTTAATTTTTTTGAAAATCTTTTCTGATTAGCTCTTAGAAAATGTTTTTAATTAACTCTTATGTAAAAGGCTTGAAAAACATTCCATATTTTAGTATAATAATTTTGTTTATGCGGTCAAAATATATTATGACATATATTGCGACTGCAAATATTATTCAGAAAGGGGCATTTTCTATGTGTGAAAAGCCAAAGTTTTACATCACAACAGCCATCGCTTACACTTCCCGTAAGCCTCACATCGGCAACAGCTACGAAATTGTGCTGACCGACGCAATTGCGAGGTACAAGCGAATGCAGGGCTTTGATGTTTTCTTTCTGACAGGTACTGACGAGCACGGTCAAAAAATTGAAGAATACGCAAAGGCGGCAGGCGTTACACCTAAAGAATATGTTGACGGCGTAGCAGGTGAAATCAAAAACATTTGCGACCTGCTTAATACAACTTACGATAAATTTATCCGTACTACTGACGGTTATCACGAAAAGACCGTTCAGAAGATTTTTAAAAAGCTTTATGAACAAGGCGATATCTATAAAAGTGAATATGAAGGTCTTTACTGCACTCCGTGCGAGTCCTTTTGGACTGAAAGCCAGTTAGTTGACGGCAAATGCCCTGACTGCGGTAGAGAGGTAAAACCCGCTAAAGAAGAGGCATATTTCTTAAAACTTTCTAAATATCAAAAACAGCTTGAAGAGTTTATTGAGAGCAACGAGAACTTTATTTACCCCGAGGCGCGCAAAAAAGAAATGCTTAACAACTTTATTAAACCCGGCCTTCAGGATCTTTGCGTTTCAAGAACCTCATTCAAATGGGGTATTCCCGTTACATTTGACGACAAGCATGTTATTTACGTTTGGATTGACGCTCTTTCAAACTATATTACTGCGCTGGGCTTTGACCCTGACGGCAGTGGAGAACTTTACAATAAATACTGGCCTGCCGATGTTCATATTATCGGTAAGGACATTGTAAGATTTCATACGATTTATTGGCCTATTATGCTTATGGCATTGGGTGAGCCGCTTCCAAAGCAGGTTTACGGTCACCCGTGGCTTTTATTCGGTGAAGATAAGATGTCTAAATCCCGCGGCAACGTAATTTATGCCGATGAGCTTACAGAAATTTTCGGCGTTGATGCGGTAAGGTATTATCTTCTTTCCGAAATGCCCCATGCGCATGACGGCTCAATTACCTATGAGGCTATGATTGACCGTTTTAACGCTGATCTTGCAAACACTCTCGGCAATCTTGTTAACCGCACCATCGCAATGCAGAATAAATATTTTGACGGCATTATTCAAGCTCCCGTTAAATCGGAGCCTGTTGACGAAGAGCTTAAATCTGCCGCAAGAAAAGCTGTTCAAGACCTTGACAGCAACATTGCTGAATATAAAATGAGCGATGCAGTTGAATCGGTAATGGTATTTGCCCGCCGTTGCAACAAATATATTGATGAAACAATGCCGTGGGCGCTTGCAAAGGATGAAACTCAGAAAGAAAGGCTCGGCACAGTGCTTTACAATCTCTTGGAAAGCATTCATATTCTTTCTGCTCTTATTTCACCGTTCATGCCCGAAACGGCAGTTAAAATCAACGATCAGCTTTGCGCCGCTCCTGCCGAGTACGCTTCACTTGCAGACTTTAACAGCTTAAATGCAGGCGACAAAGTCGGCACAGCTGTTCCGCTGTTTAACAGAATAGATGCTGAAAAGTTACTTTCCGAATTGCTTGCAAAGCAGGAAGAAAAAATGAAAGAGGCACAGAAAGAGGAAAGGCCCGAAGGAATTGCAAAAATATCTATTGAAGATTTTATGAAGGTAGAGCTTAAAGCCGCTGAAATTACGGCTTGTGAGCCGATTCCGAGAGCCAAAAGACTTTTAAAGCTCACTCTCAATGACGGCTCAGGGAGCCCCCGAACCGTTGCAAGCGGAATTGCAAAATGGTACAGTCCTGAAAGCCTTGTGGGCAAAAAAGTAGTCGTTGTTTCAAACTTAAAGCCTGCAGTTCTTTGCGGAGTGGAGAGCAACGGAATGATTTTAGCCGCTGATTGTTCAGACGATGATGTTAAGGTTCTTTTCCTTGACCCGTCTATCCCTAACGGTTCAAAAATAAGATGATGAATAATATATTTGATTCACACGCACATTATGACGACGAGCAATTTGATTCTGACAGAAGCGAATTGCTCGCTTCTTTAGAGAGCAAAGGCGTTTCGGGCGTTGTTTTCTGCGGAGTAAATATTGAGACCAGCAAATTTTCCGTTGAAACGGCGCATAAATATGATTACATTTACTCGGCTGTTGGCTTTCACCCGTTAAATCTTTCGGATTATAAAGAGGGAGACATTGGAGTATTAAAAGAGCTTTGCACGGACGAAAAAGTTGTTGCCATAGGTGAAATCGGTCTTGATTACCACTATGAAAAAGA
>JAFLUO010000012.1:2663-28263 GCA_022508705.1 Oscillospiraceae bacterium
CTGACAGACTGTTGATTGAAACTGACTGCCCATATATGACTCCCGTGCCGTTCAGAGGAAAGAGGAACGATTCCTCTCTCATTCCGTACACTGCACAAAAAATGGCCGAGGTGAGAGGCGTTTCCCCACAGGAAATTCTTGATTTAACGGCAAAAAACGCAAAAACTTTGTTTAATATAAAATGAAATCAGAGGTACACAATGCTTAAACATATTGTAATGTGGAAATTCAAAGCGGCTGAAGGCAAAACTCTCAAAGAAAATGTTCAAATCGTTAAAAACGGGCTTGAAAGCTTACCACCTAAAGTACCGCATATTAAAAAGCTCACATTTTTGGAAAATCAGGTTGAGTGTGACCGCAATTTTGATGCTCTTTTGATAGTCGAAACAGAAAACGAGCAGGAATTGGAAAATTACAAAAATCACCCCGAGCACAAAAAGGTTGCGGAGTATGTTAAAAAGGTCACCGAAAACCGCGGTGCAGTTGATATTTGGGAGTAACAAAGTAAAACGGCAGTTCACAACGAACTGCCGTTTTGTTTACAAATTCATTTTCTTCCGTCTATTATTTCACAGATTGTTTCTGTTACTGTTTTAAAAATCGGGGCGCAGTCGTTAGCACCTGAGGTGCCGTCCTCTTTTAAAATTACAACCGTATAAGTTTTTTCATTATATGTGAAATATCCGCAAAACCAGGTGTGTAAAATTTCTCTGCCGTCTTTTATCCATCCGCTTTGCGCCGTTGCGGTTTTTCCGCATCCTCTCGCCTTTTCAGTGAATCCAAGTTTTGCCGTACCATTCTCAACCACTCCACGCAGTATTTTGTCAAGGCGCCCCGCTGTGTCCTTGCTTATAACACGCACGCCTTCGTCTGGCACAAGCCTTTGAATCACCTCTTGATTTTCACCTAAAATAGCATTCATTAAAACAGGCGTATGGTAAACTCCGCCGTTTGCTATTGCGGAATATGCCGCCGCCATTTGCCACGGAGTTGCGAGCAGTGTCCCCTGCCCGAAGGAAAGATTTGCAAGCGCTGACTGGGAAGACAACTCTGAAAGTGATGGCAGATTTCCTTTTTTGGAATAAATCCCGTCTTCATACTCAAAGCTTTTGCCGAGCCCCAGCCCCTCGCAAATGTTTAACAGCTTTTCAGCTCCCACACTTTGACCCAAATGTATGAAATAAGTATTACAGGACTTTTCCATGGCCTGTGCCATTTCTGTTTGTCCGTGGGCAATACCGTTATTGCAACGAAAGGATTTTCCCCCTACTGAAATAATTCCGTTGCAATAATGCTCAACTTCAATTCCGTTTTCGAGCGCCGCCGCCGCAACAAAGGGCTTGAAAACCGAGCCTACGCTGTATGCCGTATCTGCACGGTTAATTAAAGGTGCATTCTCTTTGTTAAGATATGCGGCAACATTTTGCGGGTCAAAGGACGGTAGCGAGCAGGAAGCTAAGATTTCTGAATTTTCACTGTCCATTATAACCGCCGCACCTACACTGATGTCAGAGTTATTCATTATTTTTTGAAGTGCGGACTGAAATTCTTTGTCAATCGTCAAAGAAATTCCGCCTGCGTCGGGGTAATTCGTTTCTGTAACATTTATTTTTTGACCGAGAAGTATTCGGTTTTGAGCGTCAGCGCTCCAAGTGGCGCGCACGGTTCCGCCTGTCATTTTAAGAAAACTGTCATAGTTTTTTTCAAGACCTGCAACACCGTTACCGTCGCCGTCCAAATAGCCGATTAAATGGGGGCAAAGGTTTTCTCCATTATATCTTTTTACTACGCCAACGGACACTATTTCATTTTCATTAAAAATGTGTGTGCAGTTAAGTTTGATAATTTTACCGTTTGACATTTTTGAATAAATGTCGGACATTTCGCTATCACTCATATACGGTTCAAGCTTTTTGAGAGCCTCGGTGCTCGGCAACGCATAGCAAATATAACTTTTATCCGTATTTACGAGCGGAATTAGATTTCTGTCGTAAATTCCACCTCTTGAAATGTTGACGGTTTCAGATTTTGTGCCCACCGTTTCTGAAACTTCCGTATTTTGAATGAGTATATATGAAAGATTCACCGTCAGCATACCGAATATAACCATAAGCATGAAAAACAGTATCGCCACTCTTTTGTGCATAAAAAATCACCCGTATCTATTATTGACACGGGTGATATATTTTAAATAAATATTATGCTTTTTTTGAAAATTTGTCAAGAAGGTCAAAGTCATTAAACTTTTTAATAAGCGGATTTTCTGACTGATTTGCAAATTTAAGAATTGCTCTTGCAACAAAATAACCGAGAATGCCTGCAATAACACCGATGCAAAATCCGCCGATAACATCTGTGGGGTAATGTACGCAAAGGTAAATTCTTGAAAGCCCTGTTCCCACCGCCATTACAAGGAATATCCAGCTAAACTTTTTGTTTAATGTGCTGAAAAGTGCAACTGCAGTTTCAAAAGCAAGGGTTGTATGGCCTGACGGGAAAGATTTATCGCTTTCAACATGGGAACCTGCCTGAGTGTACCAGTTCATATAATCTGCGCTGTCTTTATAATATATGTACGGGCGGGGTCTGCCGAAAAGAGGCTTGAAAATGCCGTTTGTCATTATAGTACCGAAAACGATAGCCAATAAAAGAGTGCCGCCTGTTTTGCGAAGACGCTTTGTTGAAAGACAAAAGAGTGCAAAAAGAGCAAGCGGAATAACAAATTTACCCTCGCCAAAGAATGTGAAAAACTCTGCCACATAATTCATTACCGTGCTGTGAAGAGAGCTGAAAATTTCATAAATTTTCCAATCGAAACCGTCGAACACCGAAAAATCAAAATTCATAATGATTTCTCCTTTCATATTGATTACCAATATTCTACTATAAAATTATATAATTTTCAAGGGGAAATAATTCGTTGATTTAATATTCAAAATAAAAATTTAATTCACGCAAACCTCGTTTTCACTTTTACCATCTTCAAAAAACGCTACTATGTTATTTACAGTCGTTGTTGCAATCGCTTCAAGTGCTTCTTCCGTTAAAAATGCCTGGTGTGACGTTAAAATGACATTCGGCATGGAAATAAGCCTTGCAAGAGTGTCGTCTTCAAGAATATGACCCGAAACATCTCTGAAAAAAAGGTCAGATTCTTCTTCGTAAACATCAAGACACGCAGCGCCTATCTTTCGGGTTTTAATCCCTTCAAGAAGTGCCTCGGCATCTATGAGCGCACCCCTGGAGGTGTTGATTATCACAACGCCTTTTTTCAATTTTTCGATAACACTTTCATTGAGAATATGATGCGTTTCATCAGTCAGCGGGCAATGAAAAGAAATAACATCACTTTTCTCCCAAATTTCATCAAGAGAAACATAATTCGGCCCCTCGTCTGTCAAAGGAAATTTATCATAGCACAAAACGTTCATTCCAAAGCCCTTGCAAATGTCAATAAAGCACTTGCCAATTTTACCAGTACCCACAACGCCCACTGTTTTGCCGTGAAGGTCAAAGCCCGTAAGTCCGTTAAGGGAAAAATTGAAATCTTTAGTGCGGATATACGCTTTGTGTATTCGCCTGATAGATGTCATAAGCATAGCTATTGCGTGCTCGGCAACGGAATACGGCGAATAGGCAGGGACACGCACAACGGGAATTTTCCCTTTGCAAGCGTCTAAATCAACATTATTGTAACCTGCGCAACGTAAGGCAATCAGCTTGATGCCGAAGTCTACCAGCTTTTCAATCGTTTCACTGTCAAGCGTGTCGTTCACGAATGCACAAACACATTCTGCTCCTTTTGCAAGCCCTGCCGTATCTGCATTTAGTTTTGTTTCATAAAATTTTACGGTTATATCTTTTCCCTGCAAAGCCTTTTCAAAGGATGAAATATCATAAGGCTTGCTGTCGAAAAATGCTACTTTCACTCTATTCTCTCCCACAATTTTTAATAGTATTTTGTCCTAAATCGTTGAAGTTATAGATTTTAATTTAAAAATATGTTAAAATGAAAATTCAAGGCGGTGAAAAGATGTTCTCTTATTTATTAGATGTTGAATCTTCTTGGGAAAAGATAAAAAATTCACCCTATCCTGTTGCCGTATACGGAACAGGTAACGGTGCTGATAAGGTGTTTACTGAATTTGAGCATCTTGGAATTACTCCCCAATTTGTTGTCGCCAGCGATGGATTTGCAAGAGACCGCACTTTTCACGGCTACAAGGTTTTGCCGTTGAGCGAACTCCAAAGAAAAGTGACTGATTTCACAGTTGCTCTTTGCTTTGCAAACGGACGGGAAGATGTAATTGATAATATAAAAAAACTTTCTGAAAGGCACTCTGTAATTATGCCTTCCGTTCCCGTTTACGGTGACGAAATTTTCAATAAAGACTATTTTGAAAGCCATTTGAATGAAATAAATTCAGCTTATAAGTGTCTTGCTGACGAGAAATCCAAAGAGGTTTTTAAAAGCATAATTGAATTTCAGATTACGGGTGATTTAAATTTACTGTTTGACTGTGAAACGGACAAGGAAGAGTCACTCTCTCTTTTAGGGCTTACTGAAAATGAAACTTATCTTGACCTTGGCGCATATCGGGGCGACACGATTGACGAGCTTGTAAAATTCACAGGCGGATACGCAAAAATAACGGCAGTGGAACCTGACGGGCGTTCATTTAAAAAGCTTTGCAGACACTCTGAGAATATGAAAAATATTTCTTTAATAAATGCGGTAGTATCAGACAAATGCGGAACATATTTTTTCGGCGGTAACAAAGGAAGAGGCA
Organism: Oscillospiraceae bacterium; assembly: GCA_022508705.1. Taxonomy (GTDB): domain Bacteria; phylum Bacillota; class Clostridia; order Oscillospirales; family Acutalibacteraceae; genus Fimenecus. The sequence goes on from JAFLUO010000012.1 coordinate 7,454, forward strand.
GCAGTATTAAAACTTGCGGTGATGAAATCCCGTCAATTACCGTTGATAGTCTTCAAACAAATTTCACATATATTAAAGCCGACACGGAAGGCGCTGAAATGCAAATGTTAAATGGCGCAATAAATACTTTACAAAGCAAACCTAAGCTTAATATTGCAGCTTATCACAGAAGTGAAGATATATTCGCACTTGTAAATAAAATCCATGAAATAAACCCTGAATATGAAATTTACTTGCGCCACCACAGGCATATTTCATTTTGGGATACTAATCTTTACTGCAAATAACAACTGTTACCGAAGCCTTTAATTAAGATCAACCTATCATAAAATTTAAATTGTAAATAACGGAGACACAAATATGGCAGTTAAACTTATAATGACCGATTTAGACGGAACTCTTTTTAAAGATAACCATATAAGCATTTCCGAAAGAAATATAGCCGCATTAAAAAGGGCAAAGGAAAAAGGCATTAAAATCTGTATTTCTACTGGGCGGACAAAGTCACTTACTTTTGATGCAACTACGGCTTTACCCTTTGCAGATTACATAATCACCTCAAACGGCGCAGTAACCTATGACGCACAAACAGATGAAATTATTACGTCACAGCTTTTAGATGCGGAAAAATCGAAGAAAGTGTTTTCTGTAATAAACGAACATTCCCTTACTCACGAAATTTATTTTCAAGGTGAATGTTTTCTTGACGGGTATTCCGCAAAACTTTACAATTACGGCAACATTTCCGCACATTACCTTAAAGTGCTTAAAGACAAAGCAAATGTTGTTCCGAATTTGTCCGAGCATATCGGAAACTGCGGTGTTGAAAAAATCAACATTATGCACATCACAGGTGAAGAGCTCCCCAGCGTAAAAAGTGAAATTCAAAATATCGGCGGAATTTTTGTTACTTCCTCTATCCCTGAAAATCTTGAAATGAATAATCATAATGCGAACAAGGGATATGCCCTCAAAAAGCTTTGCGAAATTATGGGTATTGGCGAAAATGAGGTTATGGCATTCGGCGACAGCGGCAACGACTGCGAAATGCTGAAAATTGCAGGTCATTCTTATGCAATGGCAAATGCCTGGGAAGAAGCCAAAAGTGCCGCACAAGTTGTCACTTTATCAAATGAAGATGACGGTGTAGCCGTAGAAATCGAAAAATATCTTGAATCATTGAAGGATTGAATTATGAACATAAAAGATTTTGACGGAATAATTTTTGACCTTGACGGCACGTTCATTGACTCAATGGACGTTTGGCATGAGGTTGATGTGGAATTTTTTAAAAGACGGAATATTCCCCTGCCCCCTGATTACAAAGAAAAAATTAAAACCATGCATTTCAAATCGGCGGCAAAATTCACGAAAGAAGAATATAATCTGCCCGACTCGGAAGAGGATATAATCGAAGAATGGCACAGTCTTTGTATGGATCAATACAAAACTTCCGTTATGCTGAAAGACGGTGCCGCTGAATTTATTGAATTTTGTAAAGCAAACGGGCTTAAAACGGCGTATGCCACCGCTTCTGACGATGATTTATGCACAGCCGTTTTACAGAACAACGCAATTGCACATTTGTTTGACTCGAAAACCTATGTACATGAGGCTGGCAAAGACAAAACCCACCCGGATGTTTATCTTTTAGCGGCAGAGAAAATCGGTGTTTCACCTTCAAAATGTATTGTTGTTGAGGATATACTTATCGGTTTTAAAAGCGCAAAGAAAGCGGGATTTACCGTTATAGCAATGTATGATGAATCTTCAAAAAGCGATTGGGAAGAAATGTGCAAAATCGCTGATAAAAATATTCGCTCATTCAAGGAACTTCTTTGAATGTCTTTACAAATGAATAAAAAAAGCGTATTATATATTTGTAAAAATTTGTAAAACTATAAAAAGGAAGTATTAAATATGGAAAAAACTGTTTTAATTGAAACATCTGCAAGACACGTTCATGTGACGAAAGAGGCTCTTGAAATACTCTTTGGCGAAGGTCATGAGCTTACAAAGAAAAAAGATCTTTCACAGCCCGGTCAGTACGCCTGTGAAGAAAGAATAGCTGTTATCGGCCCGAAGGGTCAATTCCCTGCAGTTTCTATTCTCGGCCCTGTAAGACCTGCTACTCAGGTTGAAATTTCCGCCTCTGACGCACGCTCAATCGGCGTTCCGGCAGTTGTCCGTGAATCGGGCGACATTGCAGGCACACCTGGCTGCAAACTTGTAGGCCCCGCAGGCGAAGTTGAAATTTCCGAGGGTGTTATCGTTGCAAAAAGACACATTCACATGACTCCCGAGGATGCTGAAAATTACGGACTGACCGATAAGCAAATCGTAAACGTTAAAGTGCCTTCAAACGGCAGAGAGCTTATTTTCGGTGACGTTGTTGTCAGAGTAAATGCGAATTTCAAACTTGCAATGCACATTGACACGGACGAGTCAAACGCTGCTCTTCCCAACGGAGAGCTTGGAATTATTCTTTAATAAAGCAAAGAACGAGATTATTCTTTAATCTCGTTCTCTTTATTTTATCCGAAAATAAATACTATCGGTTTTTCACTCATAAGCTCTTTCTGTTTTTGTTTTGGCTTTGTGTTAAAGAACACATATTTTGCGCATTTTCGATAGGGCAAAACGTATATAATTGGGAATAGAAGCGCGCAAGACATATCCCAGCCTAAAAAGGATAAGCGGAAAAGAAAATACCGTATTTGATTTTCTTCCATAAGCTCTGTGCTTCTCGCCAAAACCTTTACGGGATTTGTTTCACCCGTTGTAAACTGTATAAAATTACATTTTGAATAACGCCCGAACAAAACAAAAAAGCACCCTGCCCCTACCAATGCCATTATGGCGGCGGCAATATAAAGAGTTGTGACTATTTCACCCGCATAGTTATTTGTTTTTGCGGAGTATGCACAAAACAACAGCGCAACGCAGGGCAAAAAGAAAACCGCTGACCATGAAAAGAAAAGCAACGTTTTCAAAATATTTACTGCGAATGAGCAGAAAAGGTCAATCGCCCTTACGGGTGCGAATGAGTCTGTTGCTTTTCTGTAAAAATAATTTTCACTTATATATAAAGTGGTATTTATCATAAACAATGAAAGCGTTGCAACACATACGGCGATTAACATTTTAAAAAGTAAAGAAATTTCAGCATTGTTTTTCATAAACTTTAGTAAATAATAATTAAGGCACAAAAGCGTTGCTGACATCAAAAATGGTAAAATGCTTACAAAAAACGCTTTCATGTTTTTCCCTATAAGCATTTTTTGAGCTTTGAGTTTTATATGAATCATTTTTTATCACCTCATAGATATTGTTGCCTTAAAATAAACTTTCAATACAATTTTTTAACGGAGGAATTTTTATGTGCGGAATAGTCGGTTATATCGGCGAAAAACAGGCGGCCCCCATTCTTGTTGAAGGACTCAGGAAACTTGAGTACAGAGGTTACGACTCAGCAGGTATTGCAATTTCAGGAGAAAATGTTACCGTTGTTAAAGAAAAAGGCAGAATTGACAATCTTCAGGCAGAAATTGACAAAGTTTACCCCGTGGGCACAATAGGAATAGGTCACACCCGTTGGGCAACTCACGGCATTCCTGACCACATTAACGCCCACCCGCACACATCTATGAACGGCATTGTAACGCTAGTGCATAACGGAATTATTGAAAACTACATTGAAATAAAAAATGAGCTGAAGGAAAAAGGCTATGTTTTCAAATCCGAAACCGACACTGAAGTAATAGCCCAGCTTTTTGATAATCTTTTTAATGGAAATCCTGTTGAAACCATGATAAACGTTGCCTCCCGTGTAGAAGGCTCCTACGCTGTTGCAATGATAGTTAAAGGCTTTAGTGACAGAGTCTTTACAATGAAGAAAGATAATCCCATGATTATCGGCAAGGGTAACGGAGAAAATTTCATTGCGTCCGATATTCCTGCAATTCTGCCTTACACAAAGGATTGTTACATTGTAAAAGATAACGACTTTGTTGAGCTGACAAAAGACGGTATTACTGTTTACGGGCTTGACGGCAAAGAGAAGGAAATCGAGATTAACAGTATAAGTATGAGTGTTGATGCCGCTCAGAAAAACGGTTACGACTATTTTATGGAAAAAGAAATCTACGAACAGCCCAAGGCTTTCCGTGATACTGTTTCACCGCTTATTAAAGACGGTCGCATTGTTCTTCCCTTTGAGTTCCCGCAAGGATTTACCAAAAAGCTTAACAGGATTCATATTGTTGCCTGCGGAAGCGCTTACCATGTGGGCATGACTGCAAAATACATTATTGAGGATATGGCACGGATTCCCGTTATTGTTGACATTGCCAGCGAATTCAGATACAGAAATCCCATTTTAAATGAAAATGATTTGTGTATTTTCGTTAGTCAGTCGGGCGAAACTGCCGATACTCTTGCATCGCTGCGGGAATCAAAGGCAAGAGGCGCATTTACAATGTCAATAGTAAATGTGCTTTACAGCACGATTGCAAGAGAATCTAACGGCGTTATTTACACAAACGCAGGTGCTGAAATTGCCGTTGCTACAACGAAAGCCCTTATGGCACAGCTTGGCGTGTGCTATGTTTTGGCGGCTTTTCTTGCTCACGAAAAAGGTCTTATGGGGGACGATATTCTTCATCAGTTTACAGACGAAATACTTGCAATCCCCGAAAAAATTGAAAGAACTCTTACTACTGACGATATTACAAAAGAAATTTCAGGGTATATAAAAGACCGTCACAGTATGTTTTTTATCGGCCGTGGCATTGACTATCCGCTTTGTCTTGAAGGCTCACTGAAGCTTAAAGAAATTTCATATATTCACTCCGAGGGCTACGGTGCAGGCGAGCTTAAGCACGGTACGATTTCCCTTATTGAAAACGGCACCGCCGTTGTAGCTATTGCTACCGATGATGCTCTTCTTAATAAAATGATTTCAAATATTAAAGAGGTTCGCGCAAGGGGCGCATTTGTTATTGCTGTTGTTAAAGAGGGTACGAAGGGAATACACGAGGTTGCAGATAAGGTTATATATGTTCCAAGTGCTTCACGCTATCTTATGCCGTCTATAACGGTAGTGCCGCTTCAGCTTTTGGCATATCACACAACGGTATTAAAGGGCTTTGACGTTGACAAACCGAGAAATCTCGCAAAATCTGTTACAGTTGAATAACATCTTAAAATAAACGGCAATTTTGCCGTTTATTTTTTGGCTTTGATGATTAAATCCAATAAATAGAGTCCATAATAATTCTGTACATAAAAAAGCAAAGGAAGATTTATGTGCAATATAATAAGGTGGAAATCTGCGGAATTAACACATCTAAGCTGAAAGTTTTAACGGAGAAAGAAAAAAACGAGCTTTTAATAAAAACAAAAAGCGGAGACACATATTCAAGGCAAAAATTGATTGAGGGTAATCTGCGCTTAGTGCTTTCCGTTGTTCAAAAATTCAGCGGAAGAGGCGAAAACCCTGACGACCTTTTTCAAGTGGGCTGCATAGGGCTTATTAAGTCTATTGACAACTTTGACATTACGCAAAACGTTAAGTTTTCAACCTATGCCGTGCCGATGATTATAGGAGAAATCAGAAGATATTTACGGGATTACAACCCCATAAGAGTCAGCCGTTCCCTTCGCGACACCGCTTACCACGCAATGCAGGCAAAGGAACGCATACAAAACAGTCTCGGCAGAGATGCCACAATAGATGAAATTGCAAAAGAGCTTGGAATCAACTCCACCGACGTTGTTTTAGCCCTTGAAGCAATTGTTGAACCGCTCTCACTGTATGAGCCTGTCTATTCCGACGGCGGAGACACAATTTACGTTATGGACCAGGTGGGTGGTGCGGAAAGTGATGACGATTGGCTCAATGAAATCTCAATCAAAGAAACCATTAAACACTTGGGCGAACGCGAAAAACAAATACTCACTCTTCGATTTATGCAGGGAAAAACTCAAATGGAAGTGGCCGAAGAAATAGGAATTTCACAGGCGCAGGTAAGCCGTCTTGAAAAAGGCGCACTAAAAAAAATAAAAGAATCATAAATAATACAGCCGCCGAGTGAAAAATCGACGGCTGTTTAATTTATTTTTATAAACAGTAACATTTAATGAAATTACCGCATAGAATATTTAGTGAGCGAGATTTAAATGTAACTGAGGTGCTTTTATGAATTGTTATATTACCGATTTGCATGAAAAAGAAGTAATAAATCTTTGCGACGGCGCAAGGCTCGGCAATGTGTGTGATGTTGAGGTAGACACCTGCTCAGGCTGTCTTGTATCAATTATAATTTACGGTAAAGGCAAATGTTTCGGACTTTTGGGGCGTGAAAGCGATATAAAAATATCATGGAAGGAAATCAAGGTTATCGGCGATGACACCATACTTGTTGACATAAAGGTACCTTCCGGAGGCGGGCGAAATTCCGGCGGAATTTTTGACTCTCTTTTAAAGAACGGACATAATGCTTGAAAAGAGTAAATAGATATGTTACAATGATTTTATATTAAAAGTATATGAAGAGGATTTATAATTTAGAGGTGTGGAAAAATGGATAAAATCAGAGTAAAACTTCATATAGGCGGTATTGACTATTACATCAATACCGATGAAACCCTTGAGTACACCGTATCTCTCGGGGAGAAAATCGACAAGCGTATGACGGAAATTCTCCGCAGTAATTCTTTAATCACAGCTAATCAGGCGGCAGTTCTTACCGCTTTGGAAATCGCCGATGAGCTTGAAAAAGCAAATGCCGTAACAGATAATTTCCGCACACAGATAAGCGAATATCTTGACGAAGCGGCTAAAGCTAAAAGCGAAAGAGATTATTACAAGCGGGAGCTTGAGCGTTACAAAACCGAGGTCAGCTTTAAAAATGATCAAATAAATCTTTTTGCAGGAAAGACCAAGCAGGAAAATGATGAATAAATGTGAAATTCTTGCTCCTGCAGGTAATTCAGAATCCTTAAAAGCCGCCGTTCGCGCTTACGCTGATGCGGTATATTTCGGTGTCGGCAATTTTAACGCACGCAGAAATGCGGACAACTTTTCCTTGGAGGAACTGAACGGCACAATTAAATACTGTCATTCAAGGGGTGTTAAGGTGTATATTACTCTTAACACCCTTATAAAAGATACGGAAATCGAAGAAGCTGCCGAAACAGTCAAAAAAATTTGTGATGCAGGCGCGGATGCTCTTATTATTCAGGATTTAGGTATAGCGAGAATTGTGCGCTCAATATGTCCGCAGGTAGCCTTGCACGCAAGCACTCAAATTACAGTCGGTACAAAAGAGGGCTTAAAAGCTTTAAAAGAATTAGGCTTTTCACGGGCAGTTTTGCCGAGAGAATTGTCACTCAATGAAATAAAAGAGCTTTGTGAAAACTCGCCTATTCCACTTGAAATGTTTATTCACGGTGCTCTTTGTATGTGTGTTTCGGGGCAATGCCTTATGAGCTCAGTTCTCGGCTCACGGAGCGGAAACCGCGGGCTTTGCGCCCAGCCGTGCCGTCTGCCATTCAAGGTGCAAAACGGAACAGGTCACGATTTAAGCCTTAAGGATTTATCACTAATTGACCATATAAAAGAGCTTGCAGACATGGGTGTTTGCTCCTTTAAAATAGAGGGCAGAATGAAACGCCCCGAATATGTAAGCGCCGCAGTAACTGCGTGTAAGGCAGCGCTTGACAGCAAATACAATTCCGAAATGCAGGCAGATTTGCAAAATCTTTTTTCACGCTCCGGATTTACACAAGGATATTATAAAAACGAACTGGGCAAATCAATGTTCGGCTACCGTGAAAAAGAAAATGTTCAGTCTGCTACAAAGGAGCTTTTGGACAAATACGCCCGTATTTACGAAAAAGAATCGCCGAGATACAAAGTAGATTTTGACTTTCACGGAAAAACCGGTGAAAAAGCAGAACTTACGGCAACTTTTAATGAAATTCAAGTTAAAGTTTTCAGTGAAAATGTGTGCGAACAGCCTATAAACCGACCTGTAAGCGCAGAAAGAATTACTGAAGCTCTTAGAAAATGCGGCGGCACTCAGTTTGAAGCCGACAGAATAACTGTTGATGAAAATATTGATTACACCCTTCCCGTTTCGCAGATAAATCTTATGCGAAGAGAGGTTTTGGAGTGTTTGTCTGATAAAATCAGCGAGGTTTTACCGAGAAAAACGTTTTCTTGCCCAATACACACGGAAATCCCTGCAAAAAATTCAAATGAAATATATTGCAGATTTGACAGCGCTGAAAGTATTCCCGAAAATTTAGATGCAGATTTAATTTTTGTGCCTTTAAGCACGCCTGATGAAATCGTATCTAAAAACGGATATGCGGTTGAACTGCCTCACGGAATGTTCGGCAACGAAGGAAATGTGGAAAAGCTCCTTTCAAAATCTTCCGCCGAATTTGCGCTTTGCCACACACTTGATGCGGCTGCGCTTGCCAAAAAATACGGCAAAAAAATCGTTGCATCAAACTCTTTTAATATCCTCAACTCTCTTTCGGCAGACGAAGCAAAATCCTTCGGCGTTTCACAGATGGTTTTGTCCTGCGAATGCGGTTTAGAACTTGCTAATAAACTTTCCGCACCGATTAAAAAGGGCATTTTTGCTTACGGACGAATTCCCCTTATGCTCACACGCAACTGCCCTATAAAGAACGGTAAAACCTGCGAAGAATGTAAGAGACATAGCCGTATTACGGACAGAAAAGGCATTTCATTCCCCATAAGGTGCTCTATGGGGTACTCTGAAATTCTCAATTCCCGCCCGATTTATATGGCGGACAGGCTCGGGGAAATTAAAAATAACGATTTTCTGTTTTTTAATTTTACAGTCGAAACAAAAGATGAAATCAACGAAATTATGAACGCATATTACAGCGAAAAAAAGCCCGACGGTGACTTTACCAGAGGCCTTCTTTACAGAGGTGTTGAATAATGGAACTTAAAATCAAAAAAGTAAGGGAAAATGCAAAAATCCCCACAAGAGGTACTGACGGTGCGGCGGGCTTTGACCTTTACGCCTGCATAGACGAACCTTTAACATTACATAAAGGTGACACTGCTCTTATCCCAACGGGTATTGCCTTAGCCGTTCCCGAAGGCTATGCGGCATTTATTCATTCGCGCTCAGGGCTTAGCATAAAAAAAGGAATTTGCCTTTTAAACTCCGTCGGCGTTGTGGACAGCGACTACCGAGGTGAGGTGTGCGTAGGCGTTATAAAGGCCACAGACGAACCGTACACAATAGAGCCCTTTGAAAGAATTGCCCAAATGGTAATTAAGGCTGTTTGTATTCCTGAGATTATTGAAACAGATAAACTTGACGAAACTGTACGAGGCGAAGGCGGATTCGGCTCAACGGGAACAAAATAGTATTGATTTTTCTTCTAAACAAAGAGGACTGCATTTTTGCAGTCCTCTTTGTTGCAATATTCAGCTTATTTTATCTCTTCATACATTTCACTTGCCGTCTGTTTGGTTGCGTATTCGGTAACGCTGAGAACTTTATAACGGCTGATTTTTTCTCCGAAACGGATTTCAATAACATCCCCCGTTTTTACATCGTAAGATGCTTTTACGGGTTTGCCGCCCACAGTTACATGCCCTGCGTCACAAACCTCATTAGCAACGGTGCGCCGTTTTATTATTCGTGAAACCTTTAAATATTTGTCTAATCTCATACTGTGCCTGTCGATACAAAGCAATGTATCGCTCCTTTTTACAATAACATATAAAAGAAACGGGGAGCTTAAAGCTCCCCTTCTCAAATCATAAACTGATTATTTTACTGCTGCTTTAAGAGCTGCGCCTGCTTTGAAAGCGGGAACCTTTGTTGCAGGAACGCTGATTGTTTCGCCTGTCTTAGGATTACGAGCTTCTTTAGCTGCTCTGTCGCGAACTTCAAATGTGCCGAAGCCGATAAGCTGAACCTTGTCACCTGCTTTAAGAGCGTCTGTAACTGCATCAATAACTGCTGCTACTGCCTTATCAGCATCTTTCTTTGAAATCTCTGCTTTTGCAGCAACTGCTGCTACAAGTTCTGTCTTATTCATTGTCATTACCTCCTATAAATTTTCTTATTTATCTTCTAAAGGATTACTCCTTTTTTGAAGCCTTTGCTATTTCCCAAAGCTTGTCCAACTCTTCAATATCGGTATTTTTCATATCAATACCTCGATCTTTAGCAAGCTTTTCAACAACGGAAAAACGGGAAATAAACTTGTCCGTTGCCTTGGTTAAGCACTCTTCGCTGTCACACCCGATAAACCGTGAAACATTAACAACAGAAAAAAGTAAATCGCCAAACTCTTCTTCGATATTGGACTTATTCCCCTCGCTGACAGCCGCCTTTAACTCTGCAAACTCTTCATAAAGTTTATCAAAGGCACCGTCTGCGCTATCCCAATCAAAGCCCACCTTTTGAGCCTTTTTCTGAATTTTATCCGCACGCATAAGGGCAGGAAATTCACGGGGAACAGCAAGCATGGAGTCAGTCTGTGTTTTCTGGTTTTTGGAATTTTTCTTAATGGCGTCCCAATTAGTGAGTACCTCACCCGAACTGCTTACAGTTACGTCGCCGAAAACATGAGGATGGCGTTCAATAAGCTTTTTGCAAATTCCGTCACAAACATCGTCAATATTAAATACGCCTTTTTCAGTTTCCATTTCGGAATGAAGCGTTACCTGCAACAGAACGTCGCCCAGCTCCTCACAAAGCATTTCGGGGCTTTTCTTGTTTATCGCCTCAATAACTTCATAGGTTTCCTCAATAAAATCACGGCGAATACTTTCATGAGTTTGCTCCCTGTCCCACGGGCAACCGCCTGGGGAGCGGAGAAGATGCGTAATGTAAACTAAGTCGTCAAAATTGTATTTTTCTTTAAAAACAAAACCTTCTACCATTTCGAACTTCCTTAACACTATGTATATATATTACCCTATAAATCCATATTTTGCAAGTATTTTTGCTATTTTTTCTCCTTTTGGAAGCATAATTACATCATCTTTTGCTATTCCTTTAACGAAAAGCATAGAAATTATATACACAATTCCGCCTATAGCCACAGAAAAGCCTAAACAAATTAGGGCTTTCAGCGAATGACCTGAAACAGCAAATTCGGGAATAAATCTGTTGCAAACCGCAAATGTTGTGTATGCACCCAAACCGCAAAGTATACCGCAAAAGCTGGGCTTTACAAAAACGGAAATGAAATTTATCCGTGTTCTTGTGAACTTTAACAGGGCAAAAAGATTTATGGAGTCAATGATTATATAACAAATAACTGTGCCGATTACTGCGCCGTTTACGTTGATTTTCGGAATCGCAACAAGAATAAAGTTTGCAATTACCTTTACTATTGCGCCGATGGACAAAGATACGAGCGGTATTCTTGTTTTGTCAATAGCCTGAAGCATATTGGTCATTGGCTGTGAAAGGGCGATAAGGAAAATAGTTGCGCCGTAAGCAGACATTACAGGTGCCGCTATTGAAATTGACGATGCCGCAGTACCGCCGCCGTAGAAAATTGCCAAAATCGGCTGGGCGAGCACCGCCATACCAATTCCGCATGGCATTGCAACGAGCATTGTAACACGGAGAACCGATTCGATTGATGTTCTTATCTGCCTTCTGTCTCTCATTGCCCAAGCCGCGGAAAGTGCAGGGATTGCGCTGACTCCGAGGGTGAGCGTTATTGATGGAATAAGATTTTTAAAGTCAACAGACAGCGAATAAGCGCCGTAAAGGAAGCCTTTAACATCTGCGTCTAAAACACCTTGTAATTCAGCAGAATACAACTGACGCATAAACGGCAAATTACCTGCCACAACGTGGTCAAGTCTGTTTTGAATTGTAACCGCATCAATAATATTGGTTATTCCGAAAACAAGGGAGCTTAAAATTACGGGAATTGAAAATCTTACAAGTCTGCCTGAAATTACTGATGATTTTACTGGGCGTGGCGCTGTTGCAAGCTCTGTTTTTGTAATCCCGTCGCCTTTAAGCTTTCCTAAAATCACAAGGAAGATCATACCGACAACCGTGCCGAGCGTTACGCCTGCGGTAGCACCTGCCGCGGCATAAGGATAAATTCGGCTGAGTGCCTCCGTTTCGTTTTGAACCACCTGACCGAATACGGAAAGTCCTGCATTAAATCTTGAATAGCCGTAGGTTATAACTGCCTTTGAACAAACAATTCCGAAAACGAGCTTTCCCAAGGCTTCAAGAACCTGAGAAATAGCCGTGGGTGTCATATTGCGAAGGCCGTTGTAGTAGCCACGGTAAATAGACATTATACAACAGAAAAGAATTGACGGCCCGATAATTAAGAGCGACGGAATAACAGCCGTGGTTTTAACAGAAAGAGCATAAGGGTAAGTAAGCAATAAAATCAAAAGTGTGCCGATAATGCCCATCATTAAAAACAGTCTTTTGGACACCTTGTGAATAAGCTTTACGTCACGGTAGTGACCCAACGCCATCTCCTGCGACACCATTTTTGATACGGCAACGGGAAGACCTGCCATTGAAATGGTATAAATCGGAACATAAAGACTGTATGCCGAGTCAAAATAGCCCCTGCCGATTGTGCCTATCATATTGGTAAGGGGTATTTTATAAATAACACCTATAATCTTAACAATGATAGTTGAAAGACTAAGCACCAAGGCGCCGTTTAAGAGCGACTGGCTTTTTCTGCTTTTGTTTTCCATACCTTTCACCTCTCTGATTAGGTAAACGCTGATTAAATCTCGTTTACCCTAAAAACTCACGAAGAAGAGAGTCCATCGGGACTGCTTCCTCGTTAATATCTTCAAATTTTTTAAGCGCATCGCGAAGCCTTTGAACGTCGTAAGCAAAATCGTCGGAAATTTCACTTTCAAGGAGCTTTAACGCCTGCTTTTTAAGAACGCAGGGCTCGTAAAGATGCACTGTGTTTATTTTTATATCTGCATTATCTCTGTACGGGAATAAATATTTATCTTCTCCGTAAGTTACATTTTTCCACAGAGAATAAGTGTAATCGGCAGAGCTTCCTCTGAATTTTGCATCTCTTACCAATCGCCTTACAAAGCGCAGATTTCTTTTATTGAGAATTATTTTCCCTTTTTGATTGTAAATTCTTGACGAAATGCTGATATATATTTTAAAAAGATTTCCGTTGATTTTATCTGTAATGATAGGGTTTAACGCGTGAAGCCCTTCGATTATAACAATATCTTTTTCACCTAAAGTTATTTCGTTGTATTCGTCTTTTTTACGAGTGCCCGTTACAAAGTCAAATATAGGCGTTTTTACGGTTTCACCCCGTAAAAGTGCGTTTACAATTTCACTGAAATAATCAAGGTCAAGAGCATAAACCGTTTCAAAATCTCTTGTGCCGTCGGGCAAAAGCGGAATTGAGTCGCGGTCAAGGTAAAAATCGTCAAGACTTAAAACAAATGTATGCACACCGTTTTTTCTGCATTCGTCACAAATCTTTCGAGCAGTGGTGGTTTTACCTGAGGACGACGGCCCTGCAAGCATTACAACCTGCCGCTCACCCTTATCGCATATCGTTTTAGCAACAGACGCAACAATATTGTCATATCTTTGCTCGCATTTTTCGATAAACTCATGGGGGTTTTCTTTTACCTGCCCGTTTATATACTCTAATTCATTGGTAAGCTTCGACATACTCCGCTCCTTACTCTTTAAAAGTATGTATTGTAAAACTCAGTTATTCTTTTCTTTCGTTCCATGAGCTCTTTGAATCCCGAAATATATTCAAAAGGATATTTAAAGTTGAATATCCGCTCTATTTTATCCGAAGAATCCGCCTTGAGCTTTGTTACCGCTCCGCCGCCGGCAGATAAAACGGTATGACATTCTTCCATCATAAAAATATTGTAAAGACATTCGGTGTTTTTTTTGCACCAACCCGTATTTTCCAAATTGCCTGCCGATTTTGACTGACGGTACATATAATATGGATAGTATTTGCCGTTCAGCTTTTCATAAGTATATTCAAGCATTGCATCAACTTTTTTGGCATTTTCGGCAGTAACACGCATATCCTGCACGCCTAAATTTGATGAACGCTTTAATGCCAATGTGTGTACCGTGATATTTTCGGGGTCAAGAGAAACTGCTTTGTCAAGAGAGTGCCGAAATCCGTCAAGAGTATCACCTGGAAGCCCTGCGATAAGATCCATATTTATACAGTCAAACCCTAAACTGCGTGCCATATTAAAGGCTTTCACGGTTTCCTCTGCACTGTGGCACCTGCCGATATTATTAAGAACCTCATCGGAAAAGGTCTGCGGGTTTATGCTTATTCGAGAAACGGGACTGTTTCTCAGTACCGCTAATTTTTCTTCCGTTATTGTGTCTGGTCTGCCTGCCTCAACGGTAAATTCACGGCAGGCTGACAAGTCAAAGTTTTCAGTAACTGAATTTAAAAGTTCTGCCAATTCATCAGAGGAAAGAGTTGTGGGAGTGCCGCCGCCTATATAAATACTTTCAAGGGAAAGTCCGTTTTCATTGGCAATTTTTCCCGTTATTTTAAGCTCTTCCAAAAGAAGTCTGCAATATTCAGGCACTAATGCTTTTGCTTTCTCCGTCTGCACGGAATGTGACACAAAAGAGCAATAACTGCACCGTGTGGGGCAAAAAGGAATTGAAATATAAAGACTGAATGATTTTGGCTTTGACAGAGAAATTATCTTTTCCTCACAGTCGGCAACACGCCGTGCCAAATCGAATTTTTCCTTTGTAACTAATAAGTCGTTATAAAAATATTCCTCAGTTTTTTCTCGGCCTAACTTTTTCTCAGTTGCTATTAAAAGCTTTGACGGTCTGACACCTGTCAGCACGCCCCATTTGGGGTAAAACGAGGTATATTCGCCGAAAATGGAATAAACCATTCTGCCCATTTGCATTTCGTTATCGTCACATAGGGGAGCGGTTAAACTTTTTTCAAAATCACCTTTTTTAAAAATAACAGTTATTTCACTGCCGACTTCTGTGTAAAGCCCGTCTTCGTCCGTTTTTTCATTTGTAACCTCAATTTTCTCATTGGGCAAAAACAAACGGACAAGCTTTTCCATTTCATAATGGTATTTATGGTTAATAACTGTAAGACGCATTGCGGCCCCTCATATATCTGTTATTTTCACGCTCAAACTGTAATGTCGTTTCTTCTTCATGACCGGGAAGAACTCTATAATCTCCCGAAAGTTGTGCAAGTTTTTGCAAAGATTCAAGCTCGTTTCGTGCGGCAAGAACGGGGCTTATACCTGCTAAATCCGTTCTGCCTGCGGACAAGCGGAAAAGAGTGTCACCTGAAAAAATTATTCTCTCATTCTCTAAAATATAGCAAACACTGCCGTTTGTGTGCCCCGGCGTGTGCATTACACGGATAACCGTTTCGCCTAAAGTTATTACATCTTCGTCGTTTAAAGTCACGTCGGCTTTTATTTCAGGCTGAATACTGCCGAAATGAAAATTGTAACGGCTCTTGTTTCCGTCTTGGAGCATTTCACTGTCAAGAGAATGAACACACACTTTTGCACCCGTTTCTCTCACTATTGAATTTACGCCTGAAATATGGTCGAAATGACCGTGGGTTAATAAGATATACTTTACGCTTTTATCTTTTAGATAGCCTAAAAGTTCTTTGCTCTCAACAGCAGGGTCAATAACAGCGCAAAGTCCGTCAGACTCTAAAACGTAGGTATTCGTTTCAATTGAACCTAAAATAAATCTTTTTACCGTTATCATCTTTTCACCCAAGTTTCAGTATCATAAACTATTGTTACGGGGCCGTCGTTTACCAAATCCACCTTCATATCAGCACCGAACACGCCTTTTTTAACATTCCTTACACCGTACTCCAAAAGTTTTTCACAAAAGATTTCGTAATATTCCTGAGCAATTTTAGGTTCTTTTGAACGGACAAATGAAGGTCTGTTTCCTTTTTTTACGTCTGCGCAAAGGGTAAACTGAGAAATTGCGAGAATTTCACCGTCTATGCTCTTAATATCAAGATTCATCTTTCCGTTTTCGTCTTCAAAAACACGAAGCGTTGAAATTTTCTTTGCAAGAACATCAATATCCCCCACCGTGTCGTCGTCCATAACACCTAAAAGAATCATATATCCCTTGCCGATACGGCTGATTTCCTCACCCGCTACTGTAACGCCTGCATTTTTTACTCTTTGTACTACTGCTTTCATAATTTAACGCTCAACGCTTATAACGCCGTGTACTTTCTCAATTTTTGATGCAATACTCTTCAAATGCTCAATACCCTCAACCTGAACCGTTACCACAATAACAGATCTTCCGTCTTTTGTGTCATGAGTTGTAAGGCTTACAATATTTACCTTCATATTTGCTATCTGCTGGCTGATGTCGGCAATAAGCCCGACCCTTTGAAGACAGGTAACCGTAATTGTTGCGCTGTATTTATCCGAAGTTTTAGCATCCCAATGCACTTTTACCCATCGCTCAGGCTCTGCACAATGTGAAATATCTTTCGGAACGTTTACACAGTCCGCTTTATGAACGGATACGCCGTGCCCGCGGGTAATGAAGCCTATTACACTGTCCCCCGGTAATGGATTGCAACAGCGTGAAAACTTAATAAGGCAGTTGTCGATTCCGTCAACAATAATTCCGTCTTTGGATTTTCTTCTGACGGGCTGTTTGACGGCAGGAATTTCTTCAACATGGCTCTTGTCGTAATTTTTGTGATACTCCTCTTTAATATACGGCATTTGCTTTGAAACGGAAAGTCCGCCGTAGCCTATTGCCGCATAAAAATCCTCAACCGAATCCATACGCTGACGTGCGGCAAGCTTTTTGATAAACGAATCGTATTCCTCTTCGGTAAGGCGAATATAATTGCGCCTGAATTCTCTTTCGATTTCAGCCTTACCTTCAATAATATTTTCGTCACGTTTTTCGTTTTTAAACCAAGAACGAATTCGGCTTTTTGCCTTACTTGATTTTGCAATATTAAGCCAATCTCTGCTGGGCCCTTTCCCTTGCTGAGAAGACGTTAGAATTTCAACAATTTCACCCGTCTTAACAACGTAATCAAGGGGAACTATGCGCCCGTCAACCTTGGCGCCCATCATTTTATGCCCCACAGCCGTGTGAATAGCGTAAGCAAAGTCAATTATTGTTGAACCCTGCGGAACGTTAATAACGTCGCCTTTTGGAGTATATACAAACACTTCATCGGGAACAAGGTCTGTTTTTATGGAAGAAACAAGCTCTCTTACATCGCCCGTTTCCTGCTGAGCCTCAAGCATTTCTTTAATCCAGTCAAGCCCGTCGTTGAAAGCCGCACTGCTTCCGCTTGTCATGCCTATCTTATATTTCCAATGGGCCGCGATACCGAATTCGGCGGTTCTGTGCATATCCCATGTGCGAATCTGAACCTCAAAGGGAATAGCATCTTTGCCGACAACAGTCGTATGAAGGGACTGGTAACGGTTGGGCTTGGGAGTTGAAATATAATCCTTAAAACGCCCTGGGAGAGGGCTGAACATATCGTGAATTATGCCAAGACAATTATAACAGTCGCCTATTGAATCAACAATAATACGAACTGCATAAATATCGTAAATTTCGCTGAACTGTTTGTTCTGCATATACATTTTGCGGTATATGCCGTGAACGCTTTTAATTCTGCCGCTGATAGTAGCATCAGGCACGGTTTCCCTGACACGCTCTAAAATTCTGCTTTTGATATTGTTAAGGAACTCATTGCCCGACGTGTTAAAATTGTTAAGCTGTTCTTCAATGCCTGCGTAGGCAACAGGGTCAAGAAAACGAATTGCTCTGTCCTCAAGCTCTTCTTTAACGGAACGGATACCGAGCCTGTGGCTTATAGGAGCAAAAATTTCAAGGGTTTCAAGTGCCTTATCCCTCTGCTTTTGCGGAGCAACATATTCAAGAGTACGCATATTGTGAAGCCTGTCGGCAAGTTTTACCACAATAACACGAATATCCTTACTCATAGCCATGAGCATTTTGCGTATATTTTCCGCCTGCTGCTCTTCACGGGAATCCTTTTCGGAAAACTGAAGATGACCGAGCTTTGTAACGCCGTCAACAAGAACGGCAATTTCGCCGCCGAATTCTGCTTTTAACTCTTCAAGGGTATAGTCTGTATCTTCAACAACATCATGCAGAAGAGCGGCAACGAGGGACTGATAATCCATACCGAGATCGACTAAAATGTCGGCAACGGCTATGGGGTGAATAATATAAGGCTCACCTGAACGGCGTTTTTGATCGCCGTGCTGTTTTTTAGCAACCTCAAAAGCCTTGTTGATTATTTCAATTTCATCTTCATTCTGATGAACTTTTTTGATTTTTTCTAAAAGCTCAGCGTAGAGAGCGTCAACATCTGTTTCTGTTACCATGGCTTTCTCCGTCTTTAATTCACTCATTACCGTCACCTCCCATAAATGAATTCAGTCTGTTCAGTATTTTTGAATCGGCAAGCTCAACTTTTTTGCCGCCGTCCTCAAAAAGAATTTTACCGTCGTCGAGTTTAAGAAGCCCCAACTCGCAAAGAATGTCGATAGCAGTTTGCATTGTGCAAAAACTGTATGTTTGGCACCCAGTTCTTTTCAGCAACACCTCTGTGTCGTAATTCCAAGAACCTTGCTGTTTAATAAATTTATAAACGCCCAGAAGAAAATCTCTTGACGGGGTAATGAACTTTGCTTCTTTCGTGGTTAACTCTTCGCCACGTTTGAATTTTTCGAAAAGCAACATTGAGCCGAAAAGTTTATCTTCATCCGTTCCCGAAAAGCGAATGTCCTTTATTTGAACGGACGGCTTTACTTCTCCTTTAAACTCGTTTTTATCAATCCGAACGGCTAAATCAAGGATATCTCCTACACAGTACGGGAATTCTTCAGCCGTGGTTGAAAATTTCATTGCCGTAACAAAAGCACCTGATTTTGTAAAGGTAAGTCTTAAATGCTTGCCACTCTCGCCCACAGGTTTTATTTCGGAAAGCGTTACTCCGTAAATTCCGAAAACCGGCTGACTGTTACCTGCTCCGTAAGGTTCAAGAGCAGATAAGGACGAAAGCAAGTCGTTGTTTATGTAAGCAGGGTTTAACTTGCAGTTAATTAAAAGTTCGGGAATTACCGACGGAACAGAATTTGCATATTCGTTTATTCTGTTAAAAAACTCGTTGACATTTTCTTTCTTTATCCCTAAGCCTGCCGCCATTGTATGACCGCCGAAATGGGTTAATAAATCATCGCAGGATTTAATTGCGTCATAGACGGAAAAACCGTCAATGCTTCTGGCGGAGCCTGTGCCCTCATCGCCGTCAAAGGAAATCACTATTGAGGGTTTACCGTATTTCTCGGTAATTCTTGCCGCAACAATGCCGATAACACCGTGGTGCCAACCCTCGCCGCATATTACAATAACCTTTGCGTATTTGAGCTTATCATCATTTTCTATATGCGAAATTGCGGATTTTGTTATTTCATTTTCAACCGTGTGGCGTTCTCTGTTACATTCGTCAACAATTTCTGCATACTCTAAAGCCGTATTTTCATCTTCGCTTAAAAGAAGTTTCAGTGCTGTTTCGGCAGATGCCATTCTGCCTGCGGCATTTATTCTGGGCGCCAATGAATAAGTTACGCCCACAGAGTTTATATATTTACCCCCAACACCTGAAATCTGCTTTAACGCCTCTATTCCGAAGCAGGGGTCTGAATTTATTTTTGCAACGCCGTACCTTACTATTGCACGGTTTTCGTCACGAAGGTCTACAACATCGGCTATTGTGCCGACAGCAATAATGTCTGCATATCTTGAAATAATATCCATACAGTCGCCGCCGTTTAATGCGGAAACCACCTTAAACGCAACACCTACGCCTGCCCAATCACGAAACGGCAAATTATCGTCATCACGGTGAGGGTCAACAACCGCAACTGCATCAGGTAACGTTTCGCCCGGTTTATGGTGGTCGGTTACAACCACGTCAACGCCCAATGATTTAGCGAAATCTATCTCTTCTATTGCTGAAATGCCGTTGTCAACGGTGACAATAAGCTTTGTTCCGTCTTCTGCTATCTTCTTAACGGCTTGCACATTCATTCCGTAGCCTTCGGTTACTCGGTCGGGGATATAATAAGTGACATCAGCGCCAACGGAGCGCAAATAAGAGTACATTAAAGCAGTAGATGTTACTCCGTCCGCATCGTAATCGCCGAAAACGCATATTTTTTCGTAATTTTCTATTGCTTTTTTTATTCTCTCCACTGCCTTGTCTACATCACGGATAAGGTAGGAATCACAAAAGGCAAAATCAGGGTCGAAGAATTCCTCAACGTCTTCGTATTCGGTAATTCCCCGTGAGGTGAGAATAAGCGCTGTAAATGGGTCTAAACTATGCGTTTCCGCAACTGACGCCGCCACGTCTTTATCAATATGCGCTAAAGTCCATTTTTTACGGCTCATACTCTCCCCCCTTTAATAAAAAAATAAATAATAACCGATTTTAATTATTATACTACTGTATCCTTATAAAATCAAGTAAACTGACAGTATAAAAAGCAAAAAACAGAGCAAAAGCCCCGTTTAGTATTACAAAATGTAATTTATTTTTTACCGACAGCGTTTTGGCGGCAAGAGAAATATTTTGTTCTTCATTGAATGCCGGAATAATAACCGAAAGCATAACGCACCCCCTCAATTGCATAGTTTGTAATACAAGAACAATAATAACACTGA
>JAFLUO010000120.1 GCA_022508705.1 Oscillospiraceae bacterium
GTGTGTTCCGGTTTCTTTTCTTCGGGAACGGGGCCTTGCTCGCCCTCAGCGTAATAATGCTCTATGGGAAGAACCGTGTTGTAAGCGGGGATACCGCGGTTGTGAATGAGCGGCTCGACAAAATCATAAAGACTGTCGGCAGTTTTTATAAGCTTTCTGACATTTATATGTAATGTATTGAATATTGAATCGAAAATGCTTATAAGACCCATTGTAATTTTATAATGCGGATCATCAGGATCGTAAAGGTTATCTCCACCGTAAAGGTTCAGTACCATTTTAATAATGAAATCAAGAACGCTTTCGTCTTTAATCGGCGCCCAATCTTCTTTCTTGAGCCCTGTTTCTTTCTTTGTCCATTTTGCAACAGTTCCGATTTTAAGCTTGTTTATAATTTTTGCAATGGGTTTAATGAGCCAGCCGATTTTATAAATAAGCTTTTTCTTTATAGACATTGCGGTAACCATTGTCGCAAATGTTTCTGTGTCGCCTGCGGCGGCTTTAATCATATCAACTATCATTCCTGCAAGCTGATTTGAAAGATGGTCTTTCATATTTCCGTTATAAAGCTCACATTCAGGTTTTACTGTTATATAATCCGTTGTTGTGCTTACAACGTCTTTTGCAGGGTCAAGAACTACCGTACGAATAGTACCTGGGTAACCGATGGGAGCTGCCGTTGCGATGTCATAAAAAGTATTTCCGCGTTTTGAAACGTATTTGTCAATACTGTGAATATGCGTATGACCCGTTAGCATAAACTGCATGCCAAGGTCAGCGTACTGTTCGCGGCGGATGTCAAAATCGCCGTGCATATCGTTTTTGCCGATAAGCCCGTAAATGGGTGAGGGTGCAATGAGCGGGTGGTGAGTCATTGAAATGATGAACTGACCGTTTTTATGAGCATCTTCAACCTGAGCTTTCAGCCACTCGTAGCAGTCGTCTGAAATTCCGCTTTTGCCAGTAAGGTTTTTATCGTCATTTAAGGCGATAAGTCTGTAACCGTCAGCAAGCTGAGCAACATAAGACATACTGGGCATATGAACCGAAATTGCCTGATCAGGGCCGAACTCACGGTACATCTCAAATAAATCTTCACGCTTAGCCGCAGGAATTTTAACTTTTTCGCCTGTGGCAAAGGAATCTGTTTCTCCGTTGTCTTGGAAATCGTGAGTTGCTGTTATAACAAAAACGCGCTTGCCCGAATTTTTTAAATCACGGAGCATTTCAATAAATTCTTTGTGAGAATCAAAGTCGCCGTTTGTTGTTGTATCGCCAGCAAGAAGAACAATGTCTGTTCTGGTGTCAGCTTTAATCTGTTCAAAACAGGCCGCAAGCACCTCGGCGGCATCTTTAAGAAGAAGCTGACTTTTTGAGTTTGCTTTTTCGTAAGCAGGGCCGCTGGTTCCCAGTTTTTTTGAATAATAGTGAGTGTCTGTAATGACAGTAAGGGTAAGTGGGGCTCTTGTGTCCATATTGCACCTCTTTCGTATATTAGCTTATAGCTTTTGAATTTATTTCTTCAAGAAGATCCTTAATAACATCTTCTATGGGCTTTGTTCCTATATCGCCGACACCGCGTTTTCTGACTGAAACCGTACCGTCCTCGGCCTCTTTGTCACCGACAACGAGCATATAATTGATTTTTTGAAGCTGTGCTTCGCGGATTTTATAACCGATTTTTTCGCTTCTGTCGTCAACCTCAACTCGTATGCCGTATTTTTCAAGCTCCTCTTTGATTTCAAAGCATTTTGGCTGATGGCGGTCTGCAATGGGAAGAATTTTAACTTGAACGGGGGAGAGCCAAAGCGGGAAAGCACCTGCATATTTTTCAATAAGCAAAGCAAGCGTTCTCTCGTAACAACCGATTGAAGTACGGTGAATGATATAGGGATTTTTCTTCGTGCCGTCTTTGTCGACGTATTCCATACCGAACTTTTCAGCAAGCATCTGGTCAATTTGAATTGTGATAAGCGTGTCTTCCTTGCCGAAAACGTTCTTGATTTGAATGTCAAGCTTCGGACCATAGAAAGCCGCCTCGCCGATGCCGATTTTGTAGTTGATGCCAAGATCGTCAAGAATTGTTTTCATAACGCTCTGTGCTTCGTCCCATTGCTCAGGTGTGCCGATGTATTTCTCTCTGTCGTTGGGGTCCCACTGTGAGAAGCGGTAGGAAACATCTTCATAAAGTCCCAGTGTTTTAAGCATAAAGGTTGTGATTTCAAGGCAGTGCTTAAATTCGCCCTCAAGCTGTTCGGGAGTACACATAAGGTGACCTTCCGAAATTGTGAACTGACGGACACGGATAAGACCGTGCATTTCGCCTGATGCTTCGTTTCTGAAAAGTGTTGAGGTTTCAGCCAAGCGCATGGGCAAATCTCTGTATGACCTTGCTCTGTTAAGATATGCTTGGTATTGGAACGGGCAGGTCATGGGGCGAAGGGCGAATACTTCGTCGTCTTTTTCCTCGTCACCGAGAACGAACATACCGTCTTTGTAGTGATCCCAGTGACCTGAAATTTTGTAAAGGTCACTCTTTGCCATAAGCGGAGTTTTTGTTCTGAGCCAGCCGCGTTTTTGCTCCTCGTCCTCAACAAAACGCTGAAGAATCTGAATAATCATTGTGCCTTTCGGTAATAAAATCGGAAGACCCTGACCGATATAATCAACGGTTGTGAAAAGCTCAAGCTCACGGCCTAACTTGTTGTGATCTCTTTTCCTTGCCTCTTCAAGTTTTGCAAGATGCTCTTCAAGCTGGGCAGCTTTCGGGAAAGCTACGCCGTAAATTCTTTGAAGCATCTTGTTCTTTTCGTCACCGCGCCAATAAGCGCCCGTGCAGGAGGTGAGCTTAAATGCCTTAACCGCGCCTGTTGACATAATGTGCGGACCTGCGCAAAGCTCGTTAAACTCGCCCTGCTTATAAAACGTGATTTTTTCACCGTTCCCTGCATGCTCTTCTATGAGTTCATATTTGTAAATTTCACCGTTAGCTTTGAAATAATCAAGGGCTTCATTGGGATCCATTTCGTATTTCTCAATAGGTAAATCCTCTTTTACGATTTTTTTCATTTCCGCCTCAATTTTTTCAAGAATTTCGGGCGTAAATGTTATTTCTGAATCGAAATCGTAATAAAAACCGCTGTCAATTGCAGGTCCGATTGCAAGCTTTGTTTCGGGGTAAAGGCGTTTAACAGCTTGGGCTAAAATGTGGGAAGCTGTGTGCCAAAATGTTTTTTTGCCGTCAATATCCTCGCCGAAGGTTACAATTTCAAGGTTGCAGTCTTCTGTCACGGGAGTGCGTAAATCGCAATACTCACCGTTGATTCTGCCGCCGACTGCCGACTTGTAAAGACCCATACCAATGGATTTTGCAATTTCGGCAACGGTAATACCGCTTTCAAATTCTTTGATGTCATCTCTCAAACTTACTTTAATCATTTGTATCTCCTTTCAAAAAGAAAAAGCATTTCATTCCCTTAAAAACAGGGATGAAATGCTAAAAATTACATTCCACGGTTCCACCCGTATTGCGAATAAAAATATTCGCCGCTCAAAAAAACTTTAACGCAGGTTCACGGAGCACCTTAATCAACGCTTTCGGTGTCTCTCAGGAGCGGTCATCTGAACAACCTCAATAATTTTCT
>JAFLUO010000121.1 GCA_022508705.1 Oscillospiraceae bacterium
ACGGCGCGCAAAGCCACCTCGGTTTTACCGAAGCCAACGTCTCCGCACAGCAGTCTGTCCATAGGGTGAGGGGATTCCATATCCCGTTTTATTTCGCTTATGCACCGAAGCTGATCACTTGTTTCTTCATATTCAAACCGTCTTTCAAAGTCGCTCTGCATATCAATATCGGGCGAGAAAGCAAAGCCTTGCGACTCCATTCGCTTTGAATAGAGTTTAATAAGCTGGTCTGCCATATCCTTAACGGCAGAGCGAACCTTGGTTTTTGTCTTTTCCCAATCACCGCCGCCGAGTCTGTTAAGCTTGATTGCTTTGCCGTCATCTTCGTGCGGGCCGATATATTTTGAAACAAGGTCAAGCTGAGTAACAGGAACGTAAAGCACGTCACTTTTGGCATATTTTATTTTAATGTAATCTTTAACGATTTTTCCGCTTTCAAGCTGAGTTACGCCTTCAAAAATGCCGATTCCGTGTACGGAATGGACAATATAGTCGCCTTTGTGTAGCTCGTCAAGAGAATGAATCGTGTCCTTTGCCTTGTAATTTATATTTCGTCTTTTTGTGGTTTGCGAGTAAACACGGGAATAAGTAAAAACATAAAGTTTTTCGGAAGGACTTGCAAAGCCCGAAGAAAGCGAACCCGAAAGAACCGTTACCACGCCTTTTGGAAATTCATTGGGAATAACGGGGAAGAAGACCGCAGAAATGCCGTCATCAGTAAGATTTTCAGATAGCACTTTTGCACTTTTTTCCGTTCCTGCAAATACCACAACGGTTGACTCTTTTGAAATAATCGGTGCAATATCTTCTTTTAATACATCTAATTTTCCGTTCCAAACGGGGAGTGTTGATGCTGAAAAAGTGGTAAGATTTTTAATCGGAACGTCAAAGCTTCCCCTTGCAAAATTGTCAAGAAAAGCCGTCGGGTATTTTTCGTAAATCTGAAATAGCTCTGAGGTGGAAATGGTAAACGAATCAAGCCCTTTGCAAAGGATACCGTCCTCAAAGCAGGACTTTATATCTTCAGTTAAAAGTTTATTAAATGCCGTGAGTTTTTCCTTTACAGCGCCAGTTTCCGATATGAAAACTAAGTCCTTATCAAGATAATCAAAAATTGTGGCAGGGGAGTAAACAAGGGGCAAGTATCTGTCAGGGGAGCTGACTGACAGACCGTTTCGAAGACGCTCAATGTCAATTTCAATATTCTTTTTTATTGTCTCAGCCTTTTTGCCTCTTTGCGCGGAAGAAAGCTTTTGCAGTTTTTCAATAAACTCGGCAGTGTCTGCAATAATTTCCTTTGAGGGTGCAATTAAAATCTCGTCAATATTTACGGTGCGGCGCTGAGTTTGAGTGTCAAAATGGCACATGGTGTCAACAGTATCGCCCCAAAGCTCAATTCGCACGGGATTTTCATTGTCAGGTGAGAAAAAGTCAACAATGCCGCCCCGTGAAGAATATTGTCCAACGCCCTCAACTGCATCAACTCTTACATATCCTGCTTTTTCAAGGGCAGTCAGTATTTTTTCAAGAGAAATGTCTTCGCCTCGCTTGATAATAACCGATTTTTCAAGTAAATCGCAGGGGGGAATAGTAAATGCTGCTGCAGCTTCAACCGACGCTACGATTATTTCGAAACTCCCGTCTAACATTCGGCGAAGAGTTTTTATCCGTTTTTGCTCATACTCATATGACTGTGTGTCCTGACTGTAAAAGGAAAAGCTTCTGGCAGGGTATTGCAACACAGAAGCCCCGAAGGGTCGCAGGTCGTCGCAAAGTTTTGCGGCGGAGGACTCGTCAGGGACAATTACGAGAGCCTTTTTTTTAAGGCTCTGCGTTAATGATGTTGTGATTTGTGCTTTTTGCACGGGAAGAAGCCCTAAAATTCCCTGTGGAAGAAAGCCTTTTTGAAAGCATCTTACAACTGCGGAATATTCAGACGACTTTTCACTAAGTTTTGAAAATCCGGACATATTTTTCTCCTTAGGGTTAGGCTCTCTCAACCCTAACCGTTATAAAGGTTCATAGCCTTATCTGTTTCACCGTCAAGCAGGAGTGAAACCGCATCTGCTGCATTTCGGAGTGCGGGAATGAGAACCTTTTGCTCCTCTTTGCTGAATTCACCCAGCACCCAGTCCTTTAAATCGTAATCAGGGTGCGGCTTTTTCCCTACGCCGATTTTAATTCGAGGAAAATCACTGCTGCCAAGGTGATTTACAATGCTTTTAATGCCGTTGTGACCGCCATCGCTGCCTTTTCTGCGAATACGCAGTTTTCCGACGTCAAGTGAAATATCGTCAAATATAACGATTACTTTTTCGGGCGGTATCTTGTAAAATTTTGCACATTCACCAACGGCTTCTCCGCTGTTATTCATATATGTCTGCGGTTTTAATACCAGTACTCTGTGGCCGTTTATTACCGTATCGGCAAACAGTGAATGAAATTTTAACTTTTTTACCTCAAAACCGTGTTTTTCTGCAAGTGCGTCAACGCACAAAAACCCCGAATTATGCCGTGTCAGGGTGTATTTCTTCTCAGGATTACCGAGACCTGCCACGATAAATTCAGGTGCGCCGACAGATGCAGAGTTTGTTTTTCTGAATCTGTTGAACATAATTTTATTATTACCTTTCGGTTTATTTTTTTACTTTCCAGCCGATTTTATTAACCTGCCTTGCACGGGCAATGCCGAGCGAATCCTCGGGAACGTCATCGGTAATGGTTGAGCCTGCCGCAGTATACGCACCGTTGCCTATTGTCACCGGAGCAACAAGATTTGTGTTGCAACCGATAAACACATCGTCGCCGATAGTTGTACGGTATTTTGCTTTACCTGAATAATTTACCGTAACAGTGCCGCAACCGAAATTAACACGCTTGCCCACGTCGGAATCCCCAACGTAAGTCAAGTGAGAAACCTTTGTGCCTGTATCAATGTTTGAATTTTTAACCTCAACGAAATTGCCGAGATGAACGCTTTCACCCACAATAGAATTCGGGCGGATATGAACAAAGGGACCGATATTTGCGCCGCCCTTTATTACGCATTGCTCGCATTGTGTTTGATTTAACTTAACGTTATCTTCAATAACGCAGTCCTCAATAACAGAATTAGGACCGATTACACAGTTTTTGCCGATTTTAGTATTGCCTTTGATTATTGTACCAGGCAATATGCAAGTGTCAATTCCTATTTCAACGCCTTTTTCAATAACCACTCCGTCGGAATAAGGGATTTCAACACCTGCCGTCAGGTGATACAGTATTGTTTGCTTTTTTTCGTAATCATTGAGCATCATACGCTGTATTCTCTCGTTTGCGTCGGGAATAATATCAGGTTCTTCGGTAAAAAATGTATCTGTCTTATTATCTTTATTCATAAAATTACTCCTAAGGTGAATATATAATTATTTTATCATGAGTGTAAGCCGTAATAATAAAATTTCGTCCATCTTTGCCGGTATGCCGTAAGGCAGAGGCAAAGGGACATGAAATATTTTTT
>JAFLUO010000122.1 GCA_022508705.1 Oscillospiraceae bacterium
CAAGGCGGCACAAATAAAACTGTTATCAATGAAGGACAGGCAGATTGGGCGTGGACAACCGGTGAAGTTTATACTGCTGTTAAATTCAGCGGGAATAAATTTTCTGCGCAAACGAGAAATCAAGACGATATTGAGCTTATGACACAAACACGTTGGAATACCACTATCGTTTGCGTTGACAGTTTAGAGAAAAAAGGACTCTCAACCGTGGCTAATTTGCAAATGCCTTATGCCGCTTTTGCACAGCAGCTTGGCTGGGGTAATGAATATCAGTTCAAAAAGAATAACATGATATTCAATGTTTTCGAGTGGCTTGATGAGCCCGGTGAATTTTATTTTGATAAAACTGAAAATAAGTTATATTACTATGCAAGAGAAAACGAGGATTTGAACAGTACCACGGTAATTGCACCTGAGCTTGAAAAAATTATTGAAATACAAGGTAAAGACAAAGAAAATCGGGTTCATAACATTTCATTTGAAGGGCTGACCTTTGCACACAGCGACTGGAATTTGTGCGAGGTTGACGGCTCTCACGGCAGAGCGACAAACCAAGGAGCAATGACACTGAAAGCCTTCGCCGAACAGGATTGGCACGGCAATATTTACCGTGAGTATGACGCTAACCCTGCGGCAGTATATATCAGTTCTGCAAGCGACATAGCTTTTTTGAACAACACGGTTTGCCATACGGGCAATGACGGTATATCTCTCGTAAATGACGTTCAAAATGTATCTTTAGACGGAAATGCCGTTTACGATACGGCAGGAACGGCGTTGCTCATCGGTCATATTCAGCATATGTATATCGGTGATAAGGACAGCTCCCTCGGCCGTCACAGTGAAAAAGAACGCTATGATGCAGATACAGAAGCAATTTGCAGTAATCTCGAAATCACAAATAATCTTTTCAAAAATACCAGCCGTCTGTTTTGGGGTAATCCCGGTGTAATATTCCACGCTGTTTATAATATGAATTTCCAATACAATCAAATTGAAAATACTCCTTATTCGGGCTTAAGTCTTGGATGGGGCTGGTGGAATTTCAACGGCAGTGAAGGTGCTGTAGTTCCGAACAATGCTTCAATAGTTTGCAGAGATAACAAAATAGTCAACAACAGTTTTTATAACTGTATCACGACCCTCGGCGACGGCGGTGCAATTTACACGTTAAGCGAAATGCCAAATACAATTATCAGCGAAAACTATATTAAATCTATTGGTACAGAAGGCGTTAAAGCCGCTTATCATATCAGAGGCATACATATTGATGAAGGTACAAAATACGTTTACGGTGAAAGAAACGTAATTGATATTAACCCTGAATTTGCGTGTATAGATTGCGGTGATTGGGGTTGGAAGGGCGAAAATACGTGGAAACATAATTACTCAATCTCTTCATCATATACAACGACAGGTACGTATGAATACGGCACGGAAATTATTGAGCCGATAACTGTTTCCGATGCAAAATGGGATGACGATGCTCAAAATGTAATTGATAATGCAGGCCCAAGGGCTGAATATCAAGACAGATTTATGAGCCTGCATATTGCAGATGATCACAATATAGTATCAATTCCTAATACTAAACCTAATATTCCGCTTATAGTTGGCGTATCAGTTGTCGGAATTGTAGTTTTAGCAGGCATAATTGCAGGCGCTGTTATTACAATAAAGCGCAAAAAGAAAAAATAATTTAAAAAGCTGTGAGGCTGATAATCATTCAGATTACCATTCCTTCACAGCTTTTTGTTGTTACTTTAATACCAATCTACCATGTGATTTAACATTTTGTAAACTTGCTAATAAAATAAATCGAAACGAGAATTGAAAATAAATTTTGAAAAGATGTTTAAGCGAACAGAAAAAAGCAAACGCATAGATTGTTAATTCTAACAATCTAAAAGCCAAATAAAAACAGGGCAGTGATATCAAATCACTGTCCTGTTTAACTAAATGATAAACTGGAATTTATATATTGAAGTGAAATATATTTGGGATAACATCAACGCCGAAAGTTTTAACTGCCATTCGATACATGGCTTTTGCATGGATTCTGTCATGCCATATAAAACGCCGTAACACTTTTCGAAGAGACCATTCTTCTCCATAGCTACCCTCGATAACCTTGTTATTTAAAAAATCAGGCCGTGTCTCCAACAATTCAAATCCACGCGTTCTGCAGTCCAGAATAGTTCCCTCATTGTCCGCGTCAACACCAATTTCACCAAAATAATAACTATTCACATTTTTTGTGTGTTCGTACATTTCAAATGCCGTGCGGGGTATCTGCCCGTAAAAAGTCTGTCTGGCAGGCAGACAGCTTCTGCTTTTATCCGGAATTGACTCATATAACGCCAAAAAATCTTGTGCAGAACGCAACGCAAGGGTTTTTAATTCTTCATATTCAATTAAATCAATTTTATCTTTTTCTGTATCAAATATAACATCGGAATCTGCGTCACCAATATTCAACTCAGAGCATTTCTCTTGAACAATTTCTGTTTCAAGGTTTTCAGGTATTAAATCATTTTTCCATTTCAAGTAGGATTTGATTTCACCTGTCATCTTGCTTAACGCAATATCTTTTGTCGCACCTCTTGTAAACGCGCCGATATAATTGTCTGAATATACAATACTGTCGTCTCCATTGTGTTCCCACACGCAACGTATCTTCATGCTTAATCCCTCTGATAAATTCCGATTTATTGATTAGTTTTTATAAATCTATTATAACATACAAAAATCTAAATTCAATAATTGTCTGGACATTCTCAAACAGTTATGGTATTTGCTGTGTTGCGGATGCGCAGGTCCCGTTTGTTGCAAAACAAAAAGTAACGGCGAGGAATGCACAAAACATTCCTTGCCGTTATCTCTTGAAAGACTCTAAACTAATTGGCATTGTTTGGCGGATTTATGGTCTATGAAAAATCTCTGACAAAGATTTTTTATAATTATTTATACTTTTTTGAAAGCATTTTTTGTGCATCTTCTTCCGAAATCTTACCCGTGTTGCAATCAATCATTATTTGGACATCTTTTTCCTTTAAATCATAGAACAACCAAATAATATATCCTATCAAAGCGCCTATGGTGGGAACAAGCATAAATATAAACCACAGTGTGTTTAACGCGTGAGGTGTTTGCGTAATTCCGCTTGCCTCTAATTCCTGGAATGAGCCGACCTCAATTATCTGCCAGCCGACTGATTTTAGGCCAAGAATGAATAATCCCAATGCGCTGGCAATGGAACCTGAAAGCTTTGCCATAAAGGTTTGAACGGCAAAGGTAATTCCTTTTGCTTCTGTGCCGGTTGTGTATCTGCCGTATTCCGCACAGTCAGGTGTAAACATAAACATCATAAGACCGTTTACAGAGA
>JAFLUO010000123.1 GCA_022508705.1 Oscillospiraceae bacterium
ACAGACAAGAAGCAAGAGACGATTTTAAGCGTGAATTAAACGAATTATTAAATCAACTTTATAATCATACATCTATTTGTATGTGGGTACCGTTTAACGAGGGATGGGGTCAGTTTGACTCTGTCGAGATTGCAAATGAAGTTAAAAAGTTTGATGATACACGCCTTGTTGACCATGCAAGCGGATGGTACGACCAAGGCGCAGGAGACTGCAACAGCATGCATAAATACGTTGTGCCGATTCCGCAGCGCATAAACAAAAAAGACGAGCGCATTTTTGTTATTTCTGAATACGGCGGTTATCAGAATACAGTGTCCGGGCACACATGGTCAAACGACAAAGCGTTTGGTCTTTATCTTAAATTTAAGAATAAGGACACGCTTTCCAAAGCTTACAAAAAACTTCACGAAAAGCAGGTGATTCCGCTAATTAAAAAAGGACTTTGCGCCACGGTCTATACTCAGGTAAGCGATGTTGAAAACGAGCTTAACGGCATTATGACATATGACCGTGAACAAATTAAAATTGACGAGAAGATACTAAGAGAAATAAATAAAAAAATGGATTTAGTGAAATAATATGACTGCTAATTCAAAACTTAGACTTTTTTATATTCGTGATATTCTGTCGAAATATTCAGACGAGGAGCATCCTTTAAATTCGACTGATATTATCGGACTTCTCGAAAGTGAATACGGCGTTTCCTGCGAGCGTAAAACAGTTTATGACTGCATTGAAGCACTTTCGGATTACGGCTATGATATTATCAAGGCGGGCACAAAAAAAGGCTTTTTTATGGCATCCCGTGAATTTGAACTGCCCGAAATTCGAGTGCTTATTGATGCGGTTCAGTCTGCGGATTTCATTTCAGCAAAAAAAACAAAGGCTCTTTTAAAAAAGTTTGGCGAGTTTGCAAGCAAATATCAATATTCCAAAATTGAAAAGCAGGTTTATATTGAAAACAGAAATAAAAGGAACAATGAAAGTCTGTTTTACACTATAAACGAGCTTCACGATGCAATTATTGCAAAAAAACAAGTCAAAATCATTTACAGAAAACGGAAAATATCCGATGATATTAAGCCGCATTATGAAGAAAAAGAGCTTTTAATTAACCCGTATTGCCTGATTTGGTCAGATGACCATTATTATCTTGTGGGCAATCATGCGAAATATGATAATTTGATTCATTTGAGAATTGACAGAATTAAAAGTGTTATGCTGACTGACAACAAAGCAAGGCATTTTTCAGAGGTGTCGCCATACAAGACAAGCTTTGATGCGGCAGATTACAGCAACAAGCACCTTTCTATGTTTTCAGGGGATATTAAGCCCGTTGAGCTTATCTGTAAAAATGAAATCATTGAAGAATTTCTTGATGAGTTCGGCGAAAAAACAAAAATTTTCCCACACGGCAACGATTCATTTTCAGCACGATTAAATTTAGCCGTTACTCCGGGTCTTGTTTCAAAAATTATGCAGTATGGGGATAATATTACCGTAAGAACTCCTAATGAACTGCGAAATATGATAATTGATAAAAGTAAATCTATTTTGCAGGTTTATGATGGTGAAAAGCGATAAACTTTTAACAAATTTTGCTTATACTCTTGAAAAAAGAGTGTAAGTAGTATAGAATATCAAAGAAATAAAATTGAAAGGATGAAATCTAATGAGCAGTGCATTAAACAAAATGACTGTTGAAGATTTTGACGTAAAGGGCAAGAAGGTTCTTGTTCGCTGCGACTTCAACGTAAAAATGGAAAACGGTGTAATTACAAGTGACAAGAGAATTGTTGCTTCATTACCTACCATCAAATATCTTATTGATAACGGAGCAAAAGTTATTCTTTGCTCACATTTAGGACGCCCGAAGGGTCAGGTTAATCCCGAATTTTCAATGAAGCCTGTTGCTGCAAGACTTGCTGAGCTTTTAGGTCAAGAGGTTAAAATGGCAGAAGATGTTGTAGGGGAGAGCGCACAGGCACTCGCAGCTGGCCTTCAAGACGGTGAAGTTCTTCTTCTTGAAAATGTTCGTTTTGAGCCGGGTGAAACAAAGAATGACCCTGAGCTTTCTAAGAAATTTGCTGACCTTGCAGAGCTTTATGTTAACGATGCTTTCGGCTCAGCTCACAGAGCTCACTCCTCAACAGCAGGCGTAGCTGAATATCTTCCCGCAGCTTGCGGTTACCTTATTCAGAAAGAAATTCAGTTTATCGGCGGTGCTCTCGAAAATCCGAAGAGACCTTTGGTTGCAATACTGGGCGGTGCAAAGGTATCCGATAAAATCGGCGTTATCACCAATCTTATTGATAAGTGCAATACTCTTATTGTAGGCGGCGGCATGGCTTATACATTCATGAAATCTTTAGGTCATCAAATAGGCAATTCACTTTTAGAGGCTGACAAGGTTGACCTTGCAAAGGAAATGATGGAAAAGGCAGAGGCTAAAGGCGTTAAATTCCTTATTCCTGTTGACAATAAAGTAGGCAGAGAGTATGCCCCCGACACAGAGGCAATGATTGTTAATTCAGACGAAATTCCTGACGGTTGGATGGGTCTTGACATCGGTCCTGAAACTCAGAAGATTTTCGCTGATGCAGTTAAAGATGCAGGCACAGTAATTTGGAACGGTCCTATGGGTGTTTCCGAGTGGGAAAACTTTGCGGCAGGTACAATAGCAGTTGCAACTGCTATTGCAAACAGCGATGCAATTTCAATCATCGGCGGCGGTGACTCTGCTGCAGCAATCCAGAAGCTTGGCTTTGCTGACAAAATGTCACACATTTCAACAGGCGGCGGTGCTTCTCTTGAATACCTTGAGGGTAAAGAACTTCCCGGAATTGCAGCACTTAACGATAAAAACTAATTAAATTCAGCAGGTGAGCTTTTGCTTACCTGCAAATTTATGACAGGAGATATAAAAAATGAAAAAATCCGTAAGAAAAGCAGTTATCGCAGGTAACTGGAAAATGAACAAAACTCCATCTGAAACAAAAGCGCTTATCAATGAAATGAAGCCCCTTGTAGCAGATGCTGACTGTGACGTTGTACTTTGTGTGCCTTTTATTGACATTCCTGCCGCAGTTGAAGCCGCTGCAGGCTCAAACATTAAAATCGGCGCTGAAAACATTCACTTTAAAGCGTCAGGTGCTTATACAGGTGAGGTTTCAGCTGATATGCTTAAAGAAGCCGGCGTTGAATACGTTGTAATCGGCCACAGCGAGAGAAGACAGTATTTCGGTGAAACAGATCAGACTGTTAACCTTCGCACACTTTCCGCTGTTAACGCAGGTTTTACTGCTATTGTTTGAGTAGGTGAGACTCTT
>JAFLUO010000124.1 GCA_022508705.1 Oscillospiraceae bacterium
GTAACGTCACGGCTGAATTTTGCAATGGGCAGAGCAGGCGAAACCGTGCAAATGTAAGCGGCGCCGTGCGCTTTCATATTCTCAACCGTTTTTTCGTCCATAGGTGCGCCGTGTTCAACTGTGTCAACGCCGTTTTCTACCGCAACACGAATACCTTCTGCGCTTTGAACATGAGCCGCAACCTTAAAGCCTAATTTATGGGCTTCATCACAGCAGGCACGCACCAGCTCAGGCTTCATTTTAAGAACGCCCGGCTCGCCCATTTCGGTGGCGTCAAGCACGCCGCCCGTTATCATAATCTTAATTAAATCTACCTTTTGCTCGGCTAATTTTTTAACCTCTGCCCTGCACTCTTCCTCAGTGTTTGCCTCAACGGCAACGGAGCCCACCATGTGACCGTCTTTAGGCCCTATGGCATTGTTTGAAGCAAGGATTCTCGGTCCGTCTGTTTTGCCTGCATTTATCATATCACGCAAACGCGTATCAAAATCTGCAATACCGCCAACCGTTCTGACAGTTGTAACGCCTGACAGAAGCTCTTGCATGGCGTAATTTTTGCACAATTCAATGCCGATTTTTCTTGTGACTGCGCTCGACATTGCGAGTTTTACAAGCGCCTTAGTATTATTACCGCTTGTTGCCGACGGCTTACCTCCTGCAGGAAGATGAACGTGAAGATTTATAAGACCGGGCATTAAATATCTTCCGCCCAGGTCGATAATCCTTGTATTTTCATCAATATCAAATCGGTCTGCTATTTCTTCAATTTTATCATCATCTACAACTAAAACCTTATTTTTAACGGGTGTCATATTCTCCGTGCCGTCAAGCAGTATAAAATTTCTGTAAACTGTTTTCATATCAAAAACTCCTTAAAACAAAAATCTAATCTAATTATACACTAATTTATATGAATTTCAAGAAAAGTAATAAAAGGCATTGAAATGCATATACTTGTTTTGAGGTGGAGAAAATGTGGAAGAAATATAAGGTTTATATTATTTCGATTTTAATTGCGCTGGCAGTCGGGGGATTTTCAGCGCTGCTCACGCGGGGAAATATGGATTTGTTCTCAGAAGTGAACAAGCCTCCTCTCTCACCTCCTGCCTTTCTTTTCCCTATTGTCTGGACCGTTCTTTATATTCTTATGGGATTTAGCAGTGCGTTAGTATTCGAACACAGAAAATTTAAAACAAGAGAGTCTGAAATAGGGCTTATTATATACGGTTTCAATTTGGTCATAAACTTCTTTTGGAGCATAATCTTCTTTAATTTCAGAGCATACACTTTCGCTTTTGTTTGGCTTCTTATTTTGTGGTCGGTAATTCTTGCTATGATTGCACAGTTTCACAAAGTCAATAAGCTTTCGGCGTATTTGCAGATACCGTATATTATTTGGGTTACGTTTGCAGGGTATTTAACTTTGGGAATAAGTATTTTAAACTGAATAAAGTAATTAAAGGCGGCTCAAATGAGCCGCCTTTAGCGTGTAAAAGTATTTAAATTAAAGTGTTGCCGCCATAACGGCTTTTATGGTGTGCATACGGTTTTCTGCTTCGTCAAAAACTATTGAACGGTCGCTTTCAATTACCTCGTCAGTAACTTCCATACAGGGAATCCCGAATTTTTCATACATCTGCTTTCCTATTGCAGTATTAAGGTCGTGAAAAGCAGGAAGGCAATGCATGAAACGGCAGTTTTCACCTGCGTTGTTCATAAGCTCCATGGTAACTCTGTAGGGAGTTAAATCGTGTATCCGTTCTTCCCAGACTGAATCCGCTTCCCCCATTGAAACCCAAACATCCGTGTAAATTACATCTGCGTTTTCGGTGGCTTTTAGGGGGTCTTCAATAAATTCAATAACCGCTCCCGTCTCGCTTGCTATTTTCATACATATCTCTACAAGTTCGCCGTCGGGGAAATATTTCTTCGGGGCACAGGCAACGAAATGCATTCCCATTTTTGCCGCTCCCACCATAAGCGAATTGCCCATATTGTATCTGGCATCGCCCATATAGACAAGCTTTTTACCGGAAAGCTCGCCGAAATGCTCACGGATGGTTAAAAAATCTGCAAGAATTTGGGTGGGATGAAATTCGTTGGTAAGTCCGTTCCAAACGGGTACGCCTGCATATTTTGCCAATTCTTCAACGATTTCCTGCCCGAACCCGCGGTATTCGATTCCGTCAAACATTCTGCCCAGCACTCTTGCTGTATCTGCAATGCTTTCTTTTTTACCTATCTGTGAGCCTTGCGGGTCGAGATAAACGGGATGCATACCGAGGTCTGCCGCCGCAACCTCAAATGCACAGCGGGTACGGGTGCTGGTCTTCTCAAAAATAAGGGCTATATTTTTACCCTCACACATTTTGTGGGGAATGCCCTTTTTCTTTTTATTTTTAAGCTCTGCCGCCAAATCAAGCAGATAATTTATCTCATCAGGAGTAAAATCAAGAAGCTTTAAAAAATGCTTTCCTTTTAAATCCATATTCTCACCTTTACATATTTGCACACGCAGTTTTAATTATGTCAACTGCCGCTAAAAGCGTTTCTTTAGGAATGTTCAAAGCAGGAAGTAAACGTACTTTATCTTTCGCAGTAAGGCAAAGCACGCCGTTTTCTAACGCTTCCTTTACAACATCCGCAGCAGGTCTTACGGTTTTAATGCCAATCATAAGACCGAGTCCGCAAACGCTCTCAACGCCTTTTGCGCCGTTTAATGACTCAAAAACCGCCTCGCTTTTCTCTTTAACATCTGAGAGAAGAGCGGAATCAATTCGCTCTAAAATGCTGACAGCCGCGGCACAGCAAACGGGATTTCCGCCGAAGGTTGAGCCGTGGTCGCCAAAGCCCAAAACATTCTGCGCTTTCTCACCTATAAGCACCGCACCCAAGGGAAGCCCTCCTGCAAGACCTTTTGCAGTAGATACGACATCAGGCGTTACGCCGTAATTCATGTAAGCGTAAAGCTCGCCCGTTCTGCCATTGCCAGTCTGAACCTCGTCAACCATAAACAAAACGTCGTTTTCATTGCACCAATCGTTTAAGTTCTTGATAAAAGTTGACTCTATGGGCAAAACGCCGCCCTCGCCCTGAATGCACTCAATAAGCACACCTGCCACGGGAGTTTCTTTATGAACTTCCTTAATCGCATCTAAATCCCCTGCATCTACAC
>JAFLUO010000125.1 GCA_022508705.1 Oscillospiraceae bacterium
ACTTTCGCTTATCATTACAATAAATTTTGTTTCGCAAATGTCGGTAGATTTATTTGCAATAAAATTTTCAGATAAAATCGGTTATAAGATACTTTCCGTTTTATCGCAAGGCGTAACCGCGGTAGGTCTTGTATGCCTTGCCGTTTTGCCTAATATAATTAACTCTTTTACAGGAATTGTTATTGCTATTATTTTAAATGCAATAGGCAGCGGACTTATGGAAGTTATCATAAGCCCGATAGTTGAGGCAATCCCCGGTGACAAAAAGACGTCACAAATGGCATTTCTTCACTCGTTTTACTGCTGGGGGCAGGTCTTCGTAGTTCTTGTCACAACAATTGCTATTAAAATTATCGGCAAGCCCTATTGGTATTGGATTCCGCTTATTTGGGCGGTACTGCCTGCAGTAAATGCTATTTCTTTTCTAACATGCAAAATGCCCGAAAATTTAGCATCTGATGAAGAAAGAACGCCTGTCAGTAAGTTGTTTACAAAAAAGTCGTTCATTATAATGATGATTTTAATGCTCTGTGCAGGTGCTTCGGAGCTTGGAATGTCACAATGGGCATCATATTTTGCGGAAACGGGACTTCACGTTACAAAACAGGTTGGCGATATTCTCGGCCCGTGTATGTTTGCCGTACTTATGGGGCTTGGGCGTGTTCTTTTCGGTATATTCGGTGAAAAGCTCAATTTAAAAATAACATTAGGTTTATTTGCAGTTCTTTGCGCGATAAGCTATATTACAGTTTCAGTATCCGAAAACCCGTATATTGCACTTGCCTTTTGCGCATTAACGGGAATTAGTATAAGTGTTATGTGGCCGGGAACACTCAGCCTATCTGCCCAAAAATTCCCGGGCGGCGGCAACAGCATGTTTGGACTATTGGCGCTTTTAGGAGATCTCGGCTGTACACTTGGTCCTTGGTTTATTTCTTTTACCGCGCTCAACATTTACGGCGGAAGCTTAAAGGGCGGAATCGGCTTCGGAGCATTATTCCCGTTAATAATGATTATTTCTTTACTGTTTCTACGGGGAAACAAATTAAAAGCTGAAAAAGTATTGACAAATTAAATCAGAGTGATATAATCAAATTACAAATTAAATAGTTGTCTTCAGGGCGGAGTGCAATTCTCCACCGGTGGTTAAAGTCCACGAGCTTGAGAGCTGAACGGGTGTAATTCCCGTACCGACGGTATAGTCCGGATGAAAGAAGATACGGCATAAAACACAAGTCGTAACAGCCCTGCATTTATTTGCAGGGCTGTTTTTCTCTGTTTAGACAACTTAGAAAGAAAGGTGTCATAAATGGAAAACAACATTACCAAGAAAAGAAAAATCAACACAAGAGCTATTGCGGCAACTGCTATGCTCTCAGCGCTTGCTTATGCGCTTATGTTTATTGAAATAAGCGTGCCTATTATGCCGTTTTTTATTAAATTCGACATATCGGATCTGCCTGCTCTTATTGCTTCGTTTGCATACGGACCCGTAAGCGGAATTGTAGTTTGCCTTGTTAAAAATGTAATAAATATTTTTGTGAAATCTCAAACTTTTGGTATCGGTGAGCTTTCAAACTTTCTTTTAGGCGTTTTATTTGTGGTTCCTGCTGGAATTATTTATAAACGTAAAAAAACAAGAGGCGGGGCGGTTTTAGGAGCCGCCGTCGGAGCGATTCTCAGCGCAGTAATATGCTTTTTCTCAAACTACTACATTGTTTATCCTTTATATGCAAAACTGCTTATGCCCAATGAGGTAATACTTTCTGCATACCAAGCAATTTTACCATCTGTAAAAAATCTTAGAGAAGCTATTTTCATCTTTAATGTTCCGTTTACATTCTGCAAATTTGCAATAGATGCTATTTTTACATTTTTAATTTATAAGCGTATTTCTCCTATTCTTAAAGGTAAAATGTGATATTCAAAAGATAACTGTTGACAACAGTCGTTTTTGTGATAAAATAAATACGAAAAATAAATCTACCTTATTAAGAGTGGTCGAGGGAAAGGCCCGTTGACGCCACGGCAACCTGCATTTGCAAGGTGCTAATTCCTGCGGAGCAATCCGAAAGATAAGGACTTTTTAAGCGTCCTTACGGGCGCTTGTTTTTTTAGGAGGTTTAAAAATGGCAAAATATCTTTTTACATCAGAATCGGTTACGGAAGGTCATCCCGATAAAATATGCGACAAAATTTCCGACGCAATTCTTGACGCAATGATAGCTCAGGACAAAATGTCAAGAGTAGCATGTGAAACTACCTGCACGACAGGTCAAGTTCTTGTTATGGGTGAAATTACCTCAAAGGCAAATGTAAATATTCCCGAAATCGTAAGAAATACTATTTGTGAAATCGGTTATGATTCAGGCGATAAAGGCTTTGATGGAAACTCTTGCGCTGTTCTCGTTGCTCTTGATAAACAGTCGTCCGATATTGCCCTCGGTGTTGACAATTCACTTGAAATAAAGGAAGGCGATGATGACGCTTATAACCTTAACGGTGCTGGCGATCAGGGAATGATGTTCGGCTTTGCCTGTGATGACACACCTGAGCTTATGCCCCTTCCGATTTCAATGGCAAACAAGCTTGCGGTTCAGTTAACAAAGGTTAGAAAAGACGGCACTCTCCCCTATCTTAGACCTGACGGAAAAACTCAGGTAACCGTTGAATATGATGAAAACAGAAATCCCGTAAGAATTGACGCTATCGTTATTTCTTCACAGCACAGCGCCGATGTAGAGCTTTCGCAAATCCGTGAAGATATTAAAGAAAACGTTATAAAGCCTATTATTCCTGCCGAATTTATCGACAGCGACACTAAAATTTACATTAACCCCACGGGCAGATTTGTTGTGGGCGGACCTGCAGGAGATTCAGGTCTTACAGGCAGAAAAATCATAGTTGATACATATGGCGGATATTCCCGTCACGGCGGCGGAGCATTTTCGGGCAAAGACCCCACAAAGGTTGACCGCTCTGCTGCATACGCCGCAAGATACGTTG
>JAFLUO010000126.1 GCA_022508705.1 Oscillospiraceae bacterium
AATTATTTTTATGTCCCTTTGCCTCTGCCTTACGGCATACCGGCAAAGATGGACGAAATTTTATCATTACGCTTACGCTTATGATAAAATAAATGAGAACACATATTTGTTCTTTTTCAATTCAGTTTGGAGGACTGTTTAAATGGCGTTAACACTCAATGACAAATACGTTAAAGAATTTGTCAGTGCCGAAGAACTTAATTCACTTTCCGATAAGGTTCTCAGCGCACACAACCAAATCGTAAACAAAAACGGTGCAGGCAGCGACTTTTTAGGTTGGGTCGATTTACCTGTGAATTTCGATAAAGAAGAATTTGAAAGAATTAAAAAAGCAGCGAAGAAAATTCAGAGCGATTCAAAAGCACTCATAGTAATCGGCATCGGCGGCAGTTACCTTGGCGCACGCGCCGCTATTGAATTTTGCAAATCTCAGAATTACAATCTTTTAAATAAAGATACTCCCAATATCTATTTCAGCGGTAATTCAATAAGCGGTAATTCTCTTTATGAATTAGTTGATTTAGTAAAGGATACTGATTTTTCAATAAATGTTATTTCAAAATCAGGCACAACAACAGAGCCTGCTATTGCATTCAGAATTTTTCGTGAGCTTCTTATTGAGAAATACGGCGAAGAGGAAGCCGCTAAAAGAATTTACGTTACGACTGACAAATGCAAGGGCACTTTAAAAGAATTGTCAGACGAAATCGGTTACGAAACCTTCGTAGTTCCCGATGATGTCGGCGGAAGATATTCCGTTCTCACAGCAGTAGGGCTTCTTCCCATTGCCGTTGCAGGAATTGATATTGACGATATGATGAAAGGCGCACAGGACGCAAGAGAAAATTATTCTGTCTGCGACCTTCAAAATAACGACTGTTATAAATATGCCGCTCTTCGTAATTGTCTCTATGCTAAAGGCAAATCAGTTGAAATGATGGTTTCTTATGAGCCGGACTACACCATGATGAACGAGTGGTTTAAGCAGCTTTACGGCGAGAGTGAGGGTAAGGACGGCAAAGGTATTTTCCCGTCATCAGTTATTTGCTCAACAGACCTTCATTCAATGGGTCAGTACATTCAGGACGGCGAGCGTCTGCTCTTTGAAACGTCAGTCGTATTTAAAGAGCCGAAGCACAATATCACCATTAAAGAGGAAGAGTGCAATGCTGACGGGCTTAATTTCCTTGCAGGCAAAACAATGGATTTTGTTAACCGCAAGGCATATGAAGGCACAATTTTGGCCCACGTTGACGGTGGCGTTCCTAACATTTGCATTGAGCTTGACCGTATGGACGCTTACAATTTCGGCTATCTCGTTTATTTCCTTGAAAAAGCATGTGCAATTTCGGGCTATGTTCTCGGTGTTAATCCATTTAACCAACCGGGCGTTGAAAGCTATAAGAAAAATATGTTTGCACTGCTCGGCAAACCGGGATATGAAGCACAGCAGGCAGAGCTTCTTGAAAGACTCGGGCATTAAAAAATATTTCAGGCATTTGCCCGCCAAATTGGCGGTATTATAAAATACATAGGAGGAGATAATATGATATCTCTTATTATCGGACACAAAGGAACAGGAAAAACAAAAATTCTCGTTGACAAGGTTAACGATGCAGTGCATAGCTCAAACGGCAATGTTGTTTGCGTTGAAAAAGAGACTAAGCTCACTTATGACGTAAATTACCGTGCAAGGCTTATAGCTGCTGATACATTCTCAGTTACGGGTTATGACGCATTCTATGGCTTCCTCAGCGGTATTTGCGCAGGCGATCACGACATTACGGACATCTTTGTTGATGCAACCTTCAGAATTGCCGCTAACCGTGACGGCGGAGCGCTTTTGGAATTCTTAAAGAAAGTTACAACTCTTTCTGATATTTCAGACACTCACTTTACATTTACAATTTCTGCTGATGAAGAGGATCTTCCCGCAGAGATATTTGACTTGTGTAAGAAAATCAACTAAAAGAACACTCGAAGGCGGTCATCGACTTTTGGTGACCGCTTTTTCTTTTTTCTAAAAATGCAAATTTGTTGTTGACAAAACGGAAATATAAATATATAATATT
The DNA here is from genome assembly GCA_022508705.1 of Oscillospiraceae bacterium. Classification (GTDB taxonomy): domain Bacteria; phylum Bacillota; class Clostridia; order Oscillospirales; family Acutalibacteraceae; genus Fimenecus. The sequence continues at coordinate 2,073 of JAFLUO010000126.1, forward strand.
TTAGCGTCACAAGGAGCGAATTATGCAGGTTTCATTAGAACAGATATTTAATATTGAGGGTAGCCAAAAGGATTTTGATTATTCTTTTACTCCCGATTACTCACTTTCTGATGATTTTACATTGTCTTCTCCAATAAAATTTTGCGGAGCGATAAGAAACACCGCAGGCATAGTAGCACTTAGCGGACAAGCGAGTTTTACTGCAAATGTAATTTGCAGTCGCTGTGCAGAGGAGTTTTCAAAAGACTTCGCGGTAAGTATTGAACATACGCTTGTTTCCGAACTTCAAAATGAAAACAATGACGAGTTTTATCTTGTTGAAGATAAACAGCTTGACCTGGATGCATTGATTTGCGAGGACATAATTCTTTCCCTTCCCTTTGTGTTTTTATGCAAAGAGGATTGCAAAGGAATTTGTTCACAGTGCGGTAAAAACTTAAATGAGGGTACATGCAACTGTAAAAAATGTGTGGATCCCCGTATGGCAGCTCTTTTAGAGTTGCTTGATGATTAGTTAATAATTTTTAATTTTTATAAGGAGGTGCTGAAAATGGCAGTACCGAAGAGAAGAGTTTCAAAAGCAAGAAG
>JAFLUO010000127.1 GCA_022508705.1 Oscillospiraceae bacterium
GCCTTTTGATTGTTGTAATAACCGCTCATTATCATCGGACCGCGAACCCAAATCTCACCTACGCCTAAGTCATCGGGATTGTGAATTCTTGCCTCAACATTCGGAAGCGGAGTGCCAACGGAATCTGGCAACATCAATTTATCGTGATTACCGATAACAAGGGGTGAGCATTCAGTAAGCCCGTAGCCGATGTAAATGTCAATGCCTATGCGGATAAACTCCTCGGCAACTCGGGGGTCAAGAGCAGCGGCGCCCGTTATGAGCAGTCGTAGTCTTCCGCCGAAGGCGTCAAGAATTTCGCCGAAAATCTTTCGGTCAATATCTTTAATACCAACGCTTCTGCCTATTGCCGCAGCCGCCTTGCCCACATTAAATATGAATTTACCGCCCTTTTTGTCGTCAAGCTTTTTCATGATTCGACCGTAAATCTTTTCAATCATAAGGGGAACGGTAACAAATACGGTGGGTTTTACCTCCTGCATATTTTTCGTTAAATAACGAAGCCCTTCGCAAAATGCAATGCAAGCGCCTGAATAAATTATCATCAAAAAGCCGAGAGAACATTCGTAAGTGTGGTGAATGGGAAGAACCGACAAAAGCTGATCCTCAGGATTTATTTTTACTACGCCCGAAACGCCGATAATGTCAGAGCAGATATTATTCATGCTAAGACACACGCCTTTTGAATTCCCTGTTGTGCCTGACGTAAAGATTAAAGAGGCAAGGGCGTCTTTATCAAGGGTTACGTCATTAAGCTTTTTTATGCCTTGCTTATAAAGCTCTCTGCCCTTTTCAAAATATTCGTCAAAGCTTTCGCCAACCGTACCGTCAAAGCAAATAAATCTTATATTTTCGGGAAGCGACTCACGCATTGCAGACAGCTCTTCAATATGCTTTTCATCTGCAAATACAATTACTGCTCCTGCATCGTTTATAAACTTTGCCATATCGGCCGCCATCAGTTCTTTATCAATCGGCACAATAATATTATTACTGCATGTGACTGCAAGGTAAGTTACCGCCCATTTGTAAGAATTAACGCCTATAACCGCCATTTTCTCCCGTTCATAGCCGTCGGAAAGAATACTGTTTCCGAGATAATAAATATCGTGGCGGAATTTTTTGTACGTTATGTCATAGTACACTCCGTCTTTATTTTTCAGCTTATAAGCAGGTCTGTCGTGATATAATTTTTCGCTTTGGTCAATAAGCTCCTTAAAGGTCTCAATGTACCTCGGCTCATAAAATGCTTTGTTTTTAGGGAATGACGGCTCGTAGTTCATTTTTCTTACCTCACATTCTCGAAAGTAATAATTATTAAATTAAGTATATCACACACCTATGTGTTTTAGCAAGTTACTTTACCTTATGTGTAGAATATATTTTTTCAACGCTTTCTTTATAATCGTCATAGGTCATATAGGAATTTATAATTTTAAGAAGTGATGAAGCGGAAATCCTTTCGGGAAGTCCCAAGCTTTTGGCAAGCTCTTTTCGCAAGAAAGAGCTTTGCTCCCTGCCGCTTATTCCGTCTAAAAAGAAATCGGTTTTTGTTATACTGCGGCTCTGCTCTTTGTTATTTTCATCACAGTTTACGCCCGCTTTTCGGAGTGCTTCAAGGATTATCTCCTTTGAAATACCCTCAACGCCCAGTTTTCCTTCCTTTGACATTTCGGTTTTTCGTTTTTCTTTACCGTAAATGTCGGGAATATAAACATTTATTATGTTTTCGCTGTTGGTGATACCGTTAATAAAGGAGCGAATTTTAAAGCCTGCCGAATCGGAATCGGTCATAATTACTATACCCTTTGTTTCGGCTAAAAAACGGATAAGCCTTTGTTTTTCTTTGTCCTTAAAAATTCCGAAGCCGTCTGTCTCAATAATTAAAGCGTCAATAATTCCAGATAGCTTTATTTTGTCGTATTTACCCTCAACAATTACTGCTTGATTTATCTTTATCATAAAATTCGCCCTCTACCTTGCCAATATGAGCGACAGCTTCACAATAAGCCTTTCAAGCACCATTTCACCGCTTTGGGCGGTGCTTTTAAGTAGCCTGTCACTCTCGGAAAAGCAGTCAAAGCATTCTCTTATTTGAGAATCGGAAAGCTTTGAGGCAAACTTTGCGCCGTTTGTAAGCCTGAATTCCTTATTTTTATAATCAAAAAATTTAGCAGGATAATTTGCGTTTTCTCCCCCTGAAAGAGCTGTCTTTGCACGGTAAATATCAACAAATGACATTAAAATTACAGCAAAAACGTCTATAGGCTCTGCTTTATTTTGCATTAACGTATGAAGAAGCTCAAGGGCATTTCTCGGATTTCCGTTAAGAATGAATTTGGAAAGGTCATAAACCTTTGCTTCAAGGGAACGGACTGCAATTTCGTCAATATGGCTTTTGGTAATTTCATTGCCCTGCCCTGCGAACGAAGCCGCCTTTTGCGTTTCGTTAAGCAAAACGTTAAGTGAATCGCCTGAAATATCAATAAGATAATTTGCCGTTGTGCTCGACATTGGAGAGCCTTGCTTTGCGGCATAGCCCATAACCGTTTTGCACAGGTCACCTCTTCTGTATTTTTGAAAATCAACTGCCGCCGCTTTTTTTGAAAAATTATCAATAGCCCATTTATGTTTTGCATTTTTAGGTGAAAGTGCAATAC
>JAFLUO010000128.1 GCA_022508705.1 Oscillospiraceae bacterium
ATCATAAAGGACATCAAAGGTCCCATTCCTTACGCTAAGATGATGCCCACGGGCGGCGTTGATGCCGACAACGTAGGCGAGTGGATAAAAGCGGGTGCTGTCGCCGTCGGAGCAGGTTCGTCCCTTACGGCAGGCGCTAAAACGGGAGATTACAAGAAAATTACCGAAACAGGCAAACGCTTTGTTGAGAATATAAAAATTGCCCGCGCAGAGCTTGCAGGCAAATAAAATAAGAAGAAAAATGTAGGGGAGGGTTTTCACGCCCTCCCATAAATTTATTATCTTAACGGAAAGGTGAATTTTTAATAAATGAGAGTTCTTGAAAACTTAGAGCCGAAAAAAGTCTTTGAATATTTTGAGGATTTGTGTATGATCCCTCACGGTTCGGGTAATACAAAACAGATAAGCGATTACTGTGTGGACTTTGCAAAGAAACACGGACTTTCCTACACCCAAGACGAATGGAATAACGTGATCATAAGAAAGGATGCCTCTAAAGGCTATGAGAACAGCCCGACGGTCATTTTGCAAGGTCATCTTGATATGGTTTGCGAAAAGGACAGCGGCATTTCAATAGATTTTTTGAAGGAAGGATTAACCCTTTCTTTAAACGGCGATTTCGTATCGGCAAATGGTACGACCTTGGGCGGAGACGATGGCATTGCCGTTGCAATGGCGCTTAGTGTGCTGGACAGTGACTCTCTTTTGCATCCGCCAATTGAGGTGCTTTTCACAACAGATGAAGAAACGGGAATGTACGGTGCGGCAGGATTACAGACATCACTTTTAAATGGTAAAATTTTAATAAATATTGACTCAGAGGATGAAGGTGTTTTAACTGCAGGGTGCGCAGGGGGCGCTCGTGCTGAGATAAAAAAATCCGTACACTTTGAGGAAAGGAAAAAGACGCAAAGGATTGTGATTTCGGGGCTTGCCGGCGGACATTCGGGCGTTGAAATACACAAAAACAGGCATAACGCTAACAAGCTTATGGCTGAGCTTTTGAGCAGGATTCCGCATTTTCAATTAGCTGACATTGCAGGCGGAGCCAAGGACAACGTTATACCGAATGAGCGTGAATGCACACTCAGCACAGACTGTGATTTAAGTGAAATTATAAATGATTTTATAAAAGATAAGAAAAATTCGGCTGACCCGAATTTGAAAATTACCGTAACTGACGGTGCAGAACTTCCCGTTACGGACGAAGAGTCGTCAAAGCAGATCGTAAAGCTTATTTGTTCTTTACCAAACGGCGTGCAGACGATGAATTCCCAAATCCCCACGCTCGTTCAAACATCTTTAAACCTCGGTGTACTGAAAATAGAAAACGGCAGTCTTTTATGCACCTTTTCCGTCAGAAGCTCGGTTAATTCCGAAAAAACAGAGATATTAAATAGGCTTTCAAATATTGCAAAAGATTTTGGTGCAGATTATTCCGACCACGGTCATTACCCTGCGTGGGAATACAGAGAAAATTCACCTCTGCGGGAAATAATGATTAAAACCTTTGAAAGCCTTTACGGCAGAAAACCCGTGGTAGATGTTATTCACGCAGGGCTTGAATGCGGATTTTTCTGCGATAAAATCGACGGACTTGACGCAGTATCTTTCGGACCGGATTTATTTGATATTCACACCACCCGTGAACGGCTTTCAATTTCATCCGTGCAAAGAACTTACAAATTTCTTTGCGAAATACTTAAAAACTTGGTTTGAGGTGAGCAAATGAATATTAAAGAAAGATTTTTGAGATATGTTTCCTTTGACACAACCTCTTGTGAAGAAAGCGAAGCTGTACCGTCTACAAGCCGTCAAAAGATTTTCGGCGAAAGCTTAAAAGAAGAACTCCAGAAAATGGGCTTAAGCGAGGTTCAAATGGATGAAAACGGCTATGTTTATGCCTTTTTACCTGCCAATAACGGTTCAGACGATGCCGTAGGCTTTATTGCCCATATGGATACATCGTCCTCTGTTTCGGGAAAGGACATCAACCCCGAAATCCTTACTTATACAGGCGGAGATATTAAACTTAAAAAATCCGGTGAAATTAGTGTTGCGGCTTATCCGTTTTTGAATGAATTTGTCGGTCAGGAATTGATTGTAACTGACGGAACAACACTTTTAGGTGCTGATGATAAGGCGGGCATTGCGGAGATAGTTACTG
>JAFLUO010000013.1 GCA_022508705.1 Oscillospiraceae bacterium
AAAAAAAGAAGCCTCACCGAAAATTCGGCAAGGCATAGTCAGTCTATTACATTTAGCAACCCTTGCCGGCATCTCTGTACCGAGTTAAAGGACTTTTACTAAACTTTATTTTAACACAGTAAAATGTAAATGTAAACAAATTTTTTCAAAATTTACTATTTTTGAAAGAAGAATCAGACCTTTATTTCAACTGAAATTCCCAAAAGGTCGCTGTATTTTTCTAATATGGGGCGAACCTCTGCCTCAATAAACTCAGTAACCTGTTCGGGTGCTCTGCCCACAAAGTTTTCCGTCTTCATTTCGGAAAGAATTTCCTCTTTTGTAAGACCGAACATGGGGTCTGCGGCAATTCTGTCGATAAGGTCATTGGGTTTTCCGTCAACCTTTACAACTTTTCCTGCATCCATTGAATGAACACGGATTCTTTCGTGCAGTTCCTGTCTGTCTCCGCCTTTTTTAACCGCCGCCATCATAATATTTTCTGTCGCCATAAAGGGAAGCTCTGCAAGCAAATGCTTTTCAACCATTTTGGGATAAACTACAAGCCCTTGTGCAACGTTAATGTAAAGCTCCAACACCGCATCAATAGCAAGGAATGCTTCGGGAATGCTTATTCTCTTGTTTGCGGAGTCGTCAAGCGTTCTCTCAAACCACTGTGTTGCGGCAGTAATTGCAGGGTTTACCGTATCAGCAATTACATATCTCGCAAGGGAAGAAATTCTCTCGCTTCTCATGGGGTTGCGCTTATAAGCCATAGCCGAGGAGCCTATCTGATGCTTTTCAAAGGGTTCTTCGATTTCCTTTTCATGCTGTAACATTCTAAGGTCGCCTGAAAATTTATAAGCCGACTGTGCAATCTGAGCAAGAACTGAAAGAACATTGTAGTCAAGCTTTCTTGAATATGTTTGTCCTGAAACCATATAACAGCTTTCAAAGCCCATTTTTTCTGCAATCTTTCGATCCAGTGCTTTGATTTTTTCGCTGTCGCCCTCAAAAAGCTCAACGAAAGATGCCTGTGTGCCCGTTGTACCCTTTGAGCCGAGAAGTCTCATCTGTGAAATCTGGAATTCAAGAGACGCCATATCCATAACTAAATCGTTAAGCCAAAGAGATGCTCTCTTGCCAATCGTTGTGGGCTGTGCAGGCTGATAATGAGTGTATGCAAGGCAAGGCATACTTTTATATTCATCAGCAAATTTTGAAAGCTCGTTAATAAGATTTACGAGCTTTTTGCGAACGAGCTTGAGAGCTTCTGTCATGGTAATAACGTCTGTGTTATCGCCGACATAGCAAGAAGTAGCGCCTAAGTGGATAATTCCCTTTGCCTTGGGACACTGTTCGCCGTAAGCGTGAACATGGCTCATAACATCGTGACGGAACTCCTTTTCATACGCCTCGGCCACTTCATAGTTAATATCGTCAGCGTGAGCTTTAAGCTCTGCTATTTGCTCGTCGGTAATGGTAAGCCCTAACTCCTTTTCGCTTTCTGCAAGGGCAATCCAAAGCTTTCTCCACGTTCTGAATTTAAAATCAGGTGAGAAAATATATTTCATTTCCTTGCTTGAATATCTTGAATTTAACGGACTTTCATAAATATCTTTCATAGTGCTTCTCCTTTTATTTTGAATATTCCTTTAATGCATTAAACGCTACATAGTTCCACGCATTTTGAAATTGTGTCTCGCTTTTTATTATTTCATCGTAAAATGACCGCTGCCAAATCGGTATTCCGATTTCTTTTGTCACCATTGTTTTAAAAGTCCTGACAATAGTGCTCAAATTCACCTCTGCCGTAGGGGACGATGCCCTCATCGTCCCGTTATTATCGTCTTCCTCTTTTGACGGTACTTTCGTCGTCCCGTTATCATAGCAACCGATAAAAATAAGCATATGTATATGATTCGGCATTATAATATATTTTTCAACATATGCATTTTGATACATTGTGTTAATACGCAGTATATGCTTTTCCGCAATTTTACCGTATGGCTTAAGGATTATTTTTTTCGGGACGATGAGGGCATCGTTCCCTACGATATCGCTTAATAACGGTTTTCTGTTTTTAACACAAACAGTTACCAAATAACAGTTGTTACTGCTGTAATCAAATCCGCAGAGCCTGAGATTTTTTCTTTGAGGGAACTCTTTATCCTGCATTATTTCACAAAATAATTTTTAATTCTTTCTACTGCTTTAACAGTATTTTCATATGAACCGAAGGCAGTAAGTCTGAAATAGCCTTCGCCGCTGGGACCGAAGCCCTCGCCGGGGGTGCCGACAACCTGAATTTCATTGAGAAGCGTGTCAAAGAATTCCCAGCTACCCATGTTATCGGGAGTTTTAAGCCATACATACGGTGAATTCTTTGCACCGTAAACGGTAAAGCCGCATTCTTTAAGACCGTTGTAAATAACCTTTGCATTGTTCTGATAATATGCGATTATTTCACGAATCTGCTTTTTGCCCTCTTCTGAGTAGCAAGCGGCGGCGGCTCTTTGAGTGATATAAGAAACACCGTTGAATTTAGTTGCTTGGCGTCTTGCCCAAAGAGAGTTTAATTCAACACCGTCACATTTGAGGTCGTGGGGAACTACCGTGTAGCCGCAACGAACGCCTGTAAAGCCCGCTGTTTTTGAAAAGCTTCTGAATTCAATAGCGCAGGTTTTAGCCCCTTCAATTTCAAAAATTGAATGGGGAACGTCATCCTCTGTAATAAACGCCTCGTAAGCTGAGTCAAAAAGAATAAGCGAGCCGTTTTCATTTGCATAGTCAACCCATTTTTTAAGCTCTGTCTTTGTAATTGCCATGCCCGTGGGGTTATTGGGGAAGCAAAGGTAAATAATATCAACCTTTTCAGTGGGAAGGCAGGGAAGAAAATTATTTTCAGCCGTGCAGGGCATATAGTAAATGTTTGACCAGCCGCCGTTTACAAAATCGCCCGATCTGCCCGCCATAACATTTGTATCAACATAAACGGGGTAAACAGGGTCGCAAACCGCAACCTTATTGTCAACTGAAAGAATATCGCCTATGTTTCCGCAGTCGCTCTTTGCGCCGTCACTGAGGAATATTTCACTTTCGTCAATCTCAACGCCTCTTTGGCGGTAATCGTTTTCTGCAATAGCCTCTAAAATCCACTTATGACCGTATTCAGGCGGATAACCCATAAACGTTTTTTCGTCTGCCATTTCATCAACTGCTTTGTGCATAGCGTCAATGCAGGCAGGGGCAAGGGGTCTTGTTACATCGCCGATTCCGAGACGAATTATGGGCTTGTCCGGATTCGCCGCAGTGTAAGCATTTACCTTTTTTGCGATATTTGAAAAAAGGTAAGAGCTTTGTATTTTCAAAAAGTTGTCATTGATTTTCATAAGCTATTCTCCTTTTTATGCTCCTATTTATACTTTACCTGTAAATACCTCAACAGCCTCGCCGTTAAGGTAAACGTCGCCGTCAGTACCCCAGCAAACGAACAGTTCGCCGCCTTTCATCTGCACGGAAATTTCACTTTCACGGTCACACTTTCCCAGCAAAACAGCCGCCACCGCCGAGGCGCACGCTCCCGTTCCGCAGGCGAGCGTTTCACCGCTCCCACGCTCGTGAACTCTTACTTTCAGCCGATTTTGCCCGATAACGCTTACAAATTCCGCATTTATTCTGTCGGGAAAATATTCGTGATTTTCAAATCTTTCTCCGTAAACACTTAAATCTATCAAATCGGGGTCTTCGCAAAATGTCACGCAATGAGGGTTCCCCATTGAAACGCAGGTCACGTCAAAATACTTATCATATACAAAAATATTTTTGTTTTTGACAACGGAATCTCCAAACCGTGTGGGTATTGACTTGCCGTTAAGAATGGGTTTGCCCATATTAACGGTGGCAGAAACGGCTTTTCCGTTCTTTTCCTCAATCACAACCGTTTTAATACCCGAAAGCGTGTTTATTTCCGCGCTTGTTCCGCTGAGTCTCCCTCTGTCATAAAGGAATTTTGCAACGCAACGCACGGCATTTCCGCACATTTTTGCCCGTGAGCCGTCAGCGTTATAAATGTCCATAAAGCAGTCGGCTTTTTCGTCGGGTCTTATAATAACGATTCCGTCAGCGCCTATTCCGTAATGATACTTACTTAAATCAACCGCCAAACGCTCGGGATTTTCAATATTTTCGCAAAATCCGTCTATGTAAATATAATCGTTGCCTGCCCCGTGCATTTTTACAAAATTCATCATATCCCCTCCAAAGAAAAGATATGATGAACCGTTATTGTTTATTCATATAAGGGGAAGCGTGCAACCATATCCGCTACGCGCTTTGCAACCTCTTCCTTTTTGTTTTCAAAATCAGTAGCGCAAAGATAAATGCACTCTGCAATTTCATCCATTTCGGCAGCCCCCATGCCTCTTGTTGTAACAGCAGGTGTGCCAAGACGTATACCGCTTGTAACAAACGGTTTTTCAGGGTCGTTAGGAATAGCATTTTTATTTGCCGTAATGTGAACTTCGTCCAGTCGTTTTTCAAGCTCTTTGCCCGTAATGCCCACTGAGCGCAAATCCACAAGCATAAGGTGATTATCAGTTCCACCCGAAACCAAATTTATACCTCTGTCGCAAAGTCCCTTTGCAAGTGCCTTGGCGTTTTCAACTACCTTTTTCTGATACTCTTTGTATTCGGGCTTGAGCGCCTCACCGAAGCAAACTGCTTTACCTGCAATAACATGCATAAGCGGACCGCCCTGAGTACCAGGGAAAATCGCCTTATTAAACTGTTTTCCGAATTCTGCATCCTTGCAAAGAATAATACCGCCTCTGGGGCCTCTGAGAGTTTTGTGTGTGGTAGATGTAACAACATCAGCGTAAGGAATGGGTGACGGGTGAACACCTGCCGCAACAAGACCTGCAATGTGAGCCATGTCAACCATTAAGTAAGCGCCGTTGTCGTGAGCGATTTTTGCCATTCTCTCAAAGTCAATAACTCTGGGATATGCAGAAGCGCCTGCAACAACGAGTTTGGGCTTATTAGCCTTTACAAGCTCTTCAAATTTTTCGTAGTCAATAAAGCCCTCGTCGTTTATGCCGTAGGGAATGAAATTGTAATATTTACCCGACATATTAACAGGTGAGCCGTGGGTTAAATGACCGCCCTCGGCAAGATTCATGCCCATTACCGTGTCGCCGGGCTGAATTAAAGCAAAGTAAACTGCCATATTTGCCTGCGCGCCTGAGTGGGGCTGAACGTTAACATACTCAGCACCGAAAAGCTTTTTAAGTCTTTCGCAAGCTATGTCCTCAACCTTATCAACAAATTGGCATCCGCCGTAATAGCGGTGGCCTGAATAGCCTTCTGCATATTTGTTAGTAAGAACGCTGCCCATTGCCGCCATAACCTCGGGCGAAACAATGTTTTCACTTGCAATAAGCTCAATGTTCTGCCGCTGTCTTACAAGCTCTTCGTTCATAGCCGCTGCTACCTCAACGTCGCTGTTTGCAACAAAACCTATGGTATCCAAATAATTACTGTACATTTTCAAATTCCTCCTGTTTTTTACGTTATTTTACTCTTCGGGGAAGAATGCCTTGTGAATTGCTGAAACTGCTTTGTCGGCAGCGTCAATGTCTATAAGAACTGAAATTTTAATTTCACTTGTTGAAATCATATCAATGTTAATGTCATGCTCATAGAGCGCCTCAAACATTTTTGAAGCAGTGCCTGGGTGAGACTCCATACCTGCGCCTACAACAGAAACCTTTGCAACGTTTGTGTCGCAAATAATATCGTCCGCTGAAATATCAAATGCGTCTGCTATGCAGGAAACTGCTTCCTCTGCGTTACCCTTTGCAACGGTAAAGGTAATATCCTTTGTGGCGTCTCTGCCTACCGACTGCAAAATAATGTCAACGTTGATTTTATGCTTTGCAAGAACTGAGAAAAGCTTGAAAGCAATTCCTGGTGTGTTTGAAATTTTGGTAACTGAAATACGGGCAACGTCTGTGTCTTTAGTGACACCTCTTATAAGCATTTTTTCCATTTTAGCGATCTCCTTAACTATTGTACCGGGAACTCTCTTCATGCTTGAGAGAACCTCTAATTTTACATTGTATTTTTTCGCCATTTCAACTGAACGGTTGTTAAGAACCTGAGCGCCCAAGGTGGCAAGCTCAAGCATTTCGTCATAAGTAATTTCCTGAAGCTTACGGGCATCGGGAACTTTTCTCGGGTCTGCCGTGAAAACGCCTTCAACGTCAGTAAAAATCTGACAGCGGTCTGCGTGCATTGATGCCGCAATTGCAACCGCACTGGTGTCCGAGCCGCCTCTGCCAAGTGTTGTTAAATCGTCATACTTGTTTATTCCTTGGAAGCCTGCCACAACAACAATGTTGTGACGGTCAATTTCCGCACGGATTCTATCTGCCTTAACTGATTTAATTCTCGCAATACCGTAAGCGGAGGTTGTGTTAAAGCCTGCCTGCCAGCCTAAAAGTGATACTGCGGGGCAACCTAACTTTTCAATAGCCATTGCAAGAAGCGCAATTGAAATCTGCTCTCCTGACGTTAAGAGCATATCCATTTCTCTTTTTGAGGGCTTATCGGTAATTTCATAAGCCTTTTCAATAAGGTCATCTGTCGTGTCGCCCTGAGCGGAAACAACAACCACTACGTCATTTCCCTCACGGTAAGTGTCGGTAATGATTTTGGCAACATTCATAACCCTTTCGGCATTGGCAACTGAGCTTCCGCCGAATTTCTGAACTATAAGTCCCATTATATTTCACCTCACTGGTATTTCTCAATAATCTGTAATTCTTATAAGAGCCTCAATCTCAATTTCCGCAATATTTTTGAGTGCGGAAACAAGCTTTCTCTCTTCGTCGCATTTTGTGACAAAAGCAATTTCATTTTGCGGCGCATTTTCTTTCGTAATAATCTTAATTTCGCCTATTGTATTTTCAATGGCGGATATTGCTTTTTCTTTATTCTCTGTCTTAGCGCGGATATACAGGGGATTTGAAGCCGTATCAAAATCTACAACGTAATTTTCTACGGAGTCGCCCCAGCCGAAGGGTTTTCTCTTATCCGCATTTCTTGCGCAGTCAATAACGTCTGCAACTACTGCCGAAGCCGTCGGAAGCTTGCCTGCACCCTTGCCGTAAAATACAACGTCGCCCGTTGCGTTTCCTCTTACAAGTATAGCATTGAAAACGTCGTTAACAGATGCCAACTGACTGCCGTTCATAACTATTGCAGGAGAAACCACGGCAGAGATTTTGCCGTCGGTAATTTTCTTAGCTCTGCCCAAAAGCTTTATAACGCCGCCAAGCTTTGAAACGTATGAAACGTCGTCAAGGGTGATTTTTGTAATACCCTCAGTATAAACAGACTCCGGGTAAACGTGCTTGCCGAAGCAAAGAGATGCAAGAATACAAATCTTTCTGCAAGCGTCGTGTCCCTCAATGTCAGCAGTCGGGTCTTTTTCAGCATAGCCGTTGTCTTGAGCTAAGCGTAAAGCGTCCTCAAAGCTCATATTCTTTTCAATCATCATTGTAAGAATAAAATTCGTTGTGCCGTTAAGGATTCCCGCAATCTCGTCAATCTCATTTGCGGCAAGGCACTGAGATATAGGGCGGATAATCGGAATACCGCCGCCCACAGATGCTTCAAAAAGGAAATTTACATTGTTTTCCCGTGCCAGCGTTAAAAGCTCATAGCCCTTTGATGCCACAAGCTCCTTATTAGACGTAACAACGCTTTTGCCCGTTTTTAAGCAGGATGAAACAAACTCAAACGCAGGGTGAAGACCGCCCATTGTTTCAACAACAACTTTAACTTCATCGTCATTTAAAATAACGTTAAAATCCTTTATCATTTTTGATTCGTTGGGGTCGCCGGGGAAATCACGCAAATCAAGAATGTACTTAACCTCAAGTTCGTTTTGTGTACTGCGTTTTACAATGCTTTCGTGATTAGTGGTAATAACCTCAACAACTCCGGAGCCAACCGTCCCGTAACCCATTACTGCTACTTGCATTATATTCACTTCCAAACAAATTAGTTAAAGGTGAGGCAAAATGCTCAAATCCATTGCCCTAAAATAGTAATAAACTACCACGCTATGTATTTTAACATAAAAAGCTATTGTATAAAAGTGGAAAATATTATATAAATAATTAAATTTTAAAGAAATTTTTAGAAATGTTTACATATTTTTAAGCAAATCCGATTGTATTGTTAAAAAAAATGGTTTATTATATAAAGAAGAATATTATTTTTCGAGGTTGTTTAAAAATGGACGCTCTCCAAAGAAAGAAAAAATTTATAATTGACGTAATTTACGTCGCATTTGTCTTAGTCATATTTTATTTTTTTATGAAATATGCTTTCGGGCTGTTTTTACCGTTTCTTTTGGCTCTTGTTGTTGCCGCAGCACTTCAAAAGCCCGTAAACTTTATTTGCAAAAAAACTCCTATAAAGAGGGGTATTGTTTCGGTTTTTTTAGTGCTGTTTTCAGTTACAATAATTCTGAGCTTAATAACCGCACTGATTGTTCGGCTCGGTCTTGAACTCCGTGGCTTTGTTCAATATCTTTTAATTCAGCTTCAGGATATTCCCGCATTTATCGCAAAGCTTGAAGCATCTGTCAGTTCACATCTTTCTTTCCTGCCGGATAAAGTCGAGAGCGCTATCACATCATTCATGAGCGAAAAGGTAGATTCACTTTTAAACAATACAGGCTCAGGATTTGATTTTTCTGCCTTTAGAACTCCTCTTTTAGGCGTTTGGAACACTGTAAAGCACATACCGTCAACGATTGTAGCAATCGTTATTTCCATTGTTGCCTGCTGCTTCATGACTGCTGACTTTGCAACAGTACGCAAAATAATTCTTTCGCTTTTCCGCACGGAAACACGAAATAAAATTATTCGCTCAAAAAATCTTCTTGTTCCGTCTCTTTCAAAAATGGCAAAGGCCTATGGAATTATTATCGTTATAACATTTTCAGAGCTTGTACTCGGACTGTTTTTGCTGAAACTCCTTGGAATTTACGAGGGCGGTTACATTTTTATTTTCGCCCTTATTACCGCTATTATTGATATTGTTCCCATTCTCGGCACGGGAACGGTCCTCGTTCCGTGGGCACTTTACTGCTTGCTTGACGGCAAAATTTCACTTGCAATAGGAATATTTGTTATGTATGCCTGCATTACAATAATAAGGCAGATAATCGAGCCGAAGCTCGTTTCCAATCAGCTTGGAATTCCGCCCTTTGCAACAATTATTGCAATGTATGTGGGCACGCAAATTTTCGGCGTACTGGGAATTTTCATTCTTCCTATTACTCTTGTTATGGTGAAACTCTTGAATGAAGACGGCATTATTCATATTTTCCACAAGCTTGACGATAAACCCTCAAAAACTGCCGAAAAATCAAAAGAGGAAAAAGAGGTAACCGATGATTGACATTCACAGCCATATAATTTTCGATATTGATGACGGAGCGCAGAGCTTAGAGGAATCGGTAATACTCTGCCGCCAGGCTATGGACAACGGATTTGACGGCATTGTTGCAACGCCGCATTTTGTGGACTACCGAAATATTGAAAATTTTGTTTTAGAGCGTGATTCAAAGCTTGATATTCTTCGTGAAAGGCTTATTGAAGAGCAAATTGATATAACTCTTTATTCGGGTGCAGAGCTTTTTTTGAGCCGCGGAATTTTTTCCGCAGGGGATTTAGACGAACTTACGATCAACAATTCCCGCTATATGCTTTGCGAGTTTCCGTTAGACCGATTTAACGTTGAGGACGGACTTGAAGAAATTGATGAACTAATTTTCCGCGGATACACGCCCATTGTTGCTCACCCTGAGCGATATTACGAGGTTCGCAGAGATTACGGGCTAATCGAACGGCTTTTAGAGCGCGGTGTTGTTTTTCAGGTCAATGCTGACAGTCTTGCAGGCAATCTTGACAGTACGGCGCAAAAAATTGCCGTGAGCTTAGTTAAAAACGGCGTAGCAAAGTTTATTGCAAGCGACGCGCATGATATTCACCGCAGGAATATGAATTTCAGCAAAAAGTTTTCAAAGGTTCCCTCTGAAATCACTCAAATTGATTTAATAACCTGTTTTGAGAAATGCCCGAATGCGGTTATAAACGATGAAGATATATTTGATATTTGATTTTAGATGTTGGATATTGGACATTAGACATTCGTAGGGGACGATGCCCACATCGTCCCTTTTTTATATGTTCCGCTCCCTCGGTGAGGGAGCTGTCAGCGAAGCTGACTGAGGGAGTAAATTATTCACTATTCATTTGATTTTGTTTTTAATGAATATTGAATAATTGTATATGTAAACCTACCCCTACGAAAAACAGCAGAAGCAAATTTTGCCTCTGCTGTTTTTTTTATTCTTATAATTTGTTTTTAACTATATGCGTTTTTTACCGCCGCCATTACCTTCGTTGCAACGGGGACCGCCGTTTGAATGCTGTATGACGAATTTTCCACGACAACTATTATCGCAAAGGGGTAATCGGGATTTGACGAAAATCCTGCAAATAGCGCATTCGGCTTTGCATCCTCGCTGTCGCTGATTTCCGCAGTACCTGTTTTTCCGCACATTTCAAGCCCTGCAAATCTGTAATCGCCGTAATTGTTTTTAACGTTTGAGCGCATATATTCCTTTAGCTCCTGCGCCACCGTGGGAGAAAAATATTCGCCTATGGTCTGTGTCTTTGCAGAATACAGCACTTTTTCGTTAGGCGTTGTTATTGAACTTACAATATACGGCTCTACTGCTGTTCCGCCGTTGGCGATTGACGAAATCAGCGTGAGCAT
The DNA here is from genome assembly GCA_022508705.1 of Oscillospiraceae bacterium. Lineage (GTDB taxonomy): Bacteria > Bacillota > Clostridia > Oscillospirales > Acutalibacteraceae > Fimenecus. Next base: position 10,840 of record JAFLUO010000013.1, read on the forward strand.
ATGGCACGGATTCACAAGGGTCGTGTATTGACCTATTCCTGCCCAGCCCACATCCAACTCTTTTGCATCATTCAGCTTTAAGGTTGACGTACTGCATGAAATTCGCCCGTTAATTTTATTCATTTGCGTATTAAAGCCTGCTTTTTCGGCGGTTGCAGTCAGCTTTTCTTTGCCGAGAGTGTCCGCAAGTGTTGCAAACGCAGAGTTGCACGACTGATTAAACGCCTTTTCGATCATAATATTTTTATGCACTCCGCTGCAAAAAACATATCCTTCGCCGATTTGTATTTGCCCTTTGCCGTTTTTGCCGTTGCAGTTAAATGTAATATCCTCTAAATTCGGAATATTTTCAATAGCAGAGGCGAGAGTGATTATTTTAAATGTAGACCCGGGCGTATAAAGCCCCTTAAAGAACTTGTTAAGATACATTCCCTCTTTTTCTTCTGAGGGCTTATTCAGCGGGTCGTAAGACGGTGTTGAAACAATGCACACAATTTCGCCCGTTTTGTAATTCATAACAGCCACAACGCCGTCCCGACCGCTCATTGCGTTGTAAGCAGTCTTGCAAATGTCCGCATCAAGTGTTAAAGCAATGTTATTCCCTTTGCCGTAGCGTTTTAAATTAAAAATACCATCTTTTACGGTGTAGCCCGTAAGCTCGTCTTTAAAGGCGGTTTGAACGCCGCTTGCAATGTAGCCTTCGCCGTCGCCCACCGTTTGCAAGGTCGCCGCTCTGATAATTGCATCTTTGTTATATGTGCGTACGCCGTCTTCCGTTGCCGCAAGCAATGTTCCGTTTCTGTCTGAAATATCGCCTGCCGTAAATCCGCCGTCAGTGTAAAGATGACGGTTCGCTTTATTCATTGCCCATGTGTCAGCATTTGTGGCAAGCCTGTAATATGCAAGAAAAGAGCCTGCCAGGAAAACTATTATTAAAAGGTAAAGCGTTAACGCTCTTCGTGATATGGATTTCACTGCCGAACACCCCCATATCTGTATGTGCCTCTGTCAACCGCCTTTATGAACGCAAGCAGCATCCAACAGCTCATTATTGACGAGCCGCCCCTTGAAACGAAAGGCAAAGTAACACCCGTCATCGGTAAAATATCGTTTACGCCGAATACGTTGAGCGATGCCTGAAACAACATTAGCGCCGCGGCCGCGCAGGCACAAATTGCGTAAAAAGACGAGCGGGCATATCTTGAATGTTTAATTGAATAAACGAGGAGCGCAACGTATGAAAGAAGAATTGCTGCCGCCATTATCCAGCCGAATTCTTCGCAAACCACGCCGAAAATTAAATCTTCCGTTGCGGCAAAAATGTTTCTCAGCTTGCCGTTGCCAATCCCGACGCCGAAAAGTCCGCCTGATGCCGAATAAATCATAACTCTTGTCTGCTGGTAGCCCGATGTGTCAAAATATTCCCAAACATGCCCGAATGCCGTAAATCTGTTTGCAACGTACGGTTTAAAGCGGAGTATCAGCACACCGCCCAAAAGTGCCGCCGCACAAACAAGAATAAGCGTACGCACATCGCCCGAGCGCATAAAAGATATAACAAGAAATGTGAAAAAGAATATGAGCGCCGTGCCGAAATCATACATCAAAAACAGCGTTCCGATGCACCCCATGGCGAAAATTATGAATTTTGTAAGACTTTTGTTTGACTGGAGCTTTTCAAGGGTTGCCGCACCCACGAAAATAAATACCACTTTAACTAATTCTGACGGTTGAATTGACAGTCCGCCAATGTAAATCCAGTTTTTTGCTCCGTTTGTAAATTTTGCAAAAACAAGAGTAAATACGAGGAGTCCGAATGCAAGAAAAGCGGCAGGATAGCGCAACCGCATGCAGACATTGATGTCACGCAGTATTATTTGCAGAACAATAAACCCTGCAATACCAAGGAGTGTCGCAACAAGCTGTTTTACTGCAAGGGACGGGTAAACGCTTGCTGTCACTGACAGTCCTATTGAGGTTAAAAGGAACGCTATCAGCTCAACCTCAAAGCCTCGCCTGCCCAAAATAAACCTTGCGCATAGGAAATAGACATATTCTACTAAAATATAGCCGCCGAAAGTGATAATGACATTAAGTCTGTTTTCACTTTCGCCTTTATTTATAAGCGTGAACGCGCAAATAAGCTGAAACAGCGTAATGACTGCCAGCATAATTGCAAGATTCACGTTTTTTCCTGACTTTTTCTTGAGACTTTCCATATTACTCTTTTTCCTCAAATAAAAAAGCAAAATCGCCGAATTTTATAACGTCGCCTGCATTCAATGCGGTCGGTTTCATTAAAACCTCTCCGTTTAAAAGGGTAGGCGTTGTACGGCTTAAATTGTGAATGTACCATACTCCGTTTTCGTTAGTGAATACAGCCTGTTTTCGGGAAATATTCGGAGCGGTAATTTCAATTTTACTGCCCGCTTCTCTGCCCACAGTGGCGTAATCGCCCTCAAGCGAAAATTCCCCGCCGGACACAATGTCTGTAAGAGTATAATTCTTTTGCACCGGGGCAAGGTTTTCTGTGTTTTTTATATCGCCTGTTGCCTCATGCGCAACGTAAAATTTCATTATTGCCATTCCGAATGCAATTGTGTCCCCGTGGGAAAGCTTCGCTTTTTTGTCAATTTTTTCACCGTTCACGTACACGCCCTGTTTTGAGTCGGTGTCAAAAACATAAAATCCATCTTTGCGCAATGCGACAACTGCGTGAGCACGCGAAACTGACGGGAGCTTAAAGCGAATATCGGTGTTTCTTGCTCTGCCGACAGACGTTTCGTAGCAGGTCATTTCATATTCTTCATTTGTTGCAAGGTCACGGAAAATGGCATATACTTTTTTCTTAGGCCGCAGGCGCAAAAGGGAAATTGCGCAGTTAATAAGCACGGCAATGGCAAGTGCGCAAAGCAAATACCGTGTGTAATATTCAATTTCAGCCATTTTGACGCCTCCTCGGTTTATAATTGTTTTATTTAAGGATATATTTATTTTTTAAAATTGTCAAGTATTATTACAGGTTTGTAACTTGAATTATGTTGTAGGGGACGATGTCCTCATCGTCCCGCAACACGGTTCAAATTTACGGGCGGTTCAGGGGAACCGCCCCTACGATTTTCTAATATTTAAAGCAAAAAACCCGACGGGGTGGGCCCGTCGGGAAAAATTATTTTTTGTTGCTTTGTTGTAATGTTTTTACAACTGCTCTTACACTTTCGTGTAACACCGTTTTAAGGCGGCTTATTAGCCCCACCATTCCTCACCGGGGTTGGTGGGATCGGGGTCTGTTGTGCCGATTGAAAGTGTAATAATATCTTCAACTTCGTAAACTGTTACGTCGAAGTCAGGTGTTAAATACTCACGCATGTTTATTACTCCTTTCAATTAACCTTTAAACCAATCGTTGTAAAGAGTGCCGTAATTTACAGTAACTGCTGCATCGAAGAAATAGAACTCACCGTCATACTCTACGAATGCAAGGCAGATTACACCGTCTTTCTTGTTATCATCATTATCTTCAATGTGATCGATAAGGCATGTGAAGATGTATTCGTCGCCTGTGTCCTGCATGTAACTTACGTTATACCTTACATAGTTACCTTCAGAGCCGTTCTTTGCAACCTCTTTAGCTTTGTCAAGATCAAATGATGTACCATCAAAGTTTGACTTAGCACCGTAAACAAAACCGATATTATCGATGTTTGCTTTTGCGTTTTCTTCGCTCTCGAATGTTGCATTGAAGTTTTCTTTTGTAATCTTAGCAACTGTTCTTACGTCGAACTCGTTACCGTAAGTACCGGTAAAGTCTGCACCAATACCACGGAATCTGATCTGAGCTTTGCTCCACTCAACGATTGAAGATTCTGCTGTTTCACCAACTGTGGCTGTTGCTTTTGCCTGTGAAATATTAAAATCTGCTGCAGCTACGTTAGCTGATGTTGTTGCATTACCGGGATTTGTGTAGTACTTCCATGTTGTCTGAACCGGAGTGCATGTGAGAGAACCAGATGTGATAGCAGCATTAAGCGGTGTTCCGTCAGGAACATCTGCAACTACCAAAGCAATAGTAACAATCGGCTCATCCGGGTCAAAATCAGAACCGTAGAAACCGTCTTTGTTATTACCTGCATTTGGATGAGTACCATAAGTATATTTAGCTGCTCCAACCTTTAAGTAGTGATCATAAAGGCCCTGTTCTTCAGCAGTATTTGCTGCTGTTACTTTGGGAGCAACTGTTGTTGCAAGCCAAGCAATGTTACCGTCTGAAAGATTCTTCCAATATGAGCCAAATGTCTCACCTGTTACTGCGTTTGATGAAACAGTTGCAATTGGGTTGTCAGCCTGAGAAATTACAGCGGAATTTAATCCGATAACTAATGAACCGGTAAATAACGGCAAATCATCAGCAGCGGTCATGTAAACACTGAGGTAAGCAGTTTCACCTGCTGAATAAGATGCCTTATCCCACTCAAGTGAAAATGCAATCTTCGCATCACCAAGTTCAACTTTAGCCGCCGACGCAGGTACAACAATTACAGACATGCAAAGAACAAGTGCAAGTACAATCGCACCAATCTTTTTAATCATAGTAAATTGTCTCCTTTAAATTATAATTAGAAGATTTCGTATGGGATGTCATATGCAAGAGCGGCTACTTCTGCCTGAGACGGCATACCTTCATAGTTCATTTCATAGTACTCACAGAAGTAAGCATCTGATAAACCAGGCATTCCGTCACCGTCAAGGTCACCTGCCATGAACTGATAAAGAGTATCAAAACCTTCATAGTTCATTTCATAATACTCGCACATAAATGCATCCGAAAAACCTATAGATCCATCCATATCAACATCGCCGAAATAGATGAATACATAGGTTTCAAGAACTGTGTCACCGTCTGCATCAAGAACCTTAATTATAGTTCCTGTTGTTTCGTTACCGCCAACATCCTCAATTACGAGATAATCGTCACCAAGTGTTGTTGTGAGGCACTCATCAAGTGTGGCGTCGGGTGTGAAATCATCATTCCAGCCAAGTGTATCAATGCCATAAATGAATGCTGTGTAACCTGCACTTTCACCGTTTGTATAGTCAATGTACGGAGTTACAGGAGCATCATCTTCAATAACAAGTGTGTTTACAACATCATCTGCTTTAATTGTAATGTTAGCAATAGCTGTTGTAATTCTGGCATCATCAATTACTTCGCCCATAGAATCAACTTCGTCGCTTCCGCTGCTGTTCTTAGCTACGTAAAGTGCGCCAGAGGGATGTGTAGTTGTTTTAATTGCTTCTTCAATGCAGTCAAAAATAACTACACTGCTTTTCGCATCTTCTTTTGCGGTAACTGTAAGAGTCATAACTGTATAGTTGTCGTACTTATAAAGTTGATCATAGTACTTACCAACATAAACGAAGGCTCTTAAAGAAGCTGTATCCGGTGTGTGAGGAACTGACTCGTAGAACTTTTTAATAGCGTCCGGATCTGAATTATCGTCAGCTATGTTAACTCTATCAGCTTGATCCTCATCCTTTGCAAGCTTTGATGTTGCCACAACGTCTACCTGCGAATTGTCAAAGAAAATGGGAATTGAGATAGCGCTTGCATAGAAGTTAGTTGTTAAGTTAACTTCAATAGTTGTGGATTCGCCGGGAGCAAGCTCTGTTTTGCCGTCTACTACATTGAAGGAGATTTCATAATAATCACCCTCAGCAGCAAAAGCAACAGATGCCATAGACAAAACCATTACTAAAGCAAGCACAACACCAATTATCTTTTTGATATTTGACATCGTTTTTCCTCCTATTAAATTTTAAGTCTTCCTTTTTCTTAGCGGCAAAACCCGAATGCCGCATAACTCTAATTACCTTTGCCGCGGCTTATTCGGCAAAAGCGACATTTTGCACAAAGTGTGAAGACAGGCAAAATGCAGAGGAGCGAACATTTTTTGCAGATAAATGACCTGCCCGGGAGCATGTTCAAACCGGCTGGGTAATTTTTGGCCATGAGCGTCTTTACCGCTTTGGTAAAACAGCGGCAGTTAAGACGTAATATTCTACGGAGCTGACTCTTTAAAAACCTGCTCCGTGAACATCAACTTTACAGCTATTCGCTGCATTTTCAAATTATACACCTGACAAATTGCTTTGTCAACTGTAAATTTTTCATATTATGTTAAATATTTCATTAAAATAATATGCGAAATTAAAAATTGATTTTACCCACATAGGGCGAGCGTGGAAACCCGCCCTGTGCGATAAATAATTTAAGGAAAATTAACCAATTATTCAGCGGGTGTTGTTACAGTCTGACCAATGGGAGTTGTACCCTGAACGCTTTCTACAAGTGCTGCGTAGTCAGCTGAGTCAATAACACCGTCATGGTTAATGTCAGCTGCGTCATCATAGATGTTACCCATGTGGTATGTGTAATTATGGTAAGCGTGATCAACTTCGAGAGCGTCGAATGCGTCAATTGCGCCGTCACCGTTTACATCACCGAAGATAACAATGAAGTAAGTTACAAGAGGTTCGTCAGTCTGATCTGTAACTTTAAGGCAAGTACCTGTACCGTAGAAGCCAGCCTTAGACGGTGAAATATCAAGTGAATATGTCTTACCGTCCTGCGGAGCTACAAAGTCAATTCTGTCACGAATGTCTTGTTCTTTAGAGATAGCATTCGGCTGGAAACCAACAACCAAAAGTTGATCGTGGTCAGAAACAATTTTAAGATCAGGATCATCTTCTACAACCTGAGCTGAGCATGTGAAGTATGCGATTGCTGCACGAAGTTTATCAGCCGCTGCATCAACTGCTCTCTTGTTCTTAACTGTGTTAAGTCTGTCATAAGCCGTGAAGGTGATAGCTGAACGGTCATAAAGAATACCTGAGTAATCCTTACCGTCAACTTTTACGTTATACTCAACACCGAGTGCTCTTACAAGAGCAGCAAGAGCTTCTTCTTCAGCAATGTCTGCACTCGGATTTACAGTATAAGCTGTGCCATAGTAATTAACAATAGCATTAGCTACTTTGATGAGCTCATTAAGCTCATGATCTAAGTATCCAAGCTGGCCGTCTTCAACTTCAATATTATCCTTCATTGACTTTGTTTTCTCAAGAAGGTTATTCTGAGCAACCATAAGTTCATACTTAGCGTCGAATACTTCAGATTCTTTAGTTGAGTTAGCTGCAACATCTTTAGCATTCTTAATAGCTGCATCATAACGTGCCCAAGAATCTAATGAATATGTTGCTTCATCATAAGCCTGAGCATCTGCATAAGCAATTTCTCTGTTGAGGAATGTCTTATCAACTTTCTTCTCATTAGCTTTCATGAAGTTGTAATAATATTGAAGCTGAGCAACCTGGTCTTTAACCTGAAGGTCAGTATAGGTTGCAGGTGCAAAATCAGCAACTGCCTGAGCATAAGCTAACATATCCTCCTCAGAGGGTTCAGAAACTGTTGCCGGAATACCCTTCTTAAGAGCTTCCTTAGTCTGAGCTGCAATAATAGCATTTACAAGGTCATTACCCCAAACGCTGTCAATGTAGTTTTCAGGCTTTGAAGGACCGTATGTTGATTTAACCATCTCACGGGCTGATGTTCTCTCATTCTCATACTTGAAATACTCGAAGAGCTGATAATCCTGGAAGTTAATGTCCCTGTCAGGATTTGTTTCAAGCTGATCAAGTTTATTTTCAATCTCAGAAATATCGCCAGTATTTGATGATGATTGGAACTTCATCAATGCTTCGTATGCTTTTTCAAGTGCTTCGATTGCACCTGGAATCTGCGGCTGAATTGTATCAACATAGTCAGTTCTCTTTGCAACGTATGCAAGTGCAATAGCGTTTCTCAAAGCCTGTTCATAAGCATCGAATGCTGACTGAGCGCTTGAAACAAAGTTAGAGGCCTGGAGGTTGTAACCCATGTATTCTTCAACAACGTTCTCAATGTTATAGTCATTGTAGTAAATGAAGTCAACCGTAATGTCCTTGTTACTTGTTTCTGCAAACAAACGACGGCTGTCTTTATAAGCAACTCTTACAGTACCCATGTCATAAATACCGTACGGCATACCTTCTGATGAAGTAACGCCTGCGTTCGCCTTATAAATATTACCTGTTGATGAAGAAACCTGGCTACCTGAAGGATTCTTGTAAACATTTACAAAGCCTGCTTCAGTGAGATTTGTAATCTGTGAGAAATAATCAGAGGCAGGTGATGTAACAGCAGCTCTTGAAGACATTGAGTTTGCGTTTGAAGAGTCGGGGTCGCCTATACCCGCAGTTGATGCCTTATAAGAAACTGTTACTGTGTAGTTTACTATTGAATCATAAACGTCCTTAGTAAACTCATAGGCTTTATAGGAACCGTTGATTGAGTAAGCGCCGTCAATACCGTCTACATTCTCATTAAGTTGGTCGTTAATATTAGAAACATAACCGTAAACTACCTTTTGGTTTGTGCCACCAAGAGGACTGCCGTCCTTACCTGTGAACTGGTAAGAGATAACCGCTTTGAAAGTTGTTGAAGCGTTAGGTACTGTAAGCGGAATGTCAGCAGTATCATAAGGCTGAACAGTTACAGGGAATGAAGCTGAGGTTGAAACACCGTCGGTAAATTCAATGCCTGTAATAGTAATAACATAAGCTGTGTCAACTGTATTTGAATTTCTATGCTTGAGAAGCATACCGCTTGAGCTATTAACAATCTTAAGAACAGGATTATTGTCTGTCTTCTGGTAAACTGAACTCCAATCATTTGTCATGTAGATGGCAGGATCAGCATACTTCTGTGGATCTGTTGACCAACCGATGAAGAAGTTTGCAAGAGGAAGAATCGGAACAAGAAGTCCGTTGTTGTATGCTGTGCCAAGCTTCTCAACAAGTGTCTTAACAACGTTCTTAATATTATTATGGTTAAGAAGTGTTGAAACTGAATTGATTGTACCCTTGTTGATGAGATCACCGCCTGCAACCTTATTGAGAATTCCGTCAAGAAGGTTAACAATGATCTGAACAAGGCTGTCAGCCATATTGCCATTTGTAAAGTAACCGTCCGGAATCTGGAACATGCTTAAAAGCTTCGGAACATTGAGGCTTGTGATAGAATCGACAAGACCACCCTTGAGAATATTCTCAAGGAATGTATTTGAGCCATAAGTTGAGCTCTTAACCTGTGAATCATTAAGAAGCTGGTCAATCGGAAGGAGATTAAGGAAGATTGTATTAAGCTTTGTGAACGGATTCTGATAAGTCGAAAGACTTACATCTGCACCGCAATCAATGAACTTCTCAAACTGCCATGCCCATTCAACTTCCGTTGAAAGTGCCCAGTCAATAATCCAGTCAACTGCTACAAGCCAAGAAGCTGTGCCGTCGCTTGCTTTATAAGAATTTGCACTGAATGTAATTCCATCGGGTGTTGCTGCAGGAAGAGCACCAAAGTTCTTCATTACTGCATAGTAACCGTTAGTAGCATCATCCTCGCCTAAGTCAGCGAGGTTACGCATGTAGTACATACCCAGGTTAACGCCCATGTAAATTGTAATGTCAAACCACTCGTCTGCTGTGTGAGAAGCGAGTTTTCTTGTTTTGCCGGTATAATCGGTGTAAATCATAGCGTCGAAATCGTATGTGGGCATAAGCTGTGTGCAAAGCTCACGAGCAACTACTGCTGCAATTGCTGTAATCGGCTCTTTAACGATGTCGTCCGGGAACATGATTTGCGGCATGATCATCTTAACGAGTTCGCAAACAAGACCGTTAACTGCCTCGCTGAGTGTGCCGTTCATCATTGCATTATAGAACTGTGCGTCTGCGTAATACTCGTCAAAAATTTCTTCAGGAGCAATTCCAAAGAATCCTCTTGCAGCGTTCAAAACGTTTTCAAGAAGTTTTTCATTGCCGCCGTCCTGCCAATTAACTACGCCTTCTGCACCGTCACGGTAGTATGTCTTATCCTTATATTCCCAAGAGGGAAGGAGCATTGTGTCAATTGCTTTCTTAACAATCTTATTAAGGTTATCAAGTGCCCAACCAGAGCCTACTGATTTGGGAATGAAGTCGTTAAGGAAATCGTCTGTGATTTCCCAGTTCCAGTCGAACATTGCATAGTATGCAGAAATGTTGTTCGGAACTACGCCCTTGAAGAAAGTATTCTGATATCTGTAGTAAGGTGTTTTACCGTATACAGTATTAGCATCTTCAACTTCTATGTAATCAGTATATTCCCATACATAGTATTCCTGCGGATCTGTAAAGAAACCGTCAAGGTCTCCAACCTCGCCAATTACTGCCTGAAGAGCAGCATCTGGAACAAATTTAGTATTACTTGAATCTGTTGCTACAAGTGAACCTATCTTTTCGAACTCAACATCGAAAGCTTCAGCGATAAGCTTCTTAGCCGAACCGTTAAGAACGGTTGGAGCCATCTCAGCAAAGATGTAGGGAGCAAACTTGTAAAGAAGACCAAGGAGCGAATCAGCGCCATTGATTTCAATTGTAAGACCCGCATCTTTAACTGAGGGAAGCCAGTAACTTGACTGGATTCTGCCGTTATTGTCTGCTTTACCGTCAGCCTTATACCATTTAAGTGTAGCGTCACCCTCATAGCCTTCGGGAGCTACGTACAAATATGTACCCGAACCCTCATACTCTTCAGTTTCTGACTTGGTATAAGTTACTGTCTCATAAAATCCTGCCGGATCACCGCCAAGTGCACTTGCATACTTGTAATCATACTGCGTAATGGTATTGTCACCAATTACGAAATACCTTGTTGTTTTTTCAGGAGTGGTCGGAAGAGCCTCTGTGAATCCGAGGTCCTGTCCGTTAGCACCAACTCTGTAAGAAGTCCAGTTCATTGGCTTTGTGAAAAGACCGTTAACAAAGCTCTGAGCAACATCCATAAGGTTTGAACCTGTGTTGCCGAGAATAGCTCTCTGCTCAGCATCGTCATCCGGTCTTGAGAACATCGGCAAAACGATGGAATTGATAAGTTTGGGAAGGTCAACAATAACACTGTTGATTGACGAAAGATCAAGACCTGAAATGAAATTCTTGATCATACCAAGTTCAAGACCCTTTGTGAAAACGGTATTAATTAAGCCGCCGTTATCATCAAGAGTTTCCATAAGGCCCTGTACTATTCTAAGGTTGTCACTGCCTTCTCTTGACATACCCTTATAGTTGTTGTTCCAAGTATTAAGAACAAGGTCCTCAAGAATACCGAGGTTAAGAAGACCTTTAGCGATAGTACCCCAACCGCCGCAAAGAAGGCTGGCCGCACTGTCCAAGGTTTTACAAATCTCATTAACCGATGTCAGGTTAACATAAAGCTGAATCTTTGTAATAAGAAGGTTTACGTTAACAAGGTAGCCCATGTTAAGACTGGTCATCGGAGCAAGAGTAATATCAAGGAAGTCAAAAACTATTGACATTCTTTCTTCAGTTGAAAGTCTTGTAACCGTTCCGTAAGGGGAATAAGCTTCCAGAGCTTCCAATTCTGCAACGGTTCTGTATTGAGCCTTTGCAGCAGATGCACCAATAGAGATGCTTGAGAAAATCATAAGCACTGTTAAAAGAAGACTTAACAGTTTTATTGACTTTTTCATATTTTTTCCTCCTATTTTTTAATAAAAATACCATTGCATCCTATTACTAATACCGATGGGATGCAAACATCGGCGTTTGTGGACTGCATTTGTTTCAGCCTCTGACCACCCTTAATTAAGATTTTTTAATGAAGGAGGATTACGCAAACACTGTCTGATTGATTACCCGGTCCGTTTCCCATAAACCCACAGAATAGGCGGGAAACGATAGATACACACCCGAGTGTTTTGTTACCAAAGGATGTGTACCAGCAAGGGTGGCGGCTCCGTAAAAAATTCGGAGCATAAAGTCTGCGCTAAAAAATTAGACACTTCGCCCTATTACACCATTCCTATGGTTACAATGATTATAAAATTTTATCTCAAAAAAGTCAATAATTCATTCACACTTTTTTACGAATTTTTATAATCTTCACAAATATTTTTGTGATTTTTAGGCAAAATAGGCAAATAAATTTGTCAAATTTTAAACAAAATTGTGAATAAACTGTTAACAATTTCAACACACCTTTTTTGCCAAAATTTGAACATTTAACCTGTAAAATTTCCTTTTTAAAGGCATTTCTATATCTTGTACTGTACATTTTTTTCTTAACAAAATATAGTATTTAAAGATTTTATGTGGAATTTAGATTTTGAAGTCAGTTTTGTATTAGTTTTCATTTGAATTTCGATAAACAATTTCAGTATTTTGCAGTTTTTGCTAAATATAGACAAAAAAAGAGGCAACTGAAGTCGCCTCTTTTTTACACCTATATATTGAATTATTTTACAATAAATCCGGAATTGAGAAGCCCGACATCATCAATCGTGCCGATAGCGTCCTTATCCTTACACACGAATGAAATCTGTATAAGCATTTCCGTTTCTTCAAGTTCTATATAATAAAGTCTTTGCATTGAGTTAACTTCCTTGTTGTCATCATAATTCTTCATTACTACAACTATACAGTCAAGCTCTTTCTCTCCGCTTTTAATCGTCTGCTCCTCTACTTTGCAGGAAATTTTGTCCTTATATGCATCCATCTCTGCCAGTTGATTTACAAACTGCACTTGAGTTTCAACGGCTTCCTCTACCGACCTACCGGTTAGCGACGATACAAGGGGCTGTTCAAACATAATATTTTCATTATCTTTATATATAAAGTTTTGATCCGCATCTGCTTTCCAGTCCTCCGGAAGTTCAAATATGAAAATCGGAGTTTCAATTTTTGCCTTGTCCTCGGCTACAAGCTTATCAGGGAAAGTAACATAGTTCGTCTGCTTTTCACCGCTCTCGTATGTTACATAGTCTCCGCTACCGTCAGTTACATAAACTGCAAGCTCGCCCTGCCCGTTCAAAACCGTATTGCCTTCTGCGTCCGTTACAAGGAGATGAGTTCTGCCGTCAGATCCAACAAGTGTTAGTCCTTTTTTTCCGCATGCAGAAAATACTGATACCATAATAATGGCAATGCAAAAAAATGCTATTATTTTTTTATTCATAAAAATTCCTCCAATGAAATTTTTTGTTATTCAGTAACCTGTGTTAATTCTCTGTTACCGTTCGGAATAACGCCTATCCACGTTTGACCGCGGTTTATTGTGAGTTCTTTTCCGTCCTGGCCATAGAATTTGAGGGGAGAGGAGGCATCGCCTTTTTTCCATGTAATCTTTTCGCCGTAGCCGTTTGTGATGTAAAGTGCATCTCCGCCTGTAAGATCCCACTCACGAAGTTTCAGGTCATCTTTAACAGTCGTTTGGTAGCCTGTAACGTTTGTGTATATGACGATTACATTTTTAACCGCCATTTGCTCCTTAGTATTTCCGTCAAGCATAGGTGAGGTGTTCATGAAATTTAAGTAAAGACCTTTTTCAGCGTCATATTTAAAAGTGTGTTTATAAGAAGCTGAAAATGTAACGGTAATTGAAGAGCAAGTACCTGCGGCAGCATCGCCGTAAGGAGTTCTTTCGCCTTTGGTAATAACCGTAAACGGCGCCCAGTCTTCTTTAGTCTGAGCAGTGTCAATTCCTCTTTTCTCCATTGCCGCCGCTAAATATGAGCCTGTTGTATATCCGCAATGCTCTGTCGCCTTGCTGTGAGTCGGGTCTTTGAAGAAATAGTAGCCTTTCTGAGATTCGTTTCCGTTTGTACCGTAATCCATACCGTCAATATCAAGATACCCTTTGTTTTCAAGAGAATCAAGAAGGCTGTAAGCCGGTCTGCTGCCGCCCCAATGCGTAAATACCGCATTCATTCCATAAGCAAGCTCAACATAGTCATGGCGTGCGCTTCTGACGGGGCCAACCTTTGGAACCTGCGAAACATCTGCATAAATCCACATCATTCTTGTAATTCCGCCTTCAACAAGACCTTCAAGAACTATATCCGGCGTTGAAAGTCCCCATTGAGGGCGCGCTTCAGGCGAGTTTTCAACCATTATTGCAACGGGGCGTTTACCCGCAGCGCTCTCTGACATTTCTAAACCCGTAAGCGGATTTATATTTGCCGGGAGTACCTGTTCTGTTGTTCCGTCCGTATTTGACTCTGACGGGTCATCTGTTTTAGTATACTCTTTTCCTTTACAGCCTGCAAAGGAGAGAACTATAAATGTAACTGCTAAAACTACGCTTAAAATTTTAAAAAATGTGCCTTTTTTCATAGTGCTCTTTACCTCTTATTTTGCTTGAGTTTATAAAATAAATCAAATGGGATTATTTCCCAATTTTGTCTTTACCGCCCATATACATTCTTAAAGGTTCGGGAATATTAACGCTTCCGTCCTCATTCAAATTGTTTTCAAGGAAAGCTATAAGCATTCTCGGGGGGGCAACAACCGTATTGTTAAGAGTATGTGCAAAATAGTTGCCGTCTTTGCCTTTGATTCTAATGCCAAGGCGTCTTGCCTGTGCATCACCAAGGTTTGAGCAAGAACCAACCTCAAAATATTTCTGCTGACGGGGGCTCCAAGCCTCAACGTCGCAGGATTTAACCTTCAAATCTGCCAAATCTCCCGAACAGCACTCAAGAGTTCTTACGGGAATGTCAAGGGAACGGAAAAAATCAACTGAATTCTGCCAAAGCTTGTCGTACCAATTCATACTGTCTTCAGGTTTGCATACAACAATCATTTCCTGCTTTTCAAACTGGTGGATTCTGTAAACGCCTCTCTCTTCAATGCCGTGAGCGCCGACTTCCTTACGGAAGCAGGGGGAATAGCTTGTAAGAGTATGGGGAAGCTCGTCCTCAGGAATAATTGTGTCAATAAACTTGCCTATCATTGAATGTTCCGAAGTACCGATAAGGTAAAGGTCTTCGCCCTCAATTTTATACATCATATTTTCCATTTCGGCAAAGCTCATAACACCCGTTACAACATCGCTTCTTATCATAAACGGCGGAATGTAATAGGTAAATCCGCGGTCAATCATAAAATCTCTTGCGTATGAAAGAATTGCGGAGTGAAGACGGGCAATGTCGCCTTTAAGATAATAAAAGCCGTTTCCGCTGGTTTTTCTGGCAGAGTCAAGGTCAATACCGTCAAGACTTTCCATAATATCAACGTGATAAGGGATTTCATATTCGGGAACAATAGGCTCGCCGTATTTTTCAATCTCAACGTTTTCGCTGTCATCCTTGCCTATGGGAACGCTGTCGTCGATAATATTTGGAATAACGAGCATTATCTTGCGAACTTCTGCCTCCAGCTCGGTTTCCCTTACTTCCAGCTCTTCAAGCTCAGTGTTTATATCTTTTACCTGCTGTTTTGCATTTTCGGCATCGTCCTTTTGACCTTTTGCCATAAACATACCGATTTGCTTGGAAATAGCGTTTCGCTGACCTCTCAGCTCGTCCCCACGGTTCTTTGCATCACGATATTCTTTATCAAGCTCTATTACTTTATCAACAAGCTCGATTTTTTCAAACTGAAATTTTTTCCTGATATTTTCCTTAACAATATCGGGATTGCTTCTCAAAAATTTAATATCAAGCATTTCTTTACTCCTTTAAACCTATTTATCTGTCAAACTCTTTCGCAAGCTTATTTAAGTCTTCTTTGCCGAAAAATTCAAACTCCAAAGTACCTTTTCCGCCCTTTGAAAGATAGATTTTTACCTGTCTGCCGAGAGTCTGAGTAAGCGCAAGCTCAACCTCGTCATAAAACTGATCACGCTTTTTCTCACGCTTTTTAGGTTTAGCATTTTCGCCCGCCAGCGCAGTTTTAACCATTTTTTCAACCTCACGCACGGTAAGGTTGTTGTCAATTACCGCATTTGCGATTTTAAGCATTCTGCCCTCATCTTCAAGAGAGATAAGCGCTCTTGCGTGGCCTGCGGTAATTTTACCTTTTGCAACCATTGAAAGAATATTCTCAGGCAGCTTTAAAAGTCTTAAAGTATTCGTAACGGCGGTTCTTGATTTTCCTACTCTGTCCGCCGCTTCTTCCTGTGTCATACCGAATTCTTCAATAAGAGAGCGGATTCCCTCTGCCTCTTCAACAGGATTTAAGTCTTCACGCTGTAAATTTTCAATAAGCGCAAATACAGCGGCATCCTCGTCGCTCATTTCACGAATAACAACGGGAATTTCCATAAGCCCTGCCATTCTTGCCGCACGCCATCTACGCTCACCTGCAACTATTTGGTAAGAACCGCCCGCCTTAGGTCTTACTAAAATCGGCTGAATGATACCGTTTTTCTCAATACTTTTTGAAAGCTCTGTAAGTGCGCTTTCGTTAAATTCCTTTCGAGGCTGCTCACGGTTTGGCTCAACCTCGTTAATTGAAAGAGTAATTATGGATTTTTCACTCTCTATGGGCGAATTGTCCTGAAACAAAGCATCAAGCCCTGTTCCGAGACCTCCTTTTTTTGCCATATCCGTCACCCCTTACTTTGCTGTGATAAAAATTCCTCTGTAAAAATCTGATAAGCTAAAGACCCTTTGGAATTTTTATCGTAATATATAATCGGTTCACCGAAAGACGGCGCTTCCGAAAGTCTGACATTCCTTGGAATTGTCGTTTTATAAACCTTATTTGGAAAATATCTCTTTATTTCCGTAACTACCTGCTGTGTAAGATTAAGTCGCCCGTCATACATTGTCTGCAAAACACCTTCAAGCTCAATGTACGGATTATAAAGCCTTTTCACCTGGCGAACAGTCGCCATAAGCTGAGCAAGACCTTCAAGTGCATAAAACTCACACTGAATGGGAACTAAAAACGAATCCGATGCCGTAAGAGCATTTATCGTAATAAGTCCCAGAGAAGGGGGGCAGTCGAAAAATATGTAATCATACTTGTCCCAAACTTTAGCAACGGCAGTTTTAAGCCTTGATTCACGGTTCTCAAGTTCAATAAGCTCAACCTCCGCACCGGCAAGATTTAAGTCTGCAGGTAAAATATCTACGTTTTTAAATCTCGTTTTAATTATAGCCTCGTCAGGGTCTGCGCCGTTAATCATAACGTCATATGATGATGAAGTAATTTTTCTTTTGTTTATTCCGTAACCGCTTGTTGAATTTCCCTGAGGGTCAATATCGGCAAGCAAAACCTTATAGCCCTTGTCACCAACGCAGGCCGCTAAGGATACGGCAGTTGTTGTTTTACCTACGCCGCCTTTTTGGTTAATAATTGATATAACTTTAGCCAAAATCCGCCCTCCAAGCATAAATTTTCGGACATTTCACCCGATAATGAATTAAGTATATCATATTATTTCACAAAATTAAAGAGAAAATATAAAAATTTACGGTTTAGTTACATTTTT
>JAFLUO010000014.1 GCA_022508705.1 Oscillospiraceae bacterium
ATCCACATCGTCAAAGCCCATAATAAATTCGCCGTAATGCTTTTTCTTAATACGCTCAAATTCGTCGGAAGGTATACCCTCAGTCTGCAAACGGGAAATCTCTTCATCAATGCATTTTCTTACCTTTTCGGGACTTTCGCTCTCGCCCGAGAAAATGTGAGCGCCGAAGCCTTCGCCTTCAAAATACTCTGCATTAAATGATGTATTGATAAGCCCTTCGTCCATCATCTGTTCATAGATATTTGACGTTCTTCCCGCTATTATATCAAGCATTATATCGCTTTCCATTGACTGCTTTAAAGTTCTGCGGACACCCTGCACGTCTTCCTTGTAGCCTATTGCAAAAAGAGGTCTTGACACGTCAAGGTGCTTCTCAGCGTACTTGCTTACTACCTCTTTCGGTTCATCTTCAAATCTACGCTCTATTTTCTGCTCTTTTGCAGGCTTTAAAATTTTATCTGCAACTGCCAAAACCTCATCAACAGTCACATTACCTGCAACTGCAAGAGCCATATTGTTAAGGTTGTAAAAGGCGTTGTAACATTCGTACAAAAGGTCAGACGAAATTTCCGCAATAGAGTTGACAGTACCTGCAATATCAATACTTACAGGGTGATTTTTATACATCGCCTTTAAAAGTGTGAACAAAGACGCCCAGCCGGGCTCGTCATTGGTCATTTTTATTTCCTGACCTATTATTCCCTGCTCTTTTTTAACCGTTTCGGGTGTAAAATAAGGGCTTGTTACAAAGTCAAGCAAAATTTCAAGAGATGCAGAGAAATTTCCCGAGCAGGAAAAAAGATAGCATGTCTTGTCAAAGGAAGTATAAGCGTTTGCGGAAGCGCCCGTTTCAGCATATCTTGTAAATGCGTCACGCTCCTCGCTTTCAAAGAGCTTATGCTCCAAAAAGTGAGCAATACCCTCGGGAACAACGGTGTATTCCGCGTTTTCTCCTACTTGAAAGCAGTTGTCAATTGAGCCGTATTTTGTGCCGAAAATTGCATAGCTTGAAGAATAATTCTCTTTAGGATATACAAAAATTTTAAGCCCTGACGAATGGTCTATTTCATAATACCTTTCATTGAGAAGCTCATTTTTAATCTCTTTTATATTATTCATCGCCGTCACCCTCCCCGCTGAGAAGATAAACGCTGTCAATTACAGTGTTTTGCGCGCATTTTATTACGTCTTCTCTCGTAACCTGTAAGAGCGCCTGTGCCTCTTCCTCACCTGTGATGATTTCGTCGGCAAAGCATTGAGATGCAAAAAAGGTGCAAACACCCGACGGGCTGTCCTCAACTCCGCAATATGCATCTGCAAGAGCTTTCTTTGAAGATTCCAGCTCTTCGTCCGTAAACTCGCCGTTCTTCATAACGGAAAGCTGATTGAAAATTTCGTCAACGGCTTTTTGAAAGTTTTCATTTTCAATTCCGCTCTGCACGAATATTATTCCTTTTTGTCTTATAAGCCTTGCACTGCAATAATAGCAAAGGCTCAATTTTTCACGAACATTTGTAAAAAGCCGTGAGTAAGGGCCGCCGCCGAAAACATCGGTCATAATTCTGTAAGCGTAGTAATTATCCGTATTATTTTTCATTCCGCTGCGAAGCCCGATAACCAGCTTTGACTGATTCATCATTTTCATTGACTCGTTAAAATAGCGGATTTCACCTGCATCTGTTACGAACTCAGAGGTTAATTCTCTTATATTTCTGTTGTCGATATTCTTTGCAAAACAGGACATTTTTTCACGCAGCATAGCTTCACTTAAAGTGCCGCAGGCAGTAACAACGAATTGTGCCTCACTTAAAAGGTTTTTGTAAGCTTCAAAAAGTCTTTCAGGCGTTAAAGTGCGAACCTCATTTTCAAGCCACTCGCTGTCAACGCCGTATTTTTCGTTACTGCACATAAGCTGTTTAAGGCGGGAAAGAGCGTATGCTCTTTTGTCGTTCTTCTTTGCATCTAAATCCTCTAAAGCAAAGCGGATTTCACGGGCTGATGCCGTTTCGTCGAATTTTCCGTCACTGCAAAATGGATTTAAGATAATATCCGTCATAAAATCAACGGCATCGGCAGAAAATGTTTCCCCGTAAAGGGCAAAACGGTCATCGGGAAGCTCCATTGAAAAAGACAGGTGAATATTATCGCCGTAATTAGCTATTGTCGACGAAAACGCAGCTCCGTAAAGACTTTCCACCTTTGAATTAAAGCTCTTAAAGGTTGGATATTTACCTGACGTATGAGCCAAAAGCGTGGTTAAAACGTACTGTGCAGGTAAATCTGCGCCTATCGGAGCATACAAATCAATATTTATAAAATTTGTTTTGAACTTGTCGGTATTAACACAAAGAAGCCTGAAGCCCCCTGCTATTTCGTTATATTTTATATTGCTCATCCTTTTCACCTGAAAATACAAAATAAAATTTCACAGTTAGTTATTTTACCATATACTGTCATTTTTTTCTACTGTATTTTTTATTTTTCAATATTATTTTTGTCCTAATTTGGTAGTTTAATCAAATTATGTATGAATTTTCTATAAACAGTCTAAAATATTGTTGACTTTAATTGCATTTTCCTCTAAAATTAACTAAATAGCGATTTTTAATAGGTGAAGATATGAATTTTACTTATAATTTGCAAAAAAAGGGCATCGAGCTTTTGCTTGACAAAACGCTCAAGTATATTGACAAAGACCCGCAAGGCAATCTTGTGAAAATGTCTTATAAAATTGAGCCTATTTTCAATAAGATTTTCCCGCCTGAGAACTTTAAAAAGTTTCAGGATGCGGCAAAGGATCCTGAAAACATCTGGACTCAGTACGCTTTGAGCTTAATAAAGGACATTGACCGAGATCAATTCAGGCAGATGCTTGTCTCCTTCGGTGTTGACGCAGGTCTTTACGGCACGAAAGCAGTTCGTGAGAACCGTGAAAAATATAAATGTAATATTCCGTTTATTATCCTTTTTGATCCTACAAGCGCCTGCAATCTTAAATGCAAGGGCTGTTGGTCTGCTGAATACGGACACAAGCACAACCTTACCAATGAAGAAATGCAGTCAATAGTAACGCAGGGCAAAGAGCTGGGAACGCATTTTTATATGCTTACGGGCGGCGAACCCCTTGTTCGCAAAAAGGATGTTGTGGAGCTTGCCAAAAACAACAAGGACTGTGTGTTCGTTATTTACACCAATGCGACTCTCGTTGACCAAAAATTCTGCGACGATATGAAAGAAGCGGGAAATATTTCCTTAGCCTTGAGCATTGAGGGTAGCGAGGAAACAAACGACTGGCGCAGAGGCGAAGGCGCTTACAAAACAACAATGAACGCTATGAAACTTCTCAAAGAAAATAAGTGTCTTTTCGGCGTTTCCATTTGCTATACAAGCAAAAACATTGAGTCAGTTACCGATAAATCATTTATGAAAATGCTCATAGACGAGGGTGCAAAATACGCTCTTTACTTTAACTATATGCCCGTAGGTCACGGCGCTGATACAGAGCTTATCCCAACGCCCGCACAGCGTGAAAGAATGTACAAGTGGCTTCGTGAAACACGAAACAGCAAAACGGGTAATCCGATTTTCGTTATGGATTTCCAAAACGATGCAGAATATGTTGGCGGATGTATTGCCGGCGGTCGAAATTATTTTCACATTAACTCCGCAGGCGACATTGAGCCGTGCGTTTTCATTCACTATTCAGACGCTAATATTCGCACACATACTCTTTTAGAGGCACTTCACTCGCCTTTATTTACCGCATATTATAAAAATCAGCCATTTAACGACAATCATTTGCGTCCCTGCCCAATGCTTGAAAATCCGGACATCTTGCGCAAAATGGTGGCGCAGTCCGGCGCAAAATCCACGGATTTAATCGTTTCCGAAAGTGCTGACGAGCTTTGCGCAAAATGCGACTGTTATGCCGCCGCTTGGGCACCTAAGGCAGAAGAGATTTGGAATTCAACTAAGCATAGAGATACTCACACGCAGTATTACCGTGACACGGAAGAAGGCAAAAAAGAATTTGGATGTAGCGGAAACTGCGGAGCGTGCGCCGGTCATAACCAATAAAAGAGAAACTGCTCTCACTTTGGGAGCAGTTTTATATTGAGGAGAAAAATATATGATAACCGATGAAATAAGAAAAAGACTTTTTGAAACGGCGGACGATAGCTATAAACAGTTTCACGCAAAGCTTATTCCGAATATTCCGCCCGAAACAATAATCGGTGTGCGCACGCCAGATGTCAAAAAGCTGGCAAAAGAATATTCAAAACACGAAGTAATAGATTTGTTTCTGCATGATTTGCCGCACAAATACTATGATGAAAACAATTTACACGGATTTATTATTGCATCTTGCAAGGACTACGAAAAAACAGTGGAATACCTTAATGAGTTTTTGCCGTATGTTGATAATTGGGCGACCTGCGACTTATTAAAACCTAAGGCTTTTGATAAAAATCACGACAAGCTTAAAAAGGATATTGATATTTGGCTAAAGTCTGACAAGGTTTACACAAAGCGTTTTGCAATGGGTATGATTATGTGTCATTTTCTTGACGGTGACTTTGACGAGAGCTACCTTTTAAGAATTGCGGATATTCAAAGCGACGAATACTACATAAAAATGATGCAGGCTTGGTTTTTTGCCACCGCTCTTGCAAAGCAATGGGACTTTGCTGTAAAGATTATTGAAGAACGAAAGCTTGACGAGTGGACTCACAGAAAAGCCATACAAAAGGCTCGGGAAAGTTTTAGAATAACAAAAGAGCAAAAGGAATATCTTAAAAGTTTAAAGTAATTGTTTACATAATTTAATACGGACAAATTGTAGGGGTCGGTGCCCACACCGACCCGTAATTTTTTTGCTTTATTTTACTTTTTTCGGGACGATGTAGGCATCGTCCCCTACTTACTACTATTCTCTAACAATTAAAAGGGCAGGCGTGAAAGCCTGCCCGTAAATTTTTATTTATTCTTCTGCTTTTCTACGAAAAGTTTTATCACAGATACCAAAACTCATAAGAATTGCAAGCATTACTGCAAACCATACGGCTGTTTCGGAAGATGCCATATCAGTATTCGGAATTTGTGGATTAACTGAACCGTTATTCTCTTTTGACGGAGTGTTTATGTCCTCAGACGGTGAGCTTGCCTCTGCCGACGGAGTTTGCGGTTCATTCTCTGCATTTTCCGTACCGTTATTTACATTGCCGTTATTTTCCGAACCGCTATTTGCATTTTCGTTTTTATCGTCCTTTGACGGCTTATTATCATCAGACGGATTTTCGTCATCTGAATTATCGGGAGTTTCGGTATCGGGTTTTTCAGGCTCGTTATTTTTACCGTCATCATCGTCGGTTTTATAAATCTCATATTCAAGATTTACGATACTGCAATAGTTACCGATACCCTCAACCGTTACATAAGCCGTTCCAACGCCGTTGTTGTTATGATAAGTTACAATATAATCCTTGCCGTTTTCAAGAACCGTACCGTTTTTGGTTACGGTGATTACAGGCTCAACGGGAGCGCCGTTAAATTCAAGACTACCGCTGACAGAAATATCCTTTTCGCTTATTTCGCAGGGCAGGATTGTGAAATTATATGTTCTTTCACCCTCAAACCGTCCGATGCCAATAATCGTTACAGTAGCTGTGCCTGCATTGGTATTATTTTCAAGTCTTATTTCGTAATCAACGCCTTCTGTGAGCATTTCCGTACCGAAATAAACCTCCATTTCAGGTTTTAAGGGTGTGCCGTCATAGGTTTCGGTCATCTGAGTTTCAGAGAACACGGTAAATGAATAAACGCTGTTTTTGTAAATTTTAAATGTTTTCTCTGTAACTCCGCTGTAATTTCCGATTCCTCGGATAATTACCGTTGCCGTACCTTTTTCGGTATTGTTAACGTATTCAACCGTGTAATCCGTACCCTCTTTAAGCGTTACTCCGTCAAGAGTTACTGTAATCGAGGGTGTTTTTTCATTGCCGTCATAAACTTGATCGGGAATTTCGGACACAACCGCATTTTCAATGCCCTTGCCGAAAATTCGGAACTGTAAGCGCATTGCGCCGTTAAAATTGCCTTTACCGTAAACTACGGCCGTACCAAAGCCGGCATTTACATTTTCAAAATATTTCATCTCGTAATCCTCACCGTAAACGAGAGTGAATCCGTTCCAAGTGAGTGTGGGTATGGGGCAGATTTCATCTCCTGTGTAAAAGCAGTCGGGGATTTTTTCTGCGGTAGCCTCGGCAATGTCACGGCGGACAATGTTGTAATAACATTCTATTGTACCTATGTAGTTGCGGATGCCGTTTATTGTAAAGAACATTGTTCCCGTATCTGTTCCGCTTGAATACGTAATTGAGTAGTCAACGCCTTCAACGAGGATTTTGCCGTCAAGCTTTACCACAACGGCAGGTCTTATATCTTCGCCCGTGTACTCATTATCTACCACATATTCGACCTCCGCCGAATCAATGCTGCGGCGTGCTATTGTGAATATTCGGCGGGCATCGGGTAAGCCCTCAAAGTCACCGATAAAGTGAACGGTTACAGTAGCGGTTCCTACCTTAAGATTATTTTCAAAAGTCAATGTGTAATCTTTGTTCTGAACGAGCCTCATACCGCTTATGCTTACGATTATGCTCGGCTCAACTTTGCTTCCCGTGTATTCGTAGCTGTATTGGTCATTTTGGAAACCAACGCTTACGGCAATAATGGGAATGTTGTTTTTAACTGCATAATTATAGGCATCGGAGTTTTCATCGCAGTAGAACGAAAGGGTCGGGCAATTCTCAAAGGCTTTATTGCCGAAGGTGCATTTTGAATTGTCAAACTGTGCAAGATAAAGGGATGTACAGTCTTTAAACGCATTTTCGCCTATGCTGCTTACTCCGTACAGCTTTAAATTTTTAAGAGATGTACAGCCTTCAAAGGCAAACTTGCCTATAGACCTTACTCCGTCTATGCTCTGAAGCGAAATGCAATCCTTAAATGCGCCTTCACGGATAGATGCATCATCAAAGGTTATATATTTAAAATTTGAGCACCCCTCAAAAGCATATCTTCCGACATAATCTACTGTCGTATCAAGCTTTTCCAATGATGTGCAGCCGTAAAAACAGTACTCCTCCAGCTTTATGTAATCAGGTGCATTAACATTTACAAGAGAGGTACAACCGTAAAAACAACTTCCGGGAATGCGTTTTGCAAGGGGCATATTCACGCTTTCAAGAGCTGTGCACTTATAAAATATATTCGCGTCCCAATCGTTATAAAACGACCAACCTCTATCTGACCAACCGTCTGTTTCAGCAGTCCACAACGGAAGATCTACGGTTTTAAGTGATTCGCAATATGCAAATGCGTATCTTCCTAAATCAGTGCAGGAAAGTAGGTCTATTTCAACAAGGTTTTGGCAATCATAAAAAGCAGAATACTTTATTCTTTCAGTCCCGCTGAGGTCAATGTCCCTTATTGCACTGGATTCGAACATAGAATCCCCTACTGTCTTCATTCCGCCTTTGGGGAAAGTCACTTTTTCAACAGAAGTGTCATAAAAGCTTCCTCTAAGTAAATAGTAATATCTGTAATCCTTATTATCATCTTGAAAATCGGGGTAAATGACAGGTTTTGTGAAGTTTACTTCCTTTAAATATTGGTTTCCGCAAAACGCCAACTCACCTAAGGTAAAGTCTTTACTGACACCGGCAAGAGCCTTTTCCGTTGAATAATATTCGCCTTTTTTCGCTCTCGGGTAGCAAAGGAGAATATACACGTCCCCCTCGTCAAGATAAAGCACGTTATCGACTGAACGGTAGTAGGGGTTATCGGGAGAAACCTCTATTTCCTCTAAAGCATCTAACAGATAAAATTCAAATAATTCTGACGCAAGATAGGTGTGTTTGTCATCTACAACATTAGGCAAAAAGCTTGCTCCTATATAGATATATTTTATATTGGTGCATCCTTCAAAAATATCATCGGAAAAGAAATTCCCGTAGTTAGTCTTTTCAAGTAAATTTATATATTTTACATTGTCCTCGACAATTATTTTTTCAAGACCTGTGCAGTTCCTGAACGCCCAAGCTCCAATATATATATCATTGACAATATGAAGCTCTTTAAGTCCTGTGCAGCCTGAAAAGGCACTGTCCCAAATCTTTTCCGTAACGCCTGACAGATCAAGCTCCGTCAATGACGTACAACCTGAAAAACAGCTTTCCGGAATAATGCTGACATTAGACAAATCTACATTTTTCAGCGATGTGCAGTTGCGGAACGAGTACCAATCCAGCCCTATCACTTTTGAGAAATCAAAATATTCCATTGCTGAACAGCCTTCAAAAGAACCGTGTCCTATCTTCACATTGCCGTTGCTTTTAAATGTCTTTAATGATGTGCAGTTTAAAAATGCGTATCTGCCTATTGTTGTGGCATTACCCACATTTACCTTTTCAAGAGCAGGACACTCTTTGAACATAGATTCATATATTGTTTCGTAGTTCGCAATAGTAACCTCACGCAGTACCGGGCATTTATAAAACAAATATTCAGAAAAAACATCTTTTTCCGATATTACCTTGCCTGTACGGGAATCTTTTGTTGTTTCTACCTGCTTTAAGGGAGAACCGTAAATTTCCGCTTTTACAAGATTCGGACATAGATAAAATACATACTGACCGAGACTTACACCTTCGGGGACTGTGATCTCAGTTATACCCGTGTCTGCAAAAGCATAGTTTTTAATTTCCATCCCTGTAGGATTGCCTAATTCTACGGTTTTAAGTTTTGTGAGATCTGCAAAAGTGTTTGCTGCTATCGTTACGTTTTTTGTGTTCCCGAAGGTAACTGATTCTAAATTTTTACAGTCTTGAAACATAGTGTTGCGTATAGTTTTGTCACTTAAATTTCCAAAAACAATATTTTTCAAGTTTCTGCAATTATAAAACACATAATTTCCTATAATTTTAACGGTACCCGGAATTGTAACACCCGTAAGTTTTAGGTGGGACCGGGTATCGAAATTATAAAACATCTCATCGTCCAGACGTGTTACAGGACTGCCGTCTATTGTATCGGGGATTACAAGATGTGTATAGTCTTTTAATTCTACATTATGAATATACAGACCATCGGTTGTTTGAGTGTATGTATACACATTTCCGTCGGCATCGACATATTCATAAGTTTCTGCCGCAAAGCTCTGAAATGCACATACCGCAAGCATTGACACGATAAATACCGTTGTCAATAAATACTTTAATACCTTTTTCATTATTTTTCCTCCTCTACTCTGATTAAATAGCTGAATGAACAGCCTTCATATTCCACGGTTACTATTCTGTTTGCAGGTGTAGCCGTTGAAAATCCGTAAATTTTACATTGGCTTATGGATACGGTTTTCTCTGTTCCGTTGTCATACACGGCGGTAACCGTAAGACCCGTAAAGTCGGCTTCTTCGCCTACCGTATAATTGCGTTTAAATCCGCTCCCGTAAGTGCCGACCAGCTTTATTACCACAGGTGCGGCGGTTTTATCTTCATCCACCCTTGTAAACGGCTCACGGGTTGTGGTTTCCGTCGGGGGCTCGGTGGGCGGTGTTTCGGGAGAGAGTACCTCGCTTAAATTTGGGTTTTGAGGTTTTATTTGCGGACTTTGCGCCGTTGTGCTCGGTGCCTGTACCGTTACACTTGGGGCTTGCGTGGTTTGCGGCGGTTGTGAAGTGCTTTGACTGCTTTGCTCAGTCACCGCGGCAGGCGGTTTGGATACCTCTGTTTCCGTTGTGTTTTCACTGATTTCCGTTGACGGCTCAGTCACCTTTTCTGCTTCCGCCTGCGGTTGCGTTTCGGTTGGATATGTTACATCAATATCGTTTATGATGCTGCCCGTGAAAACGGTTTTAACTGCCTGCGCCATTTTTTCAAGGAAATTGTACCCCGTTGTTTCCTCTGCTACGGAATTTGCCGTCAATGTCAATGCCAGAACAGCGCACGCCGCAAGAGTGATTTTTGCCGCCCTCTTTAAAAGAGTAAAGCGTTTATCGGAATTTATGAAATCGCTCATTTCCTCAACTGTTTGAAGTTTCAGGAATATTTTATCAATATCTTCACCGTTATAAATTTTGTTCAGCGCTTCGCTGTAAATGTCAATAAGCTCAAAGGAAATATCGCTGTCCTGCTTTGAAAGCTCCGCATCAATAAGCTCGTTTAAAGCTAAAATAAGTTCGCCGCGAAAGTTTTCGTCATCAAATATATTTGCTGCAATTCTTTTGTTCATTATTATAGCGTTCATTTTATCTCTCCTTTCAAAGAATAATGTCGTCAAGCTCTTTTTTGACTTTTTGCCGAAGTCTTGACAGCCGCATTGTAACCGCCGCTAAGGTCATATCCCGCTCTTTTGCAATGTCTTCAATCTTCTTTTCCTGTACATATTTCGCATAATAGAGCTTTTTCTCATCCGGCGTGAGCTTTTTTTCAAGAATTCTTATGTATTTTTCATAATCCACATCTTCGTCGGATTTTAACTCTATTATATTGTTTTCATCATCAAGCGAAACCGCTATGCTTTCTTCTGCAAACCGTTTTGACCGTTGCTTTTTAACAATATTATCAACCGTTCTGTATAAAAACGCCTCAGGATGCTCAAAGGTTTCACCGTCACGCAGTTTGTTGTAAAAAACAACGAACGCTTCCTGAACGCAGTCCTCGGAAAATTCTCGGTAATCGCCCAGCCTTGCCGTTGCATACACTACCAAGCGCTGATAATATACATTATAAAGTTGTTCAAAAGGCTTCACAGTATTTTTTTCTATACTGTCTATCATATAAACGCCGTAACCGAACCTTTCTTCATTTTTGCTTTCATAGTGTAGTGCCCAGAAACCCCAAAACCTAACAAAAAAATTTTTAATTTTTTAAAATATTTTTGTCGGTATATAATTTATTTTATCAAAAACAGTAAATTCAGGCAACAAAAAAGCAGGGTAAACCCTGCTTTTCCAATATTTGCTGTTGATTTAATAGTAAATTTTAATCTGATAATTTGTGTATAAACAGTCCCGACAAAAGCTTTGGCTCAAACCAAGTGGATTTTGGGGGCATAACCTTGCCTGCGTCCGCAATATTCATAAGCTCGGAAAGAGAGGTGGGGTACATTGAAAATGCAACTTTCATCCCCTCGTTTACTCTGCGTTCCAGTTCCGAAAGGCCTCTTATTCCGCCTACAAAATCAATACGCTTGTCTGTTCTGGGGTCGTTTATTCCCAGCACGGGTGAAATAAGATTATTTTGAAGAATTGACACGTCAAGACACTCCACGGGGTCGTTTTCGTTAATATATTCCTGCTTTGCAGAAAGACAGTACCACTCGCCGTCAAGGAACATTCCGAATGTATGACGAATGCTCGGGGCATACGGTTCTTTTCCTACTTTTTCTACTGTAAATTTTTCGCTGATTTTGTTGATAAATTCCTCTTTTGTGAAGCCGTTTAAGTCGGCAATTACACGGTTGTAATCCATAATTTTAAGCTCGTTACACGGGAAAATTACGGAAAGGAAGAAATTAAATTCGGCCGTTTTGTCGTATTCACCGTTTGCCCGTCTCTTTTCCCCTACCTTTACCGCAGAGGCACAACGGTGATGTCCGTCTGCAATGTAGAGATACGGAATTTTTGCATATTCGGCTACAAGGGTCTGGACGGTGCTGTCATCGTCAATCACCCAAACGATTTGCCCTACACCGTCCTCACTTACGAAGTCATAAACGGGTTCATGGCTGTTTGTCCAGCTCTTAATTATTTCCGAAACTGTCTCATTTTCACGGTGAGTTAAGAAAATCGGCCCTGTGTTTGCGTTGCAGGTGTCAACATGGTGAATTCTGTCTGCCTCTTTATCAGAACGGGTAAATTCATGCTTTTTTATAACATTATTTATATAATCGTCAACCGCCGTGCAGCCTACAAGCCCCGTCTGCGCCCTGCCGTTCATAATCTGGCGGTAAATGTAGAGCATAGGCTTACTGTCCTGCACTAACACGCCGTCAGTTATGAGTTTTTCAAGGTTTTCCTTTGCCTTTTCATATACCTTTTCGTCGTAAATATAAGTATCTTTTGGCAAATCAATCTCTGCCTTGTCAATGTGCAGAAATGAATAAGGATTGCCCTTTACCATTTCTCTTGCTTCATATGAATTCATTACGTCATAAGGAAGTGCGCCCACTTTTTCCGCCATTTCATTGGTAGGTCTAATAGCTTTAAACGGTCTTAAAACTGCCATTTTCTTTTTTCCTTTCAATATGTTTTATGTAAATTAGAATTATAATTGAAAATAAAACCGCACCCAAAAGCGCCCCCGAAGAGTCTATGAGCATATCCTTTACACTGCACGCGCGCCCGTCTGAAAATAATTGGTGCAATTCGTCTGTAACTGCATAAAGGCAGGCAAATGAAAATGCAAACAGACCCGCTTTTTTATTTTTAAATGTTGCGAAGACTGTATTAGTAAGCAAAAAGGAAAGAAGGGTAAATTCACCGAAATGCGCCGCTTTGCGAATAAAATGAGACGATATTTCAATTCCCGTTAATTCCGTTATCTTAAAAAGCAAGGAATTGCTCATTTGAGAGGACTCTGTTCCGTTGGCAGACGACATTGAAAAAATGAAAATCATTACGGCAAGTACCAGCGCCCACGAAACACACACATAAATTTTTCTTTTTGCCGTCATTGTTTTCTCCCGTTGCGGAAATATATGTTAGATGTGTCCTGTACAAAGTAAATTCCGCTGACACCTTCCGCGCAAACAAAATACTGCGAATCAAAATAAAGCGGAGTTACAACTGCATTTTCAATAAGAAAGCTTTGCGCATAAGAGAGATTGTCCTGCGTGGGACTTTCAGCTAAATCCGCTAAAATTCGGTCATATTCTTCGGAAGTATAACCTATAAAATTATCCTTACTGTCACTTGCAAAGACAGACATAAGGGCTTTTGCATCAGAGGAAGAAACCGAAACTGGGTAAATTGCAATGTCAAATTCTTTCTTTGCCAAAGCCGCATCAAAATCGTTTTTCTCTAAAACGGATACATTGCCGTTAAGCTCAACGCCAACGTGCTTTTGCCAGGAATTTATTATGCTTTTAGCTAACTTATCGTTTTCTTCAGTGCAAATTATGTTTATATCCAGAGTTGAAACTCCAAGCTCCTGTAGGGCGTTTGTTAAATACTGCCGAGCACCGTTTACATTAAACTGTGCCGCGCTTACCCCGGAATTTGAAGCCTTTTTGCCTGATAAAACATAATCGGGTGCGACTATGCCGCTGGCGTTAATGTCCGAAAGAGTTGAAAAATCTATCGCCGAAACAAGACCTTTTCGCAGGTTCACTGAAGAAAACCGCTCCTGCGCAAAATTAAACACAAGAGAATATGTAATATTCGTAAGGTTTGTTGCCGTTGCCTTTCCGCCGACACTTTTTGCCGATGTACTGTCCAAAAATGCGCAGTCGTAATTGCCTTTTTTTATTTTTGATGCAACCTGTGAAAGATCATTATTAAGATAAAAGGTAACTGCATTGGGAACCGCCGAGCTTTCACCCTTATATTCACTGTTTTTTGAAATTGTTACTGATTTTTCAGCAGTCACACCCGAAACATAAAACGCACCGCTGAATATGGAATATTTTTGCTCAAGGCCGTATCTGCCGCCGGTTAAATTAAAGAACTGCTCGTTGCAGGGAGCTGAAATTGCCTGAGAAAGAGAGAAAAGGAAATTTGCATCTGCCTTTTGGAGCGTAATCACAAGCGTGCGTTCATCCGAAGCCACTACTCCAAGTTCTGTTTTATCCGCTTCGCCGTTATGTACCGCTCCGGCGTTTTTTATGTTTGCTAAAAGCGGAAAATCCGCTGCCTGAGTTTCGGGCAGTATTCCTCTGATTATGCCGAACGCAAAATCGTATGCCGTTATATTCTCAGGTACCTCGCCGCCCTTTTCTTCAATGAATTTTTTCGTTTTAGCAGGAGTAAAATATTTTAACCCGTCACGAATTTTAAAGGTATAAACAAGACCGTCGGCGGACACAGTATAGCTTTCGGCGGCAAGGCATTGCAAATCGCCGAGGTCATTGGGGCGCAAAAGCGTATCAAAGCAATTAAGCGCTATTGTTTTTTCTGCGTCGGAAGACGCAATTTGCGGGTCAAATGTCGTGGGAAGTGATGTCACCGCCGCCGCAAAATTTTTGCCCGATGTTTCTTTTTTTCCGCAGGAGCAAAGAACTCCCATGCATATAACAAGCGCAAGTATTACGCATATAATCCTTTTCATTATTATCACCTTTTTAGAGTATATCAAAAAAAATAATTTTGCGCTATATATTTTAAAAAAATTTTGCAAATGTCACGATTTTATGCGATAATATTTTTATAAAATTCAGGGGGAATAAATATGGATATTGTAAATCTTGTTATTTTAGGTCTTATTTTAATTGCGGTTATTGTTCTTGCAATAATGATTACCGTTCTTAACGGTAAAATTAAAGCTTTGGGGGAATCGTCTTCTGTTGACCGTAAAATCGACACTATGCAAAGAATATTCGGTGATGAATTCAGCCGACTGAGAACGGAAAATGCAAATTCGGGGAAAGCCAACCGAGAAGAGATGCGCCAAAGTCTTGATACAATGTCACAGAAAATAGATGCGCAAGGAAAAAATACGGTTGATATGCTTATAAATATCCGCGACAAAAATTCAGAAAATGCGGACAGGCAAAACAGAGTTTTGGAAAGCTCCATAGCCAAAATGCAGGAGTCCAATGAGAAAAAGCTTGAAGAAATGAGAGCAACCGTTGACGAAAAGCTCACATCTACCCTCACCACACGCCTTGATTCCTCATTTAAAACCGTTTCAGAACAGCTTGAAAAGCTTTATAAATCTTTGGGTGAAATGCAAACTCTGTCTTCCGGAGTAACCGAAAATGTTTCCGCTCTCAACCGTGTTCTTACAAATGTTAAAACAAGGGGCACCTGGGCAGAGGTTCAGTTACAGGGAATACTTGACCAGACAATTCCCGGTATGTATGAAACGAACATTGCCACCGTTCCGAATTCTTCCGAAAGAGTTGAATTTGCAATTAAAATTCCGTCGTCGGAAAAGGGTGAAAGCGATATTCTCCTGCCCCTCGATTCAAAATTCCCAATGGAAGACTATGTCCGTTTAACCACCGCCGCAGACAGTGCAGACGCAGACGCCGTTAAAGAGGCGCGAAAAGCTCTTGAAACAAGAGTTTTGAATGAGGCAAAAAGCGTTGCAAAATACATACATATTCCAAATACCACGCCATTTGCCATTATGTACCTTGCAACTGAGGGGCTTTACGCTGAAATTGCATCTTCACGCACGGGTCTTCCCGAAAAAATTCAAAAGGATTATAACGTTATGATAGCGGGCCCCAGCACCATTACTGCGCTTTTAAATTCCCTTTCAATGGGCTTTAAAACGGTGGCTATTAACGAAAAGGCAAACGAAGTGCGTGAGCTTCTCTCCGCCATTAAATCACAGTACGAAAAATTTGACGGACTGCTCGTAAAGGCTCGCAAAAAGATTGACGAAGCAGGCAAAACCATTGACGATGCACAGTCAAGGAATAATATTATTCAGAAAAAGCTTCGCACAGTTGAAGCTTTGGACTCTGCCACTGCCGAAAAACTGCTTGCAGAGAACTCACAAATCCGAGATGATTTTACAAATCCGATGTCGGATTATGAAAATTAAACAAAATTCTTGCTTTTTGCCAAAATTTGTTTTATCATATTATAGATAATATTTATATATGAAATTAGGAGGAAAAATAATGGCATTAAAACACGCTGACCTTATTGCACAGATGACTCTTGAAGAAAAGGCAAGTATGTGCGACGGTCTTGACTTTTGGCACAGCCAACCAATTGACCGCTTAGGAATTAAATCAGTAGCCCTTAACGACGGCCCTCACGGTATCCGTAAAAAAGGAAACCCCGATGAAGTTCCGAAAGGTGAAAAGAACATTCTTAAAGGTGTTCCCGCAATCTGTTTTCCCACGGCATCTGCTACTGCATGCTCTTGGGACGTTGACCTTATCAGAACCATGGGTGAGGCTCTCGGTGACGAATGCAGAAAAGAAAAGGTATCCGTTCTTTTAGGCCCCGGCACAAATATTAAGCGCTCTCCCCTTTGCGGAAGAAACTTTGAATATTTTTCAGAGGACCCTGAGCTTTCGGGTGAAATGTCCGCAGCATTCATCAACGGCGTTCAGTCAAAGGGCATCGGCACATCATTAAAGCACTATGCCGCAAACAATCAGGAAACACGCAGAATGACTGTTAATACTGTTGTTGACGAGAGAACTCTCCGTGAGATTTATCTTCGTCCCTTTGAAATAGCAGTTAAGAAAGCACAGCCCTGGACTATTATGTGCGCTTATGAAAGACTTAACGGTTACTACTGCGCTGAAAACAAATGGCTTCTTACAGACGTTCTCCGTGACGATTTCGGTTATGAAAATCTTGTAGTTACAGACTGGGGCGCAGAAAACCAGCGAGTTGACGGTCTTAAAGCAGGTAACGAGCTTGAAATGCCCACATCCTCCGGCGACGGCACAAAGCTTATAATTGATGCTGTTAACAACGGCGAACTCGATGTTGCAGTTCTTGACCACGCAGTTGATCTCTTACTTGACATGGTTGACAAATCAGTTGCAACGCTGGGCGATTATACATACGACCCCGACGAACATCATGCACTCGCAAGAAAAATTGCAGGTCAGTGCATGGTTCTTATGAAGAACGACGGCGGTATTCTTCCTCTTAAAAAGAGCCAGAAGGTAGCCGTTATCGGCGAAATGGCAAAGAATCCCCGTTACCAGGGCGCAGGCTCCTCGCTCATTAACCCCATAAAGCTTGATAACGCTTGCGATACATTAACAGAAATGGGCATTAACTATGATTATGCCGCAGGTTATTCAACTGCTAAGAAGAACAAGATTTCTGATGACACATTCGTAGCCGAAGCAGTTACAAAGGCAAAGGACGCAGAGGTTGCTCTTCTCTTTATTGGTCTTACAGACGAATTTGAAACAGAGGGTAATGACAGAAAGCACCTCGGTATTCCTCCTCTTCATAACAGACTTGTTGAAGAAGTTTTGAAGGTTAACCCTAATGTTGTTGTAGTTCTTTCAGGCGGTTCGTCAATCGAAATGCCTTGGGCTGACAAGGTTCCTGCAATTCTTAACGGCTTCCTTACAGGTCAGGCAGGCGGCAGCGCTGTTTGCGATATTCTCTTCGGCGATGTGAACCCCTCAGGTAAGCTTGCTGAGACATATCCTGTGGCACTTGAAGATAACTCCAGCGCAAACTACTTCCCCGGCACACAGGTTTCAGTTGAATACAGAGAAGGTATTTATGTAGGATACAGATATTACGATTCAGCTAATATCCCCGTTCGTTTCCCCTTCGGTCACGGTCTTTCATACACAACCTTTGAATACAGCGACTTGAAAGTTTCTGCTGATTCAATTAAAGATACAGACACATTAACAGTTACCTTCAAGGTTAAGAACACAGGCAGTGTTGACGGTGCTGAAATTGTACAGCTTTACGTTTCAGACGTTGAAAGCACCATTTACAGACCCGTTAAAGAGCTTAAAGGCTTTAAGAAAGTATTCCTTAAAGCAGGCGAAGAGAAAGAGGTTTCAATTGACCTTGAGAAACGCGCATTTGCTTTCTATAATGTTGATGCTAAACAATGGCAGGTTGAGAGCGGCGAATTCAAGATTTTAGTAGGCGCATCAAGCCGTGACATTAAGCTCGAGGCAAGCGTAAATGTTGAATCAACAGACACTTACGCAATCCCCGATTATAAAGCATCTGCTCCCGCTTACTACGGCGCAAACATTATGAACGTAAGCGATGATGAATTTAAAGCAGTTCTCGGTCACGAAATCCCTGCAAGCACCCGTGAAAAAGGCCAGCCACTTACAATTCTCAATACTCTTGAGGATGCTTATGACACAAAGTGGGGCGGCAGATTCTGCAGACTCCTTACAAAATTCCTCGGCACGGAGACAATGGCAGGCGCAATTGCCCTTCAAACTCCCATTAAGAATTTCATTTCAATGAGTTTCGGTATTTTCAGCCCCGAAATGGCAGAAGGACTTCTTATGATGCTCAACGAAGGTAAATTTTGGAAACCGATGGGCAAGATGATCGGCAGTTTCCTCTTCGGCGGCGGAATCAAAAAGCTTGGCAGACTTAAACAGATTTAAGTTGATTTTTAAAGCGGGCGGCTCAGAAGAGCCGCCTTAAATTTTTACGAATTTAATATTAAAAGGAGCATAAAATAATGCTGAAATTTATTTGTTACCCAAAATGCACTACCTGTCAAAAGGCTAAAAAGTGGCTCGATGACAATATTATTGAGTATGAACTTCGGGATATTAAACTTGAAAATCCCACCTTTGATGAGTTAACTGCTTGGTATAAAATAAGCGGACTTCCGCTGAAGAAATTCTTTAACACAAGCGGGCTTTTATATAAATCGTTGGATTTGAAAAACAAGCTGCCCGAAATGACGGAGGACGAAATGCTGACAGTGCTCGCAAGCGACGGTATGCTTGTAAAACGCCCGTTGCTCGTCGGCGAAGATTTTGTGCTTGTCGGGTTTAAAGATACTGTGTGGGCAGAAAAAATTGGTAAATAATCTGTTTTAAAATTAAATATTAAAAGTGCTTGGATGTGTACGCTAATTTTACATAAATATCAAATTGTATCTTGATATTTATGCGTTTATGTGCTATTATATCGTTACATTAGTGTTTAAAAGGAGCATGGGCTATGGAGTATATTGACGTACATCAGGCGGCAACAATGTGGGATCTATCCGAGCGAAGAATTACAACCTTGTGCAGAAACGGGCGCATTGTCGGAGCTAAAAAGTCCGGCAAACTATGGCTTATTCCCAATGATACAGAAAAACCGCTGGACGCCCGCACCCGTGCTTTTTCCGATGCAATTTCCGCTGAAACAGACGAGATAAACTCCATTACACGCTATACGGAGTTCGGCGCCGGCAGAAGCTGTATGAAAAAATTTGAAGAGATTTACAAAAAGGAACCGATGGATATAGCATTTACGCCCTACCGCATCTGCCCCATAGGCGCTCATTCCGACCATAATCTCGGCAAAGTCACAGGATTTGCCATAGATAAAGGAATACACATTGCCTACGGACCAAAACAGAACGGCGTAATTGAAATGGCGTCTTTTCAGTTTCCAAAGCGTGCTCAATGGCACATCAGCAACACACCCGCCGAAAAGCAAAACGACTGGGCAGATCATCTGCGAGGAGCTACCATTGCACTGAGCAGTCGCTACCCCCTTCGCACGGGAATGTGCGCAATTATCGACGGCGAGCTGCCTATTGGGGGGCTGTCCTCCTCCGCCGCAGTAATTCTCACCTTTTTGTCGGCCCTTTGTAAAATGAACGGAATCACACTGTCTGAGCAAGAATTGATTTCCATTTCACATGAGGCTGAGAACCGATATGTGGGAGTGTCCTGCGGCAAGCTTGACCAGTCCTGCGAGGTGTATTGTCGAAAAGACCATCTGCTCTATATGGACATGCAGGATAATTCCTTTGAACTGATTCCCACGCCCAAAGATATGAAGCCGTATGAGATTGTCATTTTCTTCAGCGGTTTGGAGAGAAGCCTCGCCGGCAGTAAATTTAATATGCGTGTGGACGAGGCGCGCAGTGCCGCCTACGCATTGAAGGCCTTGGGCGGAATGGAATACGGCAGGTTTGAAGAAACTAATCTTCGTGACGTGCCCTATGAAGTGTATCTGAAATACAAAAACAGGCTCCCTGAAACCTGGGCAAAGCGGGCGGAGCATTGGTATACAGAGTTCCACCGCGTGCAGGAGGGTGCCTCTGCGTGGAAAAAAGGCGATATTGATGAATTTGGGCGGCTTTCCTTTGAAAGCGGTCGGAGTAGTATCGATAATTGGGAAACCGGCGGACCTGAGCTTATTAAACTGTATGACATTATGACCCGAACCGACGGCATCTACGGCGGCCGTTTTTCCGGTGCAGGATTTAAAGGATGCTGTGTTGCTTTAATTGACCCTGCTTACAAGAACTCTATTTTGGAAAAAGTCGAGCAGGAATATTTGGCTGCCTTTCCAAAATTAAAGGGTAAATTCAGCTCACACATCTGTCACAGCGCTGACGGTGTGAAATTAAGATAAGCTAAATCTATAAATATTCCAAAAACCAAAAAATTTTAAATACAGAACAGGAGAAATACCGTGCTTACTCCAAATATTGATTTAAAAAATAAAACCGTTCTCGTTACAGGCGCAGCAGGGTTCATTGGAGCAAATCTTGTTATGGAACTGTTACAAACTGTCAAAGAATGCAATATTATAGGTCTTGACAGCATGAATGATTATTACGATGTCTCCCTTAAAGAATATCGGCTTCAGGATATTGAAAAAATATCACAAAGCACAAGTTCTAAGTGGACTTTTATCAAGGGTAATATTGCCGATAAGCCTTTTATAGAAGGACTTTTTAACGAATATAGGTTCGATGTAGTAGTTAACCTTGCCGCTCAGGCAGGTGTTCGTTACTCCATTGATCATCCTGATGTGTATATGGAAAGTAATATTATCGGTTTTTACAATATTCTTGAGGCTTGCAGAAATCATCCTGTGGCGCATTTAGTATATGCCAGCTCAAGCTCTGTTTACGGCTCTAACAAAAAAATTCCTTACAGTGTGGAAGATAAAGTAGATAACCCTGTTTCACTGTATGCGGCTACAAAAAAATCTAACGAGTTATTGGCTCACGCATATTCCAAGATGTACAATATTCCCTCTACGGGATTACGCTTTTTTACCGTCTACGGCCCTGCAGGCAGACCGGATATGGCATATTTCGGATTTACCGACAAGCTGCTCCGAGGCGAAACTATTCAGATTTTCAATTTTGGAAATTGCAAGCGGGATTTTACATATGTGGATGACATTGTTGAGGGAATCCGGCATGTGATGACCTGCGCTCCCGAAAAGAAAAACGGCGAGGACAGTCTGCCCCTTCCGCCTTACAGAATTTACAACATCGGCAATAACAACCCTGAAAATCTGCTGGATTTTGTAGATATTCTTCAACAAGAGCTTCTGCGTGCAGGCGTTTTGCCACCTGATTATGATTTTGAGACACACAAAGAGCTTGTTCCTATGCAAACTGGTGACGTGCCGATAACTTATGCAGATGTCAGCGCATTGGAACAGGATTTCGGCTTTAAGCCGTCCACCTCACTGCGTGATGGCTTACGCAAATTTGCAGAGTGGTATAAATCGTTTTATAATGTATAACATTGTCGATTAAATTACATCTTTAAAGTAAAAACCGGACAGTCCTCAAAGGTCTGTCCGGTTGTTTTATATTATCCTTTATCTGTTTCCGTACATCTTTTCGTAATAATTCATATATTCACCGCTGATAATGGTTTCCCACCAATCACGGTTATCAAGATACCATTGGATTGTTTTTTCTATGCCGTCGGCAAATTTCGTTTCCGGCAGCCAGCCAAGCTCATTGTGTATCTTCGTCGGGTCGATAGCATAACGCATATCATGCCCCTTTCGGTCAGTAACATACGTTATTAGGCTTTCGGGTTTATTCAAGGCT
Organism: Oscillospiraceae bacterium; assembly: GCA_022508705.1. GTDB lineage: Bacteria > Bacillota > Clostridia > Oscillospirales > Acutalibacteraceae > Fimenecus. Next base: position 21,735 of record JAFLUO010000014.1, read on the forward strand.
TTACAAATCAAGCGAACTATGTCGATATTCTTCATCTCATTGTGACCGCCCACATTGTAAACCTCGCCTATTTTACCGTTATGAATAATTAAGTCAATGGCTTTGCAATGATCGTCCACATAAAGCCAGTCACGCACATTCTCGCCTTTTCCGTAGACAGGAAGAGGTTTGTCGTTAAGACAATTCGCAATCATAAGCGGAATCAGCTTTTCAGGGAAGTGATACGGGCCGTAATTATTGGAACAACGGCTGATACTTACCGGCAAACCGTATGTACGGTGATACGCCAGCACAAGTAAATCAGCGCTTGCCTTTGATGCGCTGTACGGACTGCTTGTGTGGATAGGTGTTACCTCGGTAAAGAACAAATCCGGTCTGTCAAGAGGTAAATCGCCGTACACTTCATCGGTAGATACCTGATGATAACGCTTTATGCCGTATTTTCTACACGCATCCATAAGCACCTGTGTGCCGAGTATATTGGTCTGCAAAAACACCTCGGGATTTTCTATGGAACGGTCAACGTGACTTTCCGCCGCAAAGTTTACTACTACGTCTGGTTTTTCTTCCTCAAACAGTGTATAAACCGCTTTTCTGTCGCAAATGTCCGCCTTTACGAACCGAAAATTCGGATTGTCCATAACAGATGCGAGTGTAGAAAGATTGCCCGCATAGGTCAGCTTGTCCAAGCATATTATTCGGTAGTTAGGATACTTGCTAAGCATATGGAATATAAAATTTGAGCCAATGAATCCCGCTCCGCCTGTAACTATTACGGTCATACGTTTTCATCCTCCGCAAGCTTTATTAAATACTGACCGTAATCGGTCATTTTAAGTGACTCACCTATCTCAAGAAGTCTTTCGGTGCTGATAAAACCTCGGCGCCAAGCAATCTCTTCAATACATGAAACGTAAAATCCCTGCCTGTCCTGCACAGCCTCAACAAATTCCGCCGCCTTAAGCATTCCCTCGGGAGTGCCTGTATCAAGCCACGCCATTCCGCGCCCGAGTAAGGTCACTTTCAGCTCTCCTGTTTCAAGATAAGCGTTATTAACTGCTGTTATTTCTATCTCTCCGCGGGCTGAGGGCTTTACATTTTTTGCAATTTCAACAACGCGGTTATCATAAAAATACAGTCCGGGAACGGCATAATTTGATTTTGGATTTTCCGGCTTTTCTTCGATAGACAGTACATTATGCTCCTTATCAAACTCAACCACGCCAAAGGCTCTGGCGTCCTTAACAGGATAACCGAAGATAGTAGCTCCCGTCTTATTTTCCATTGCTTTGTGAAGCACCTTAGTCATATCCTGACCGTAGAAAACATTATCCCCGAGAATAAGGCACACGCTGTCATCGCCTATGAACTCTTCACCGAGAATAAACGCATCTGCAAGCCCTCTGGGGCTCTTCTGCACTTTGTATGTAAACGAAACGCCGATACCGCTTCCGTCACCAAGGAGCTTTTCATATACGGGTGTATCCTCCGGTGTGGATATTATCAGTATTTCACGAATACCTGCCAACAGCAAAATCGACAGCGGGTAATAAATAAGCGGTTTATCGTATATGGGCAAAAGCTGTTTTGATACCGCCTTAGTCATGGGGTAAAGTCTTGTTCCTTTTCCCCCTGCCAGTATGATACCTTTCATAGTGTTGTCCCCCTTTACGCCTTTATATTTAATTTATTAAATATTTTATTTTCAATTTTCTGAAATTTAAACAGTATTCTTTCCCGATTATTATACCATATTTTAAAAAACGGTTTTTCGAGCAAGTGAATACGAAGTATATCTATCACAACGCATACGGCAAAAACCGCTAATACGCTGACAACAGCATGAATTACAAGATAATTTGAAAAATACATTCCGTCATTTTTTAACACGTCCTGCCACAGCCAGCGGCGCATTGCATCGCTGTTGGCGTGAATCATCAAAACACCGAATGTTGATGCGGCAACAGAATTGATAAATTTACTGTACCTGATTTTCACGTTTTTAAAGAACATAAAAGCACTTAACGCTGTGACAACAGCAAGGATTTTATTTGAATCCGCCAAAAAATAGAACGTATTGCCGCCGTTAAAGCCTAACCTTTCAGCAAAATATGCTATCATGACAACGCTTGCCGCACTCACAAGCACGGACACAGCGCAAAGCATTCCCCAAAGCTTGGTATTATCAAAAATTCTCTTCGGATAAAGACTTATATATGATGAAATAAAATAAAGCACGCAAAACCAAGATACATAATTCATTGTCACAGCGAATCCCGGCATTGTTCCCATGATAATATATATAAATGAAACAAGAGCAATTAAATAGAAATGTTGTTTCTCTGTTATATTACGAATAAGAACATTTAAAAACGGAATGCAAAGATAAAACAGTAAATAACAGCTTGTAAAACCAGTGGTCACTCCCCCTATAGGAAGTAAATTCTTAACAAATGAAACGGGTGAAAACGGCTCATAACCGAAAAGCAAAAATACTAAAGTTATAACTATGTTATAAAATACGACCTCTAATATAAGCTTTAAATACTTTTCAACCGTAATTTTCGATTTGCACATAAAATAACCGGTGATAAACATAAAACAGTTTATTCCTGTTTTTCCCCATGCACCGAAAAGCAGTAGAAATACCGACCTCCACGACCATATATTCGAATATATCGGACCGTCAGCCAAGGTAAGTCCAGAGTTTACCACATAATGATGCGCTACTATCAGCAGCATCGTTACAATGCGGAAAAGCTCTAAATTTGAATTACGGTGGTTAGTAGATGTACCCACCCCCCGCAAAGTTGGGGGTTGTGTGTTTTTCAGTTCGCTCATATTAAATTCCTTTCACTTCAGTATTACATCGCATATTTTATCAACATCCTGCGTTTCAAGGTCTGCGTAAAGGGGCAGAGTGAGAACACGCTTTGCTATATATTTTGCCACAGGGGTTTTATCCTCACCTGCTGTCGGCAAATCTTTATAGCAGGCAAAGCTATTAGTCAACGGATAAAAATATTTACGGGCTGTGATATCCTCCCTTTGCAAACGGTCGAATATTTCGTCTCTTGTATATTTATAACCGTCAAA
>JAFLUO010000015.1:0-2748 GCA_022508705.1 Oscillospiraceae bacterium
GAATAAATCGTCAAGAACGGTTTCCATTCCTGCGCATTTTTCGTGCCAAACGGTGATTTCCCTGACCGTTTTAATTGTTTGTGCCACCTTTAAAAGCTCGCCTGCTGAAAGAGTTGCGCCCGCCGCCGCTCTTGTAACGGCGTTATTTACGTTTTGAAGTCCCGAAAAGCCGGGAGCTCCGAATTTTGCAATAAATATGTAAGCGGCTTCCGTTTCGTCAAGAAGTCTTTGCACCTCAAAAAAATCGCTTTGAGGAGTAATAGTCAAAGCAATTCCCTTTGCATCGGCACTTCTTGCGGTGTCGCTTAGCATTTGCAGAATTTTATCTAATTCCAAAGATAAAAAATGTCTGTTCATTGTTTAATTTCCTTATAAAAATCAAGTGTGTTAAAGTTTCTTTGAAGTCTTGAAAGTATGTATCTTTCCGTAATAAAGCTAAGGTCGGAAAGAGCATCTTCCGTCATTGAAAAATTGTATATTTTATCAAAATCGGAAAAGGCAATGTGCCTCATAGCTCTGATAAGCCCTATTTCAAGGGGCAGTAAAACATTAGCCGATACGCAGTTTTCACAGTAAAGCAGTCCTTGTTCCACATCAAAATACATTGTATTCGTTTCATATTCACCGCATCTGTTGCAGGCTATCAAATTAGGCATATAGCCTGCAATGCACATAAGGCGAAGCTCCGTTATGGCTTTGAGTTGTTCTGCTTGTCTTCCGCCCTTCGAGAGAAAATGAAGAGAATTGAGCATAAGTCTTAAATACTCTTCGCTTTGCTCCCCTTCTTGAACCAAAGTCAAACACAGCTCGGAAAAATACTGTGCAAGGGAGAGCTTTTCAATATCCGTTCCGAGCCTGAAAAAAGTTTCAATAGGCTCCGCCTCATCAATAATGTAGGCGTCGCCCGACTCATGCATTGATATTTTTGAATAACAAAACATAGCAGTCGCGTTGTTCTTTTTATTTTTAAAGCTTTTTGCTCCGTGAACAAACGCGCGGACAAGTCCGTGAGTTTTTGTCAAAACATAAACCAGCTTGTCTTTTTCACGTATATTTTGTTCCTTGAGGATCAATCCCTCTGTATTCGTCCTCATCCTTTATATCCCCAAAATTACTTTTTGTTTTATTTTGAAGCGATTTGCGGTAAACAAGGTAATCCTCAACCTTTCCCGTCTCAGCAAATTTGCTCCAAATTGCCATATTATCCATATATATCACCCGAAATTATTTTTAACAGACAGACGAAAAATATATATGGAAAAATCTACATCAGTCTAAACCGAAATTGTGAATTAAGCCCTCACGGTTGCGCCAGCCCTCTTTGACCTTTACCCAGCATTTAAGGTTAATTTTGCAGTCGAAAAACGTTTCCATGTCTTGACGGGCATAGGTTGAAATCTTTTTAAGCATTGCGCCGTTTTTGCCGATAATTATGCCCTTGTGGCTTTCTCTTTCACAGTAAATCAGAGCCTCAATATCCATAATTCCGTTATCCCGCTCGTGCATTTTCTCAATGCTTACAGCTGTTCCGTGGGGGATTTCCTTATCAAGAAGTCTTAACATTTTTTCACGGATTATCTCCCCTGCCAAAACTCTTTCGGGCTGGTCTGTGAGAGTGTCATCGGGAAAGAAATGCTCGGAGTCAAATGCAAGATTTTTAAGCTCGTCCAGCAAAATATTAAGACCGTTTCCGTCCTGCGCCGAAACGGGCACAACTGCTTTAAAGTCATAGAGAGAACTGAGCTCAGCTATTCTGCCCATAAGCTGTTCTTTATCACGAACCGTATCAATTTTATTTATGGCAAGCACTGCTGGGTGATTGCCTTTTTTCATTTTTTCTATGAGCGCTATCTCCGCCTCAGTAAGCCTTCCGTCAGGCTCAACAACCAAAAGGCAGGCGTCAACGCCGTCAAGACTGTCGCTGACTGCCTTTACCATTTTTTCACCCAGCTTTGTTCTCGGTTTATGATAGCCGGGAGTATCTGTAAACACAAGCTGAATATTGTCGTCCGTTGTAAGCACGCCCATTATTCTTGTCCGCGTTGTCTGCGGTTTTGAGGACACTATTGCTATTTTCTGCCCTAAAAGGCGGTTAAGTATTGAAGATTTACCGACATTTGCCTTGCCGATAATTGCTATAAATGCAGTTTTAGATGTGTTCATTTTTTCTCCTTTTTTCCGAAGCCGAAAAGAATGAAAAGTACCGCTAAAGCTAAGGAAAGTATAAATAAAATCAAAGCAAAAATATGAGTTGCAAAGTAATTATATAAAAGTTTAAAGGCCGTTGGCTGATACATTATTGCTATTCCGCAGGCAACTGCCGCAATTGCAAAAACCAAAACCGCTCCTGCCGCCGTGTCCTTTGCTATTTTCCCGAGTTTTGTATGCGTTTCCCCGTGCAAATCGACTGCCGCTTCAATTGCAGTATTTATCAGCTCTCCGCCGATTACAAGACCGTTTGCAATGAAAATTATCGCCAACTGAGTTCTCGATATTTCAAAAAAATCAAATGCTAAAAGGAAGAAATACATATATGCCATGCAAATGAAATGCACTCGCATATTGCACTCGGTTTTAAGAGCCGTAAATATGCCTTCAAAGGCATAACCGAAGCCTCTTATAAGCTTTTTCAGTTCTTTCATATTCTCTCCAAACCCTATTCATCAATATAATAGCTTCCGTTACGCTTAAGCCCCATTTGAGTTAAAGACTCTTCTTCCTTTTCACGCATACGAACAGCCTCAAGGC
>JAFLUO010000015.1:2848-24572 GCA_022508705.1 Oscillospiraceae bacterium
CCCATTTGAGTTAAAGACTCTTCTTCCTTTTCACGCATACGAACAGCCTCAAGGCCACCGTTTTCGTGGTCATAGCCTAACAAATGAAGAAGTGAATGTACTGTTAAATACCCAATTTCACGCTGGAGCGAATGACCGTATTTTTCCGCCTGCATATATGCGTGTTCTATTGAAATTACAATATCACCGAGCATTTTTGCACCCGTGTCATAATTTATGTCGTAAACTCCGTTTTCGCCCAGGGGGAATGATAGCACATCCGTGCTTCTGTCAACATTTCTGTACTGCTTATTTAACTGGTGGATTTTCTCATCGTCAACAATAGTCACGCTGATTTCGGCATCCCCTGAAAAATTCTCGTTGGTAAGTACCGCATTGCAGGAGCGGCGAATTAGCATTCGCACTCCCGTGGGGATTTTCATAACATTTTGGTCGTTTGTAATTATAACTTTTATTTTTCCGTTCATTTCTTCTTTCTCTCTTCCTGTTTTTCGTACGCTTTAATAATATCCTGAACCAATTTATGACGGACAACGTCTTTTTCGGTAAAAATATTTATTGCAATATCGTCAACATTTTTAAGAATACGCATTGCATCCACAAGCCCCGACTTTTTGCCGTCGGGAAGGTCAATTTGGGTAACATCTCCCGTTACGACGATTTTTGAGCCGAAGCCAAGACGGGTTAAGAACATTTTCATCTGCTCCCTCGTTGTATTCTGAGCCTCGTCAAGAATAATAAACGAGTCGTCAAGAGTTCTTCCTCGCATGTAGGCAAGAGGTGCTACCTCAATACTGCCGCGCTCCTGATATTTTTGAAAGCTTTCAGCACCGAGCATATCAAAAAGTGCGTCGTAAAGCGGGCGGAGATACGGGTCAACCTTTTGCTGAAGGTCACCCGGCAAAAATCCTAACTTTTCTCCTGCTTCAACTGCAGGGCGTGTAAGGATTATTCTGTTAACCTCTTTAGCACGAAATGCTTTTACCGCCATTGCTACCGCAAGGTAAGTCTTACCCGTTCCGGCAGGACCTGCGCCAAGAGTTATTGTATTGTTGCGGATAGAATCAACATATTTTTTTTGACCGAGAGTTTTCGGCTTTACGGGTTTGCCCTTGCTTGTAATGCAAATGCAGTCACCTGAAAGCGTTGTGAGCTTGTCCTCGTCGCCGTCGTCCGCAAGGCTTATTACGTAACGCACATTCTGCTCCGACAAAGCCTCTCCCTTGTTAATAAGAAGCAAAAGACCGTTAATAGCCCTTACGGCTTTTGAAACGGGCTCAACCTCGCCCGTGATTTTAATTTCAGAGCCTCGGCTTACGACTTTAACTCCGTAATGGGATTCAATAAGCTTAATATTTTCATCAAAATTCCCAAAAAGGCTTACTGCCTGTTCCATTCTGTCAACGCTGATTATTTGCTCGTGCATTTGTCCACCTGTCTTTTCATTTCATTGATTTTAATAGTTTTAACGAATTTTTGTAGAATAAGAAAGCTAATCAATATACAGTTATATTTATTTTATCATATTTTTTACTCTTTGTCTTTAGTTTTTTCAGTATAAATTTCTTTTAATTCTGCTATATTTTTCTCGCAAGTTGAATAAACATTGCAGGAATAATCGGTTTCGGTCTTAGTTACCGTTATTTTGCTCTCCTTAACCTCGGCATTATCAGTCAATTTGTATATATGCTCAGCGCATTTAAAAAGGCAAATCAATTCCTGCATTTCACTCGGCGCATCCATTTCATCTGAAAATGTAAATCCCGTCGTTTTTATAAGACCTACGGGCAAAACCGCATCTCCGCTTTGAAGGTATGACACGCTGCTGTTCACAATATCGCCGTCGAAACTTAGCCCTAACGGAATACACACGCCGAAAAAGAAAATTTCAGAACGCTTTTTTTGTAAATTCATTGAATAAACAGTAAGATTTTGCGTTGAAATATTAAAATTATCCTGAGTTTTAGCGCGGACATAACCATCGGCATGCAAAAGTTCTTCGGTGCCGTCACGGTGAACCACGATTCCGCTGATAAGCAAATCCCCTTTTCTTACGGCAGAACCGACTTTTACTTCCTCAGTTCCGCGCAAAATATCTGACGACAAAATAAGACCGTCCTCGCTTGCAACAACGTTTGTCGGAACAGAAGCATCATAAAGCTCGGGAATTTTTCTTTTTTCTCTGATTTCAATACACAGCACGCTTCCCTTTTTGTTGACGGTTGCCCAGGAAATATCCGGAACTCTTTCAAGCACCTTCTCCGTGATTTCACCAAGGTCAATGTCGGATATTTTCGCCCCCGTTTTAACGCCGTATTCCTCAAACACGGAAAGGATCGTTTCGTCTTCAATTTCTGTATTTCCGACTATTTCAATTCGCCACGCAAACTGTGAAAGCGTTATTAAAATCAGCAGAAACGCTATGGCTCCGAGGGCAAGTCCTGAACGCATTTTGTTTTGGGTGATTATAAAACGAACACCTGTCTTTTTTATAATTCTTGTTTTCATTCCCGAATTTTTTGAAGCTTTTCTTATTCTTTTATATCCGCCCACAGTCGTGCTTGCCGTTATTTCGCCGTTTTTATTTTCAATATTCCACAGGGGTATATTCTCGTCTTCGCAAAGATTTATAAAACGCTCGCAAAATCCGCCGCCCGCTTTAAAGGTTACAAAGCCTATTATGTATCTTAAAACTTTAATTATCATTTTTTCACCTGTTATCCAAAAGAAATATCCGAAAACTCACCGCAAATAACTGCAAAATCTTCGCCGTAATTTTTGATAATAAGATTATTTCCGCAAAAGCAAACGTTTAGATTTCCCATACTGAAGGTCAGCTTGCCGTCATCGTATTCTTTTATTTTACGGCACCCTTCCAAAACCGCCTCACGGTTACTTGTGAGTGTTAACTGCGGTGACAAACCTATATTATCCGTCGGCGTGATTTTTTTCTTACTGTGTTTACTTTTTTTTCTCAAAAAATCACCTCATTTTTTAGAATTATATCATCTACTTTTAAATATATTATATCGGGTGTGAATTATGATAATTATAAAACCGAAACTTAACATTATTTTATTTACAACGGTGATTTTTTTAGGAGTTGCTTTCTTTGCTTTTCCCGAAATTGCACTGGACGGCGCAAAAAAGGGAGTTGATATTTGCTTAAATTCTCTTATTCCATCGCTTTTTCCGTTTATGGCGCTGTCAACATTCGTTATGCGGACTGACGCGTTTCATCTCCCCTGCAAGGTATTCGGAAAAGTTACTGATTTTTTGTTCCTTTTGCCCGAAAGTGCAGGTTCAATTATCTTTATGTCTCTTATCGGCGGATACCCTGTAGGCGCAAAGCTGACTGCCGATGCATTACAGCGGGGTGATATAACTGAAAACGAGGCAAAAAGACTTTGTATTTTTTGTATGAATGCAGGTCCTGCATTTACAGTTACGGTGCTCGGAGTTAATATTTACGGCAGTGCCGAAATAGGACTTGTAATTTTCATTTCTCTTTGCATATCATCTGTGATTATCGGCGTGTTAACAAGATTTTTATCTAACGGCGAAACAAGGGCGCAGATTTGTAAAAGTGAAAAAGTCTTTTCCACTGACGATATTACTTTTTCGGTTTGGGATGCTTTTGAAGCCACAATGAGAATTTGCGCTTGGGTAATACTTTTTTCCGCTTTCACCGCCTGTATTGTAATGAAGGCAGGCAGAGCAGGCGAATTTATAAGTTCAATTGCGGAGGTCACATCAGGAGCAGTAACCGTTTCACAAAATTACCCTATCCCCGTTGTTACGGCGCTTTGCGGGTTCGGCGGAATTTGTGTTCACTGCCAGGTGATGAAATATTTAAAAACCTGCACTTTGCAATACAAGTTATTTTTTGTAGGAAGAATACTCAACGCGGCTCTTTCTGCCTCAATATGCCACTTAATTTTATATTATTTTCCCATTGAGCAAAATGTGTCATACACATTTTCAACTGCCAGAGTTTCGGCAATGTCAGTATCTGTTCCTACGGTTATTACCTTTATTTTTATGTGCATTTCCATGATTTTAAATGTTGAAAGAAAAAGAAAGATATGTTAAAATTATAATAATATGGAAACGCATTGAAAGGAACAATACTTTGATAATTAAGTATTGAACAGCGAATAAATATGAGAAGTAAAATTTTAAACGAAAAAAAAATATCCCCCTCCTGCTCTTATTGCGCTCACGGCAAGTCATCCCCTGACGGTGAGAGCGTGCTTTGCATCAAAAAAGGAGTTATGGAAAAGGACGGTTACTGTAAAAAATTCAATTACGATATATTAAAGCGTCAGCCAAAACGCCCGAGGTCATTGGGCAAATTCAATGAAGACGATTTCAGCCTTTAATGCACAACCACAAAAATCCCCCTGACAAATTCGTCAGGGGGTATTTCATTTATGAGTGAAAATTATCTCTTGCTCTTGAAAAGGTCAAGAATGTCGCCCATATCGTCATCAGCACCGAAGCTTGAACCTGAATTTGAGCTAATGTCAATGCTCTCATTGTAAGACGGTCTCTTTGCCATACCGTTTGCATCAAGACCGAAGCCCGTTGCAATAACGGTAACGATCATTTCATCGTCAAGCTTGTCGTCAAATGCAACACCGAAAATGATGTTAGCATCTTCATCAGCCTGCGCGCGAACGATTCCTGCGGCTGTGTCAACATCTTCCAAAGTGATGTCAGGAGATGCTGTGATGCTGATAATTACGCCCTTAGCGCCGTTAATTGTTGTTTCAAGAAGCGGGCTTGTAATAGCCGCATTTGCAGCCTGCTCTGCCTTATCCTTACCGCTTGCTCTGCCAATGCCCATGTGAGCGTGACCTGCGTCCTTCATAATTGAGGTTACGTCTGCAAAGTCAAGGTTAATGAATGCAGGCATAGTAATAAGTTCTGTAACGCTGTTTACGCCCTGACGGAGAACGTCGTCGGCAATTTCAAATGCGTTTGCAAGAGTAAGCTTCTGCTCTGAAACATATTTAAGTCTTTCATTGGGGATTACGATAAGTGAATCAACGTGCTGTGCAAGCTCTGCAATGCCTGCCTCAGCCTGCTTCATTCTGTGAGCGCCTTCAAATGCGAAGGGCTTTGTAACAATACCTACCGTAAGAATGCCCTTTTCTTTAGCAATTTCAGCAATGATGGGAGCAGCGCCCGTACCTGTTCCGCCGCCCATACCTGCTGTAACAAATACCATCTGTGTACCGTTAAGAGCCTCGATTATAGCATCTCTGTTCTCTTCGGCGGATTTCTGACCGATTTCGGGTTTTGCACCTGCACCTCTGCCTGAAGTTACCTTTTCACCGATTTGTATTTTTTCTTCTGCAAGTGAACGGGCAAGAGCCTGCTTGTCAGTATTTACTGCAATAAGATGAACACCGTTAATTCCGGCTTTGCCCATGCGGTTGATTGCGTTTCCGCCGCCGCCGCCAACGCCGATGACTTTAATGTTAGTAATATCCTCGTACTGATTATCAATTTCGAATGCCATTTTAAACATCCTCCTATGTATAGAAATTTTCACACCTATTGATTTTATTCATAGGTAATTTTAACATTATTAAAAAATATTTGCAATATATATTGTATAGATTTTTTCAAAAATCTTCACTTTTTTACGGAAAATTAACATTTTTCTGTTTATGCCGCCTGTGAAGTGGTATTTTCGGGTTCATTTTCTGTATTATTCTCTGTATTGTCCTCTGAAACGGCGGAGTTGTTTTCATCGGAAGTGGGTTCTTCCGGTTGTGATTCCGTAACCGTTTCCTCCGCCCAAAACGCCTTTCCGCTTACCGTAAGATTTATAGTTCCTCTGTATGTATTATTCTCTTCATCCTGAGTTTTAATTGCCTCTTTGGCAAGGGACAGCTTATGAACCATATTATCGGAGTCGGTATCGCCGAGAATTAAGGTTATTCTTCCTTGATATATAAGCCTTATATCGTAAATATTTGTAAGATTGGCAGAGGTTATTCCCGTTATTCCCGTTTCGCTGAATGCACTTTTAAGTTTTATCAGCTTATCAAAAATCTTTTGGTCTTCAAGCTCTATTATTTTTCCCGTTTCAGCAGAGGTTACCTTGCCTAAATTTGCAACTATGATGTTTTCGCCTACGAAATCGAGCCTTTTTTCAAGCACTTTGCCGTCGCCGTCAAGGAGTGAATATTGCGTGTCAATTAAAACCCCGTACTCTGCAACGGTTTTTGTTATGACGATTTCAAGCGTTGCGGGAAGATGCCTTTTTATTTTTACGGATTTTACATAGGGAAGATTTTCCGTTACTTTTTTATTTATTTTTTTGGCGGATACGAAAATAAGATTATCCCCTGTTTTTACATCGGATGCCTCAATAATGTCGGTATCGGAATAAACATCGTCACCTGAAACGGTAATGCTGTTTATATTAAAAAACATAATAAGCACCAATACAGTTGCCGCAATAAGGAAAAATCCGCCGATTACCCCACGAAAAATCAGTTTTTTTCTTCTGTTTCTTCTTTTTCGGGCATTTGCCCGACTTACAATACGCTCGTCGGCAGACATTTGGTTACTGAGAACAGGCGCCGCCCCCTGCGGTGTTCTTGAAGCATTACGATAATATGATTTCTTCGGGTTTGACCTCTTTTCGTTCATTATCCGTCATCCTTTTAACATCTGCCCCTAAAAATGAAAAAACATTTTCGGGCTCTTCATATCCTCTGTCTATGTGATAAATATCGGAAACTGTTGTTTCGCCCTCGGCGCAAAGCCCTTCCAGCACCATGGCAATTCCGCCTCGCAAATCAGTTGCTTTTACGAATGCAGGGTGAAGCTCTTTTACGCCTTCAACCACCGCCATTCTGCCCTCAGCACTGATTTTTGCACCGAATCTTAAAAATTCTCCGATATGTTTAAATCTGCTTTCAAAAATATTTTCAACAATAACGCTCGTTCCCTCCGCCACGGTTGTAAGCGCCATAATCTGCGCCTGAACGTCTGTGGGAAAGCCGGGATAAGGCATTGTTCTTATCATTTTAATTCTGCGAAGTCTCCTTGGAGCCTCAAGACAAATCCACCTGCCGCTCACGGTAATGTCACACCCAGCTTCACGCAAAGGGCTGAAAACAGGGCCGATATGCGACGGGATAACGTCTTTTAAGCAAAGTCTTCCGCCTGTCATTGCGGCGGCTATCATATAAGTTGAAGCGACTATTCTGTCAGGAATAACGGTATGCTCTGTTCCGTGAAGCTTTTTAACGCCCTCAACGGTAACCGTGCCGTCGCCTGCGCCGTGAATTTTTGCGCCGCATCTGTTAAGAAAATCGGCTAAATCGCAAATTTCGGGTTCACGGGCCGCATTCGTTATTGTTGTTGTGCCCTCTGCCAAAACTGCCGCCAAAATAATATTTTCCGTGGCGCCTACGCTTGGAAAAGACAAATTTATATGCGCGCCGTGAAGTCCTTCGGAAGCGTTGCAAAGAACTGCTCCTCCGCTTGAATCAATCGTGGCGCCGAACTGTTCCATTGCCGTTAAATGTAAATCTATGGGGCGAAGTCCTATTTCACACCCGCCGGGGGCTGAAAGCTCAGCTTTGCCCATTCTGCCGAGTATTCCGCCTAAAAAGACTATGGACGAGCGCATTTCACGCATTAAATTATCGGGAACGTCAAAACGGTTGACATCACTTGAATCTATTATTACCGTGTGCCCTTCTCTTTTTACCGTGCAACCGAGATACTCAAGAATTTTCACGGTTGCATCTACATCTGAAAGACAGGGACAGTTATGTATGACTGAAACTCCGTTCACTAAAAGTGTGGCAACGAGTATTGGCAAAACGCTGTTTTTAGCACCCTGAACCGAAATTTCTCCGCTTAATCTGCGCTTACCGTTTATTACTATTTTATCCAATTTCTACACGCCCTTTTGCATTTAGTATTGCGTAACATACTATGCAAAACGGGTGATTTTTGTTAATTAACTTATTATTTATTTTCCGCGAGAGAAACTACTATTTTGCAAATTTCAGAAAGTGCATTTACTTTTGCTTTTTCCGATGCTCTTACTGAAATTTCTTTAAGTTTATTGCGGTTGTTTTTAAGCTCTTTGACTGTATTTGCTAAAAGTTCAGGTGTTAAATCCTTTTCTTCAATAAGTATTGCGCCGCCGTTTGATGCCAAAGTGTTCGCATTGTGAAACTGATGATTTTCAGCCACGTTTGGAGACGGAATAAGAATTGAAGGCTTGGCAAGTGCACTTATCTCTGAAATTGAGCTTGCTCCTGCTCTGCTTATTACCAAATCACAGGCAGGGAGACACAAATCCATATCATTTATGTACTCACGAAGGTCAATATTTGTATTTTTTCCGTACGGGATGTTGAGTTTTTTAAGCTCATCCCAAACGAAGCCGCCGTACTGACCTGCCGCGTGAATAAACTTAATATCTTTTTCATTGTGAAGCTCTGAAAGCATACCGATAATGGCATTATTGATTTCTCTCGCTCCCAGCGAGCCTCCCATTGAAAGCACAAGCATTTCATTGGGTTTTACTCCCAAAACCGCTCTTGCGAAATCTTTATCTGCTTGCAAAATCTGCCTGCGGACAGGAAGTCCCGTAACGACAGGTTCGTTTTTGCATTTCATATATCTCTCGGCTTCAGGTGATGTGAGCATTACTCTGTCAACCATTTTGGCAAGAGCTTTATTGGCAACGCCGGGAAAGGCATTTTGCTCGTGAATGCAAGTGGGGATTTTCATTCTTGCCGCCGCACGAAGAACGGGCCCTGTAACGTATCCTCCGAAGCCGACTGCAACATCAGGCGAAAATTCTTTAATAATTTTCTTAGCCTCTGCTGATGCCCTAATAGCAAGGTGTGCGGTTTTAACGTTATTTTTTATGCCGTTTATACTTATTTTTCTTGAAAATCCGTTCATTTCAACGGTTTTTATGGGAAATCCTGCCGACGGAACAATTTTTGTTTCCATACGGTTTTTTGTACCTACAAAAAGTATTTCTGTTGTCGGATAAAGGCGTTTTATTTCAGACGCAACCGCTATTGCAGGATTGATATGCCCGCCCGTGCCGCCTGCAACGAACAAAATCTTCATAAATTACTCCTTCTTCGTAATACTTCGTGAAACCGAAAGTATCATACCCATCTCCATAAGCAAAATGACGACTGACGTACCGCCTGCTGAGAAAAACGGAAGAGAAATACCTGTGTTGGGCATAAAGTCACTTACAACGGCAATGTTAAGGGCTACCTGAATGCCGATTTGGAAAGCAATGCCCATAACAAGCAACGAACTGAATTTATCCTTAGCGCGAAGACCGATTTTAATTCCACGGTAAATGAAAAGCGCAAATAGAATTATTATTGCCGCGGCACCAATAAACCCGAGTTCTTCGCAGACAATAGCAAAAATAAAGTCGTTCTGCGGTTCAGCTACATACAAATGCTTTTGCTTTGACTGTCCGAGCCCCGTACCCGTAAGCCCGCCTGAGCCTATTGCGTAAAGGGAATTATTCGTCTGCCAGCGTGCACCCATGGGCGAATAATCCTTATCAAGCCATGCCACAATTCGCTCGCCTGCATATTTTGCAAGGATTTGAGGATTGATAATCAAAACCGCAATAAGAAGAAGTGCTATCGCACCGATAATATAAAACCACTTATTTTTTACCTCACCCATAAAAAGCATTATTACGCCAAGGCCCAAAATCAGAATCGTGCCTGAAACGTGATTTTCAAGGTAAACAAGCCCTGCAAAAAGCATTATTATGATTCCGTAAAAAATAACCGTTGTGAACGATTTGTAAATTACTAATTTGCCGTTTGTGATTCCGCTTATGCGCCTGCACAATTTTAAATCGCTGGGAATTTTACCTGTTATTATTTTACTGTCTTTTTCAAGCAGAAACGCCAGCAGTATTATAAGACCTAATTTTGCAATCTCTGACGGCTGAAATGTTGTAAATCCGAGGTTTATCCAGCGTTTAAAACCTGGTCTGTACTCAGGAAGAAACAGAACCAATACTAAAAGCGCTACTGAAACTCCTGCAATAAGTATTGCAAAATAGCGGAAATATTCATACCGCACTCTTGAAACTATCCACATGAGTACAAGACCGATAGCTACAAAGATCAACTGTTTTGTAAAAATAACCGTACTGCCGCCGCGGTGATAATAGCTGTATGTGTAGCTTGCGGAGAAAACCATAACAAGCCCTGCCGTTACAATTGTCATAAGCAAAAGGAAAAACGGAATGTCAACAGACCCCTTTGCTACAAACAGGTTTAACAGTGAATTATTCTTTTTTGTTTTTGCTTTTTGTCCGCTTGCCATTTTCTCACCGCCTGACATTTTCGAATATAATCAATTAAAAATATTATTTTACTGCAACTACTCCGTAGTAATAGATTAAAAGTCCTAAAGCACAACCTATAATATTTACCAATGTGAATACAGATACTATTTTGACCTCTTTCCAGCCACTCATTTCAAAATGGTGATGAATAGGTGCCATTTTAAAAATTCTTTTGCCGTGTGTTGCTTTGAAATAGCCTATCTGCAAAACATCGGACATTGCTTCAATTACATAAAGAATACCGAAAAGCAAGAGAATGAGCGGGCAGTCAATAGCGTAAGCTAAACCTGCAACTAAACCGCCGAGGAAAAGCGCTCCTGTGTCGCCCATCATTACCTTTGAGGGATAATGATTCCATATAAGATATCCTAAGCATCCGCCAAAAAGTCCTGCCGCCAAAAGGCTTATTCCAAAGAATTTGCTCATCAATGCGGCTACCGTAAAGGCTACTGCCGTAACTGCGGTTACGCTTGCGCAAAGTCCGTCAACACCGTCGGTAAAGTTAACGGCGTTAACCGTTCCGTAAATTACCGCAATGCCGAAAATCCAGAAGAACCATTTAAGCTCAACTGCTCCCACAAAGGGGATTTTCATATAAGTTAACCCGTTAATATAAAGGGTTACAAGATAACCTATCATCAATACTAACTGCGCAATACTTTTTTGCATAATCGTAAGACCGAGGTTACGCTTTTTTACAACTTTAATATAGTCATCTGCGAAACCGATTATACCGAATCCGAGAGCCAAAATAATTGCGCTAACAAGCTTTACTTTCATTTTATCGGGAACGGCAGTTTCCCCTGCGAAAAGATTTCCGCCGAGAATTTTATCGGTGATTAGTACTGCGATAACAGAAAGCACCGTACTCACTATGAACATTATACCGCCCATTGTGGGTGTTCCCTGCTTTGATTTATGCCAAACGGGGCCGTCCTCAAGAAGAATATTTTGCCCGAATTTAAGCTTTTTAAGCCAAGGAATTAAGACAAATCCCAATCCGAATGAAATTAAGAAGCTGACTACCGCAACTACTGCTAAAGCTACATAAACATTCATTTTTACTTAACCGTCCTTTTGTATATTATATTGAATACTTCTTCAAGCTTCATGCCTCTGCTCGCCTTGAAAATAACGGTATCACCGTCTTTCAACTCCGAAATCAAGTCGTTTGCGAGGCATTCCTTATCATTATATTCAAAAACGTTTTTTAGTCCGCATTTTTTTGCGCTATCCGCCATATATTTTGAGCTTTCGCCCAAAGTGTAGAGAAAATCTATATTTTTCTGCGCGGCATATTCGCCCACGGTTCTGTGAGCAGTTTCCGTATAAGAGCCCAGCTCCAGCATATCGCCGAGCACTGCAATTTTTCTGCCCGTTGCCACTGTACAAAGGGAATTGAGCGCCGCCTTTTGTGAATCAGGGCTTGCATTGTAGCAATCCTCAATAAAGGTTATATTGCCGATTTTTTTGATTCTCTGCCGCATACCTGACGGAACATACTGTTCAAGTCCGTTCGCGACACTATCAAGGGAAACGCCGAAGCACATTCCTATTGAAATTGCCGCAAGAGCATTGTAAACGTTATGAATGCCTACCGTCGGCAAAGTAATTTTTTGTTTGCCCTCTTTACAAATTACCGTAAAATCAGTATGCAAATCATGCTCTGTTATATCTGTTGCACGAACGTCGCATTTTTCGTTTTCAATGCCGTAAAAAATCACATTAAAGTCGGGATTTTCTACAGTTGAAAGCTTATCGTCGTCACCGTTAAGTATTAGCGGAGAGCCTTTTTTAAGACCTTCAGTCATTTCCATCTTTGCCTTGAAAATTCCGTCTCTTGAACCTAAATTCTCAATATGTGAAACACCTATATTTGAAATGACCGCACCGTTTGGATGTGCCGCATTAGTCAGCGCAGATATTTCTCCAAACTCGCTCATTCCCATTTCAATTACGGCACATTCAATGTCTTTTTCAAGTCTGAAAAGGGTTTTCGGCATACCGATTTCATTATTGAAATTGCCTTCTGTTTTAAGGGTTTTATATTTTTGTTCCATAACACAGGCAATCATTTCTTTTGTTGTAGTTTTGCCTACACTGCCCGTAATGCCGATAAGAATTAAATCTTCAAATTTATTTCTGTAATATGACGACAACTGCAAAAGCGCCTTTTTCGTGTCGTCAACGTATATCACAGGACATGAAACGTCAACCTTTTTGTGACAGACAAGCGCCGCAACTCCGTTTTCTTCCACCTGTTTTGCAAAATCGTGAGCATCAAACCGTTCGCCCTTTATTGCGAAAAAAAGCGTATTTTCATCAACATCACGGCTGTCTGTTGAAATTTTTGTTATTATCTTGTCACTTTGCAAACGGCTACCTAAAGCGCTTGCAATTTCAGTCAGTTGGAGTTCCATATTTTTTCGTCCTGTTTTAAAAATTCTTCTATTATCTGTTTTTCGTCAAAGGGTATTTTGCCCTTTGCTGTTATTTGATATTTTTCATGCCCTTTGCCCAAAATCAAAACAGTATCGCCCTTTTCGGCAATTTCAAGTGCAAAGCCTATTGCATCTTTTCTGTCTGACACAACGGCGTAGTGACATTTTGCACCGCTCATTCCCTCTAAAATATCGCAAATTATTCTGACGGGGTTTTCGGTTCTGGGATTGTCGTCAGTAACGAAGACAACATCGGAAAGCTCGCTTGCGATTTTTCCCATAATAGCCCTTTTGCTTTTATCTCTGTCTCCGCCGCATCCGAAAACCGTTATAATTCTGTTTTCGGTAAACTCACGCGCAGAAGATATTACATTCTGAAAACCGTCAGGTGTATGAGCATAATCAATAATCACGGTGAAATCACGGTTTGTAGGTATTTTTTCGCATCTGCCCTCAACACCGCTGAAACACTTAATTGCATCCAAACATTTTTGCGTGTCAACGCCAAGCTCTGAGCAAACGGCGACTGCACACATGGCGTTATATACGTTATATATACCGGGTATAGGAATGAAAGCTTTATAAATCTTATCGTGAAGCAGCTCGAACTCGACACCTGCCGATGTTGAAACGATATTTTGAGCAAAATAATCTGCAATTCTGTCTTTTAGCGAAACTGTAATCTGACGGCAGGCTATTCTGCTTTTATTCTCGTAAATATTCTTATCGTCAACGTTTATTACGGCAAAATCGCTGTTACGGAACAGCAAAAGCTTTGCCGAAATGTAATTTTCCATATTGAGATGATAGTTAAGATGCTCAGGCGTTATGTTTGTTATTGCAGAAGCGCAAAAGCTTACGCCCTCTGCCCTGCTTTGTGAAAGTGCCTGAGATGAAATTTCCGAAACACAGTATTCAAAGCCGTTTTCAACCATTTCGCAAAAAGATTTTTGCAGTTCCATAGATTCAGGAGTTGTAAGTGTTGAAGAAACGGATTCGTCACCCGTAATTTTTTTCACAGTACCGATAAGGCCGCATTTTTTGCCCGAATATTCAAGTATGTGTCTTATAAGAAAAGCCGTTGTGGTTTTCCCGTTTGTTCCCGTTATTCCAATAATTTTCAGCTTATTGGCAGGATTGCCGTAAAAGTTTGATGCAATAACTGAAAGAGCTTTTCGGGATGACGGGACTTTTATTGAAATTTCAGCGTTTGTCTCCTTTTCGGAAACTACTGCCGCCGCACCTTTAAGTAGCGCTTCGGTAACAAACTCATTTCCGTCGAATGTGTCGCCGTCAATACAAACGAAGAGCGTATTTTTTTTAACCTCTGATAATTTATCTGTAACATTTTTTATTTCAACGTCCTGCGAAGGGGGTATTTCCCCTACTCCTTTAAGGAGTGCAGAAAGCATCATAAATATTACCTCATATAATAATTTAATCCGAAACGTCTTGATCTGACCTGAAATAAACAGTAATTGTTGTGCCCAGTTCAGCGTTAGTTCCTTCCGGAACGCTTTGCCTGTATGACAGTATATTCCCTTTAGTTTGAGTAGCACCTGAAATTTTAATGTTAAAGCCTGCGTTTACTGCTTTTCTGTTTGCCTCGGTTAAGGTAAGACCTATTAGATTCGGAACAGCACCCGTTTCTCTTACAGCATCTTCCTCAGTATAAACGACTATTACGCCGCCTTTCGGCATTGACTGCCCGGATGAGGGAACCTGTGTCAATACTTTTTCGCCTGAGCCGACAATTCTTACCGTGAAATTTGACGAACTGCTTACGGCCGAAGTTGTAGTTTGACCTACAAGGTTCGGAGCGGTCATTGTCAGGCTTTCAATTTCGCTATCGCTGTATTGGGGAGTGATGTTGAGATATGCAAGAACGTTTTCAAAAATTCTGCCAGCAACAGGAGCTGCCGCGCCGCCGCCGGTATTTATTCCCTGCGGTTCGTCTATGGCTATGAGCACCGCAATTTTCGGGTCGTTTGCAGGAGCAAATCCCGCAAAGGATGCTATATTTTCGCCCGGAACGGTAAGCTTATCACTGGTACCCGTTTTGCCGCAAATGTGGTAACCTGCAACATAAGCATTCTTGGCTGTTCCCGATATTACAACCTCTTCCATAAAAGAAGAAATCGTTTTTGCAGTTTGTTCTGAAACTACCTGTCTTTTTACTGTGGGAGTTGTTTCTTTTATGATATTGCCGTCTGCGTCGAGAACCTTTGCAACTATGTAAGGTGTCATCAGTTTGCCTTCGTTGCCCAAACACGCTACGGCAGTAATCATTTGAATGGGCGTTATCTGGAAGGTCTGACCGAAGGATTCGGAAGAAAGCTCTGCAATTCCAAGCTTATCTACACCGTAATAAGTAACTCCCTCTTTCGGCGTTGCCTCAGCAGGAAGGTCAATTCCCGTTTTGGTTGTAAAACCGAATGCTTCAAAATACTTGAAAAACTTTTCTCTGCCCAATTTTTGACCGAGAGTTATGAAAAACGTATTGCAGGAATAAGGCAGCGCCTCACGAAGAGTCTGAACACCGTGTGCCGTGTGGTGGTAACAGTGCTGATAGTAATTGGCAACTTTAATCTGTCCTGTACAATTATATGTGCTTTCGGGGGTTATAACACCCTCTTCAAGCCCTGCCGCTGCTACAAATATTTTGAAAACCGAACCAGGCTCGTAAGAGTCGCTTATTGCTCTGTTTCGCCATTGAGCAAATAAAGCATCGTTTGTCGCCTGATTTTTTTCTTCGTCTGTTTCAAGTTCATCAATAGCGCCAAGAGCTGCTTCGGACTTTATAGTGTAAGGTTCATTGAGGTTGTAATCAGGCATTGACGACATACCGAGAATTGCGCCCGTTTCAACATCCATTACAATTCCGTACGCATATTTTGCTTCACATTCTTCAATTGCCTGCATTAACTGCTGTTCAAGATAATACTGAATTACCTCATCAATGGTAAGAACAAGGCTGCTTCCGTCCGAAGCATCGTAGGTTGTTTCATAATCGTTAGGCATAGCATCTGCAAGAGCATTTTTTGCAGTAATAATTCTGCCCGAAGTACCCGTAAGCTCGGAATTGTAATAAAGCTCAAGACCGGATCTGCCAACGTCTTCGGAGCCTGTAAAGCCCACAATGCTTGAAGCAAAAGAGCCTAACGGGTAATAACGCTTTGTATCGGGGTCAATTCCTATTATTGTACTGAGTTTATCTTTAGAATGTTCCGCAATATATGCCGAAAGCTCATCTTTCTTTGTCTGGTCGATTTTGCCTATTATTTTTTCGTAACCGTAGGAGCTTTTCTCAGCCTTTTTCAAAACGGTTTCACGGTCAAGGTCAAAAATTTGTGAGAGCCCGTCAACAACAAGCGTTTTCTGAGTTTCCGTTTTAATCATTGAAGGGTTAATATAAACAAGATAGGCCGTTGCGCTCTGTGCTATTACCTTCATGTTTGAATCGTAAATCACGCCTCTGTGCGCGCTTAACACCGTGTCGCTCATCTGCTGGCGTTCTGCTTTAAGGCGGTAAGATTCGCCGTTTATAATTTGAATCCAAAAAAGATTTCCGATAAGTGCCAGCATAAAAACAGAAAGTCCCAAAAAAGCAATATGAGATCTCAGCGCCATTCTTTTTGTCGGTTTTCTTTTCATTTTTTCTGCTGCCCCTCTCTTATGTTTTATAAAAAAATTGCCCTATATACGAAAACAAGGAGAGTCAAGCGTACTTAACTCTCTTTTATAAATATTAGTTATTTTCCTGATTTATTACATTTGTCTGCTCGGTTTCTTTTCCGCTCGCCATAAGTACACGGTCGGAAGAAGACAGGTCAACGTAAACCACCTGGAAATTTTGCACCTTTGACATACCGAGCGTGTTAGCAGCATAATCTTCAACCTTGTCCATAGAGATTATAGAATTTATCTCCATATTAAGACGCACCGTTTCGCTTTTGGCTATTCTCATCTGTTTATCAATAGACGCAATATCGCGGTTGATTTCGTCAAGCTGTAATGTGCTGTAAATTACAGCTGCAAGAAAGCACAGACAAATGCTTGCCACTACAATAATTTTAAATACTTTTCTGTTAGAAGCGGCATTTTGCGCTTTTATTTGAGCCTGTGTCTTGCGCGGCTTTTCCAAAACCTTAAGGTCAGGTCTTTGATTATTCTGTTTTATTTTAGGGGCCGCGCTTGTCCCTCTTGGAGCGGCAGGCTCAAAAAGCTCAATATTATATCTTGTGTTTTGTGCCATTTTTCTCTTCCTTTACCCGATTTTTTCTATGGTGCGAAGCCTTGCGCTGCGGCTTCTGTTATTGTCGTTTAATTCTTTTTCACTTGCCGTTAGCCCACGGTTTATGATTTTTCCCAAAGGGCTTTTACCGCAAACGCAAACGGGAAATTCTTTAGGGCAAGTGCAACCTGTTGTAAATTCTTTAAATTTTTCTTTTACTATTCTGTCCTCAAGCGAATGGAAAGTGATTACAGAAAGCCGTCCGCCGATTTTTAAGGAGTCGAACATATCCTGCACAGCGCCTGAGAGCATTGTGAGTTCATCATTTACCTCAATTCTTATCGCCTGAAAGGTTTTTCTTGCGGGGTGACTGTCTCTTTTAAATTTTGCAGGATAGGAATTTTTTACGATTTCCGCAAGCCCCAGAGTAGTTTCTATGGGAGAGCTTGCTCTCTCTTTTACTATATTTTTAGCAATATTGCGAGCAAATTTCTCCTCGCCGTATTTAAAGAGAATGTTTGAAAGCTCCTCTTCACTGTATGTGTTCACAACGTCGTAAGCGCTTTTGCCTGCTTTGCTCATTCTCATATCAAGAAAAGCGTCGTTATGAAAAGAAAAGCCTCTTTCGGCATTGTCAAGCTGAAAAGAGCTGACACCTAAATCCGCAAGAATTCCGTCTGCCTTTCTCTCGCCCAAAATAGTTTTTATATTATCAAATGTATTGCAAACTATCTCTACTCTTTCGTCAGCGCCTATGCGCTCGTTTATTACCTCTATGGCGTCGGGGTCACGGTCAATTGCCACAAGATGACCCGAATTAAGATGATTTAGTATTTCTTTTGAATGGCCTGCTCCGCCACAGGTACAGTCAACATAAAGCCCGTCCGGTTTAATGTTAAGGGATTCTATTGTCTCTTCAAAAAGGACAGAAATATGTGAAAACTCCATATTCGCCACCCTTAGAAAATGAACTCGTCAATATCATCAAGCTGCGACATTGGGATAGTAGCCCCTTGGAATTCCTCGGCAGCCCAGATTTCAATTCTTTGACCCGCACCGATTATTACAGCATCTTTTGCAAGACCTGCGTGCTCAACTTGATCGGCTGAAAGGGTAACTCTGCCCTGCTTGTCCACACCCGTATCAGCAACCTGACTGAAGAATGAACGCTGAACCTTGCGGTTGGGGTGATTTACAAACTGACGGCTTACCTCCTCAAAGGTTGCTTTATCGTAAACATAAAGACACTTTTCGGGACCTTTAAAAATTACAAATTCCTCGCCTAACTGCTCACGGAATTTGGCAGGGATAAAAAGACGGTTTTTAGCGTCTAACGTATGATTATATGTAAAATTAAAATACACCGTCTTCATATCCTTTCTCTTAAAATTGAAAAATCGTGCTAAAAATTCACCACTTTAGTGAATTTACAGTGAAATTATAATCCACTTTCCACCACTGTACGTACATTATACAGTGCATTTTTTAAAAAATCAATAGTTTTTTAATTTTTTTAAACAAAATTTTAAAAGGAAAATTGTGGAAACTGATGATAAAGGGCAAAAAAATAAGCGGTAGGAAAACCTACCGCAAAGTCTGCAAAGTAAAATATATGTTTTATCGTCTGAATTTCTTAATGTACCCGTCAATTGCGTTTTCAACAATTTCGATTGCACAATCGGCATCCTTCGCCTCGTCAACAACCGTTTCTTTATTTTCAAGGGTTTTATAAACTCTGAAAAAATGCTTGATTTCCTCAAAAATATGTGACGGAAGCTGGTCAATATCTTTATAACTGTTATAAGTCGGGTCGCCGAAGGGAATTGCAATTATTTTATGGTCGGGAGCGCCGTTGTCAAGCATTGAAATTACGCCTATCGGATAACAGTGCACAAGCGTCATCGGCTCAATTTGCTCAGCGCAAAGCACCAAAGCGTCAAGAGGGTCGTTATCCTCAGCATAAGTTAAAGGAATAAAGCCGTAATTTGCAGGGTAATGGGTTGAAGTGTGAAGAACACGGTCAAGCTTGAGCATACCCGTCTCTTTATCAAGCTCATATTTCATTTTACTGCCCTTGCTGATTTCAATTACAACGTCAAAGGCGTTTTGTTTAATTCTTTCACGGTTAATATCATGCCAAATATTCATAAGCTTACACTCCTTTATGCTTTTCTATAAGCTCTTTTCTTATTTTCCAAAGCTTTTCGGAAAGGTCAACATAATACGAATGGGGATTTTCAAACCGTTTTACTTCTTCCCAAAGAGTGTCGATTTGCTCTGAGCAATAATCTCGTATTTCGCTGACAGACGGTTCGGAATAAACGTATTCACCGCCCACGTAAACGGGAACGAGCATTTCCCTTGCAACGAAATTTTCAACCTCTTTGCGTTTCCAAGTAAAATCAGGGTCAAATAGCGTGTAGGGCTTTGACTCGTCAATGGTTTCGTCGTGCAGAGTCAATACGTCTGCAATAGCCTTGCCTGTGTCACAGTCAAAAAGTCTGTAAAATTTCTTGGAATGAGGCGTATTTATCTTGCTTACATTCTCGGAAAGGTTGATTTTGGGGATTATCTCCCCGTCCTTTTCAATGGCGCAAAGCTTGTAAACTCCGCTAAAAAGCGGTGACGATGCAGAATTGATAAGCCTTTCGCCTACAATAAAGCAGTCCACCTTTGCCCCTTGGGAAATCATATCTGAAATAATATACTCGTCAAAAGAATTTGATGCCGTTATCATACAGTCAGGGTACCCTGCTTCATTGAGCATTTTTCTAACCTTTTTTGAAAGATAAGTAATATCGCCCGAGTCAATTCTAACACTTACGGGGCGCTTGCCCATAGGCTTTAAAACGTCGTTAAACGCACGGATTGCATTGGGAACACCGAAACGAATCGTGTCGTAAGTATCAACAACAAACGAGCAATTATCAGGGTAAAGACGGGCATATTCGCAAAAGGCTTCATACTCGGAATCAAACATTTCAACCCATGAGTGAATCATGGTATTGATACTTGGAATGTCAAAGGTTTTACTTTGACGAATACCCGACGTGCCGATACAACCGCCGATATACGCCGCCCTTGCGCCAAAATGCGCACCGTCAAAAGACGAAGCCCTGCGAGTGCCGAATTCTGCCACATTTGTCCCCTTGGCAGCCCTAACAAGTCTGTTGGCTTTTGTGGCGATAAGACTTTGCTGATTCATAAACACAAGTAAAACCGTTTCAAGAAGTTGAGCCTGAACAATAGGCCCTCTTACTTTAATCAGGGGCTCATTGGGGAAAACGGGAGTACCCTCGGGAACTGCCCAAATGTCGCAGGAAAACTTAAAATTGCGAAGATAATCAATAAACTCTTCCGAACAGCCTTGCGACAGAAGATACTGCAAATCCTCTTCTTTGAACTCATAACTGTTTATATAATCTATAATTTGAGAAAGCCCTGCAAATATTGCAAAGCCGCCTTTGTCGGGAACTTTTCTGAAATATAAATCGAAATACGCAATTTCTTCTTCCTTACCGCAACAAAGCCAGCCGTTAGCTTGCGTAAGCTCATAAAGTTCAGTCATCAAGGACAAATTATCATATTTTCTTTCATTACTCATTGTCATCACTTCCTTTTAGTATTGTATCAAAAGGGAAAACAAATGTCTATAAAATACTTATAAAAAAAAACTAAGGTTTGATATAAATGAAAAAACGATTTGCATAACAAGTCGTTTTTTTAATAACGGTGGCATTTATTAAGAAATCGTCAGAATATTATTAACCTTATAATTCCTCTATTAGTTTAAGAGCGGTAAAAATTAAATTTAAACGAATATTCTTTCTGTTATTCCAATTTCGAGAATCCCATTTTTCACCGCTTACATCATCCCCTGCATAAAGTAATTGAGCCAGAGGAATATCATAATACTTAGACACCGCAAAAAATGCCGCAGTTTCCATTTCGACAGTTATGCAACCTTCATTTCTTCTTAGCTCAATCATTTCGGGTGTTTCTCTATATATGGCGTCTGTTGTCCAAGTTTTTCCAGTTGTATATGGTATCCCTAATTTTTCTAAACCGGAAATAACAAAATCTGTTGTTGCTTTATGACATTCTACTTCACGGGAAGGTTCTAAGTAATGATAAGATGTTCCCTCATCTCTGACAGCAGCAATAGGAACGATAATTTCTCCTACTTTAGAATCTTTTTTTATTGAACCTGCACCACCACATATAATAAATTCATCACACCCCATAGCGTGTAATTCTTCGATTGTTGCTGCCGCACCTGGGGCAGTAAGAAATGGCATTGTAATACAAATTCTTTTTGTAGATGTTTTATACTCATAAATTGGAATGTCTAAAACCTCTGAATGAAGATACCCAATTACAGGAAGATTTTTCTCCTCAACAAACTGATTAAGTTCTTTTCTAAAAAATGTAATGACACATTTAGAGGGTAATTCTTTTGTTAAAAAATCTGCTGGGTTAATAATTGGATTTCTGCTTGTATCATACTCACACACAGGGTATTTATTTTTTATTATCATTTCTCATCTCTCCTCAAATTCTAATTAACACCCTTTTGCTTATCATTAAATTAGGGTATTTAAAGTTTTTTCTTCATACAGATTGATTCTTCCATATCAGCATATTGCCCATAATTTGGTATGA